>PKCJ01000007.1 GCA_002862945.1 Opitutia bacterium | reverse complement strand
GAGAATTAAAAATTAGTAATAAAAGAATAAGTCGTTCGCTTAAGAAGCGTCTTTAGGACGTTTGACGCCATATTTAGAGCGACTACGGCGACGTTTCTCAACGCCCACGCAGTCAAGTGTGCCACGAACAATGTGATAACGGACACCAGGAAGGTCTTTAACACGACCGCCACGAACGAGCACAATACTATGCTCCTGCAGATTGTGGCCTTCATCAGGGATGTAAGCAATAATTTCGTGCCCATTAGTCAGGCGAACCTTGGCCACCTTACGGATAGCAGAGTTCGGCTTTTTAGGAGTGCGAGTCATTACTTGAACACAGACTCCACGACGGAATGGGTTCTTATCCAGGTGACGAGACTTTGATTTCACCTTCTGAACAACACGAGGGTTGCGGACTAGTTGGTTAATTGTTGGCATTGAAAATTGATCGCTGGAAATAGAGAAAGCCGGTGAAGGTAGCGGGTCGCCTTTCCTGTGCAAGTACCTTTTTGCATTTTTTTGGGGCGTCGGAATGGGCGTTTCTGTATCATACATGTATGCTACAGAGCAATAAACAGCCAAATGATCATCTCGTTACAAGACTAGCTACCAAGGGCAGGTCGGAAGGCTTGCAAATGGTGCCTACCCCTTTAATCTCCTTATGTATGATAACAAGTCTATTCGGTTACTGCGCCCTAATCACGATCGCCTTTTTATTGTCTAGTTCGAGAAAAAACATCAACTGGCGCACGGTAATTGGGGCGATCGGAATCCAGTTTGGCTTCGGACTTTTAGTACTCTACGTCCCGATCGGTAAGATGGCTCTAGAGAAACTCTCCGTAATTGTCAGCACAGTGATTGCCTACGGAGACGATGGAATTAGTTTTATATTTGGAGGACTTAGTGATCCATCTGCTAGTCTCGGTTTCATCTTCGCGTTTAAAGTGCTCCCGGTAATTATCTTTTTCTCTTCCCTAATTTCCGTGCTCTATTATCTCAAAGTGATGCCATTTATCGTGATGATCATCGGCGGTGGCATACGTAAACTTTTGGGCACAAGCCGCGCAGAATCTCTCAGCGCCACAGCCAATATCTTTGTTGGGCAAACAGAGGCGCCACTTGCAATTAAACCCTATCTCGGGCGGATGACACAGTCGGAATTTTTTGCTGTTATGGTCGGTGGACTGGCTTCGATTGCGGGTAGCGTACTAGCTGGTTATGCTGCGATGGGGATCGACTTGCGTTTCTTGCTGGCGGCCTGCTTCATGGCCGCACCTGCCGGACTACTTTTTGCCAAACTTTTGATCCCTGAAATCGAGACCACTGATAATAGCGAACTAAAAGAAGATCCTGCTAACAAACCAACAAACGTCTTTGATGCAGCCGCAGGTGGGGCCTCTGACGGACTTAAACTAGCGCTTAATGTGGGCGCCATGCTCCTTGCCTTTATCGGTTTAATCGCCCTGCTCAACGGCCTGCTCGGATTAATCGGCGGACTCTTCAACTACGATAGTTTAACGCTACAACTGCTCCTAGGGTGGATGTTCAGCCCGATCGCATGGTTGCTTGGTATCCCTTGGGAAAATGCCGTGATGGGTGGATCTTTCATTGGTCAAAAACTGGTGATCAATGAATTCGTCGCCTTTATTGAATTCGGCTTGATCCAAGAGACTTTCAGCTCTCGTTCGCAGGCAATCATTACATTTGCGCTCTGCGGGTTTGCCAATTTCTCTTCGATCGCTATTCTGCTAGGCGGCTTAGGTAGCCTTGTTCCAAGTCGCCGACAAGAAATCGCAAGGCTTGGTCTCAAGGCGGTGCTAGCGGGTACGCTCGCAAATCTGTCCAGTGCCGCTATCGCCGGCATCCTGATACAATAAGCGCCAAACTTAAAACGAAGAGGGAATTCTAGAGTTGCCAAATTAGGAGGGCTTCGCGTTGCTTGAGGACATGAAACTCATCGACGGCAACGCTATCGCAAAATCCATAATTGAAGAACTCGCCATAGAGGTCGGCCAACTCTCAGGAAAGAAGCCCGTCGTTGCCTTTATTAGAGTGGGCGACGATCCCGCATCCATCTCCTATGTCCGCAAGAAAGAAAAGACGGCTGAACGGATCGGCATCGAAAGCCGCCTTTATTTATTGGCTGAAGATGTGGGCAGAGAAGAGCTCTTTGCCCAAATTGACACCCTTAATGCCGACCACAACGTGAACGGCATCCTGATCCAAGCGCCGCTTCCAAAGCATATCGACGAAACGGAGACCTTCAACCGTGTGCTGCCCGGTAAGGACGTCGATGGCTTCAACACTTTAAACATCGGTAAGCTTTGCCAAGATGACAAGAACGGCTTCGTGGCTTGCACGCCTGCAGGTATTGTCGAACTGATAAAACGAAGCGGTATAGAGACTGAGGGTAAACACGTCGTTGTGCTCGGTCGTAGCCAGATCGTGGGTAAACCCGCCGCACTGCTCATGATGCGCAAGGCACTCCCTGGCAATGCGACTGTGACGGTTTGTCACTCGCGCACTACCAATCTACCAAGCATTACTCGACAAGCCGATGTGCTCATCGCCGCGATCGGTCGTGCTAATTTTGTGAAGGGCGACATGGTTAAGGAGGGCGTCGCCATAATCGACGTGGGCATCAATCGCGTCGAAGACGCTACTAAAAAACGCGGCTACCGCCTAGTCGGCGATGTCGAGTTTGAAGCAGTCGCACCGAAATCTTCTCACATCACACCCGTGCCCGGCGGAGTCGGTCCGATGACGGTAGCGATGCTCATGCACAATACACTACGTGCCTTCAAAGTCTCCCAAGCCACATGAGTTCGCCTGAGCCAAGTCCGTCCAACGATCTGAGCAAGCGCCCGAACGAAGACCCGCAGCTTGTAACGCCCAGAGCGGGCAACCTGCTCGACTCCGTCTTTCGCAAGGATGGTCCCATGCCCCCAGCGAGCATCGGCCTACGTGCCTTAGCATTCTTCCTCGACTTCATCCTCATCTCAGCCGTCGCATCGATCATTATTTGGAAGATCGCCCTTCCTCAGTCGCATCCCGCCGCATTCACTGAGCTGACGGAGTGGACACAAGCAGTCGGCACCTGGTGGGGCGATCGAGACACTGCAGTTGATGCGCCCCTTCCTGAGCCAAGTAAAAGCCTCGCCGAAGCTATCGCCATCGCCAACGAGCTACAAATGCTCTGCTTTTGGCTCTACTTCGCCATAGGCGAGGCCTTTTTTGCCGGTAGCTCTCTAGGCAAACGCATTTGCCGCATTCGCAGCGTAAGCACAGTCACCCTCGGCAAGCCCCCAATTATGGCAGGCATTATACGTGGTGGCTTGAAAACGCTCACAATCTATTTCTTTTTCCCAATCGGCATGATCGCCACACTGGTAACGCTGCTTTTCAACAAACGCCAGCAGATGGGACATGACATGGTGAGCCGTACTGCCGTGATTGATGAGAAATTGGTTAATAGCAGCAAAAGCTGACCTTCATTAATCACACTAAACGTAACACGCATTTTCTGTTTTGCCTAAATTAGAATCATAAGTGATTTTGTTTATCTTCTAAAAAATACTGCCTAAATCAGAAAAAATTTCGGTACGAGCCGCGCACATTTTGAGCAAAAAACAAGAGCCTAGAATACTTGTTGTCGACGACCACCCGATCAACATCAAGCTGCTTCAACTAAAACTTGAACGCCAAGGAATGCACGTCAGCGTGGCTTACAGTGGCCGCGAGTGCTTAGACATCGTCGAGGAGGCAGATCCTGACCTCATTTTGCTCGACATCATGATGCCAGAAATGGACGGCATTGAGGTCTGTCAACGCCTCAAGTCGAACCCAGCGACCGAGACGATACCCATCATATTCATAACAGCCAAAGTCTCGAAGGAAGGAAAGCTCGAAGGTCTGGATGCTGGCGCGGTCGACTACATTACCAAGCCCATCGATCTCGACGAAACCCTCGCCCGTATACATACTCAACTACGCTTGCAGGAAATGTTTCACGAAAACATACTGCTACAAAAGCGACTCGGTGACGCCCGCAAGGCCGCAGCCGTCGGTGCGATTACCAAGGGTATCACGCATAATTTGAACAACCTGCTAGGCGTCGTCGTGGGTTACCTCGACCTGCTGAAAAATGGACATGACAGTCCCGACATGATCAAACGGAACGTCGGACTCATCGATAAGGCTATCACACGCATGATCAACATCATCGGTCAACTTGGCACGATCGCTAACAATGAACGCCATGAGTTGGCAGTGATATCAGTGTCTGATCTAATCGAGAGCAGTATCATGCGCTTTAAAGAAGAATACAAAATCGATACCGAGGTCCTCATCGACTCATCACTCGAAGCCAGTACACGTATATCTGCTAACGCTGAAACCTTTGAGATCATCCTTGGTAAGCTATTAATCAACGCATGGGAAAGCTATCATATAGATACCCCGCCGAACGATCGCACGATTTCGCTTCTGGCTAGCGTCCAGGATAAAAGTGGTATCGACACGCTCCAGTTAAAAGTCGCCGACAAGGGCGAGGGTATCGACTCAAAAGTTATCGATACACTCTTTGAGCCATTTATTACGACCAAGACCTCAGTTGGTCGTGGCATGGGTTTAACCATAGCTCGTCATACCATTCGTAACCTCAAAGGAGACATTCATCTCAAAGACAACGCCGATAGCGGCGTCACCGCGATACTCACTTACCCACTTTGATTTATCAGGTTGCGGTGATTGTCCTCAACCGTCACGACTCAATCCGTCCTCTCTAACCGCACTGAAAACATGTCCATAAAAATTACATTTATCGGCGCTGGTCGCATGGCCTCCGCCATCGTCCGAGGCCTCCTCGAAAAAGAGCACTATACCCCCGAAGAGATCGCCTGCACTTGCGGTGATGATCCCACAGGTCCCGCACTCGCCAAGGCCACCGGTATCCGATTTCTACCCGATATTACCCCCGTGCTCCACGAGACAGAGACCGTTATACTAGCCTGCAAGCCGCAACAGTTTGCCGAGATTGATGCTGAGCTCGCTGAAGCCGGACGCGACAAGCTCATTCTCTCCATTCTCGCAGGCATCCCACTCGCACGCCTCAGCGAAAAATTTGCCCACGCTCGCAACGTCGTGCGGACTATGCCCAACACTCCCGGCCAGATCGGTGCAGGTGTTACCGCATTCGCCCCACTGCGTGAGCTTTCCAAAAAGGACGTGGAAATCGTTGAAAATGCCCTTAGTTCCTTGGGTAATTTCCACGAAGTTGAAGAAGAAGACCTTGATGCTGTCACCGCACTCAGCGGCAGTGGTCCCGCCTACGTGTTTGAATTTGCTGCCGCATTGCGCGAGGCTGGGGTAAATTGCGGACTAGACGAAGGTCTCGCCGATGCACTCGCCGTCGACACGCTGCTCGGAGCTGCCATGCTCCTTGCCGAGAGCGGAGAAACCCCCGAAGCCCTACGTAACGCCGTCACCTCCCCCGAAGGAACCACAGCAGCCGCACTAAAAGTCCTCGAAGAAGGGAACTTACGTAGACTCGTCGATCAAGCACTCTCAGCCGCCAAAGCCCGGTCTATCGAGTTGGCCAGCGAGTAAGCAGGCGTAAACTTGATCCTAGCAGAACCGGGAACCGATTTCGAACTCTGTAATGGAAAATCTAATACTGACAATCGCTCCCAGTAACTGAAGAATTAATTTGTAGCTTGCTCGCGCACTTATCCGCGATCGCAAAAGAATTTCAAAAATCACCTATGAACGCTCTCATCTACACAAACGAATACCCTCCTTGTAATTACGGTGGTGCCGGCGTGCACGTAGAGTATCTAACTCGAGAACTTGCTAAACTACCCGACGTCGATGTCGATGTACGCGCTTTTGGCGATCTAGAGACCGAAAGTAACTACCCGCTTAAAGTCAAAGGCTACCCCATCGACACGGCTAATTTTGATGCACCTAAACATTTACACTCCATCTTCGGAAGTTCGCAGCGCGCAATCAGCTACAATACCGATGGCAACGAGGCCGACGTCGTGCACTGTCATACATGGTATACTCACCTCGCCGGCATCATGACCAAGATCAACTACGGCATTCCCCTCGTCATAACTAGTCACTCGCTCGAACCCCTTCGCCCATGGAAGCGTGAGCAACTAAAAGGTGGTTACGATTTCAGCTCTTGGGTCGAAAAATCTGCCCTAGAAATGGCTGATGCGGTAGTCGCTGTTTCTGAAGGCACTAAGACCGACCTCTTAAAGCACTTCAACGTCGCGCCAGAAAAGATTCACGTTATCTACAACGGCATCGACACCGAAGAATACAAGTCAGTCGATCCCACTCCGGCACTAAGTAAGTTCAAGATCCCCAACGACAAGCCCTTCGTCCTCTTTGTCGGCCGTATCACTCGCCAGAAGGGCATCATCCACCTGGTGGAGGCAATCAAGTCTATGAACGATGGCTATAATGTAGTTCTCTGCGCAGGAGCTCCCGACACCAAAGAGATCAGTACTGAGATGAAAGCCGCCGTGGCTCAAGCCAGCGCAGAGCGCGATGGCATTTATTGGATCGACGAGATGGTCAACAAGACCGACGTCATCCAACTTTACTCTGGTGCAGCCGTCTTCTGTTGCCCATCAATCTACGAGCCATTCGGCATCATTAACCTTGAAGCCATGGCCTGCGAAACCCCCGTCGTTAGCTCCATGGTCGGCGGTATCCCTGAGGTCGTTGTTCACGATGAGACAGGCTTCCTCGTCCCTGTCGCCCAGAAAGCGGATAGCCCATTTGCCCCACTCCACCCAAATAACTACGCCAAGGATCTCGCCCACCAAGTGAACCGACTTATGAAAGACCCCGAGAAACGCAAGCGTTTCGCTAGGGCCGGTCGCAAACGGGCGGTCGAGCGCTTCAGCTGGACAAGCATCGCCAAGCAAACAAGGGATCTCTACGCCACGCTTAAAAAATCCTAATCCTTAATTCAAAAAGATGTCTTTTCTCGCCAAACCCACTGGCACTCGTCGTGTCGTCATTGATCAAATCACCCCGTCTATCGACGACGGAAGCAATCCCTTCAAGCGCGTCATCGGCGATTGGATACCCTTCACCGCCCATGCCTTCGCTGATTCACATGACCTGATCCAAGTCGAGTTACGTATCCGAAAAATTGATACGGAATCTTGGCAAGTGTTCCCCATGGCGCCACTAGGTAACGACGAGTTCGAAGCCACTTACCGCACCGACTCAATCGGTCTTTTCCAGTATGAAATTGCTGGAGTAGTTGACCACTACGGCAGCTGGTATGAAGCCTTCCAAAAGAAACATCAAGAAGGCGTTCCCCTCGACCTCGAATGCCGCATCGGGGCTAAGCTACTCGAACAAGCCGCCAAGCGCGCGGACAAAAAGCATGCCCCAAAGCTCCGTGAATGGGCCACGCATCTGGCAGACTCCACGGCCGACATCGAGGCGCGCATCAACCTCGCTAGCAGCCGACATGTGGCTGGCATCGCCCGCATTTATCCAAATCGTGATAGTGAGACCAAGAGCACAACTTCCCTTCTGCTCGTCGAGCGTGAGTTAGCCGCATTTAGCACATGGTATGAATACTTTCCGCGCTCATGCATTCATGACGGCAAGACTCACGGTACTTTCAAGGACGCCGCTAAGCAGCTACCCCTCATTCATAAAATGGGCTTCAACATAGTCTATTTCCCCCCGATCCATCCTGTCGGTCGCGAATTTCGCAAAGGTAAAAACAATACCCTTAGCCCCAGTAGCGAAGACGTAGGTAGCCCTTGGGCAGTCGGTGCCAAAGAAGGTGGCCATAAATCAATCCTCCCCGCACTTGGCAGCCTTAAAGACTTCAAGCACTTTCTAGATGAAGCCGAAACGCGCGGGATGGAAGTCGCGCTTGACATCGCCTTTCAATGTGCGCCCGACCACCCATGGGTCAAAAAACACCCGAGGTGGTTCTGCTGGCGCCCTGACGGCACCGTCCAATATGCCGAAAATCCGCCCAAGAAATATCAAGATATTTTACCAATCAACTTCGAATCCGACGACTGGAAAAATCTCTGGGATGAGCTCAAATCCGTCTTCGAATATTGGATCAAGCAAGGCGTCAAAGTCTTCCGCGTCGACAATCCCCATACCAAATCGATGGAGTTTTGGCGCTGGTGTATCCTTAACATCAAAGCCAAGCATCCTGAGGTCATTTTCCTGGCCGAAGCCTTCACCCGTCCGAAGCGTAAATACTTCCTCGCCAAAAGCGGCTTCACCCATGGCTACACCTACTTCACATGGCGCAACACTGCTACTGAGCTCCAGCAATATGTCGAAGAGCTCACCCAAAGCGAGTCGAAGGAATACTTCTGGCCAAACTTCTGGCCAAATACACCAGACATTCTCCACGCTGACCTGCAGACAGGTAATCGAGCCACCTTCATTGGCCGCTACGTGCTTGCAGCCACGCTCTCGTCCAACGTCGGCCTCTATGGTCCCGCCTACGAACTGCTCGACCATGAGCCTTACCCCGGCAAGGAGGAAAACAACCATAGCGAAAAATATCAGCTTAAGGCCTGGGATCTCGATAAGCCTGGCAACATCCGCTCGGAGATCGCCCGCATGAACGCCATCCGCAACAAGCACGAAGCCTTCCAGCGCACCTTCAACATCAACTTTATTCCCTGCTCCAATAGCCACATTATCGCATATCTAAAGCAGAATTTTGAAAAGACCGACCGTTTTATCGTCGTCGTGAATATGGACTGGGAAAACCAACAAGGCGGCAAGCTCGACCTGACAGCAAAAGCCCTAGACCTAGGCCACACAGGCACCCTCCGCTTAGTCGATCATTTCGCTGACACCCCTAAAGAATATCTCTGGGACGATAAGAAGCCCTACTTGGAGCTCAACCCACAAACCTGCCCCGCTCACATCTTTCAGATCATCGATTAAAGATACACGCTCGTAGCGGTATAAAAAGCACTCCAAGGCTAATTATAATTCTAGCTTTAAAATGGCGCTAGCTTCAGGAAGCCGAATTGCCCATTATCCACCGCAATTATTGCGCCACCATCGCTCGTAAGATCAATGTCTTCTGCCGCCCAACTATCCTCTTGGCCAAAATCATTACTGTTATAGGTCGCTTGCCATTCCATATTACCATTAGCGTCGTATTTCACGATATAGGCTTCCCATTGGTCTGAACTGACTCCGCCAATCTGTGCAGAATAGCGATATTCATCGCCCGTCCCAGCCGAGATGATGCACCCGCCATCACAGCTTGCTTTGATGCCCCATGTTTCGTCATGAATCCATTGTGGGTTAAATCCTCTTGGGTTACCCGCTACCTGCTCCCATAGTTTCACCCCGTTCGAGTCAAGCTTGATGGTGTAAGTATCCCAGTTCGCGGTTCCCGAGAGAGTATGCCCTGTCAGGAAGATTGACCCGTCTTGGCCTAAATCAAGTCCAAAGCAATGATCTTCACGGTCACCTCCGAAGGTCTTATTCCAAAGAATCGCCCCCGTTGCTGTCATTTTGATAAGACTGTATTCAAGAGCATCTTCAGTTTGACCCGCGATTATATAATCAAGACCTGCTTGCTTAATCCGATAGCCTTGCGACATATAATTATTAATACTCTGCGAGCTGAGAAAGCCTCCGTCATTATCAAGGAAAGTAATATGCCCCTGCGCATAGGTGAAGAAAGTATTATCGGGATCCTCAGCGTTACGGTATCCCACTGCTAAGATTCCAGCAGGCGTTTGCGCAAGATGTTCAAATGCATCTACACCTCCATTATCATGTGTCTTCTGAAAGATAGCTACTCCTGTTTCCTTGTTTAATTTTAAAATGGCACTATCGCGATTAATTGCACCCGCAATAAGATAGCCATCCGAAACCTCCAAGGAAGAATTACCCAAATTATGCCCCCCGCTATAAAATTCTTTCTTCCAAATTAATTGGCCCAGACTGTTAGTTTTCACGACTAAGATCCGAGCGGTATTCGGCAAGAAGCCAGTCTCGCCAACCTGCAAAAATCCCCCGTCTTCGCACTCCATGATATAATGCCCGTGCGACTCTTCCCTAGTTCCACCATGGGAACCCAGCCAAGTAGCGTTGGGCGCTTCAAGTTTTTCTTGAATCTTAAAAAAATACTGATCCCCACCAGCAGAAGGCGCGGCCACAGTAGTCTGCACAACCTCGCTCGCGCCCGCAACATCAGTCACTGGACTGAAACCCGCCAAATCAGGACTTCCCTGCACTTCATATATTTTTCCTGGCTTACTGGTAAATGTCATTGCCAGTGCAGAACTACTAGACTCCCAGCTCGTGTCCGTAATTTCTAACGAATCGCAATGTGCCTTAGTAAGAGACGGCATGGCCATTAAAAAACACAAGTAAAGCTTAGCTTTCATAAATGGCCTCAAGGGGTATGTATAGCAAAGCATGGGGATCACTCAAAAGGGGCTACGAAAAGGGAAATTGCAATGTATTTTGAAGACTATCTTGCATTTTTGTGATCTATGGAGCGATTCATTTGGTCGGTTTGACAAGCTTACTATCTATCTGAATCTAGGCTGCGCATAGCTTCTGCTTGCCATGCCGAAAAGCACCTTCAGTCTGGCGATCCGATGTCGACTAAAGATACCGAATTCGTCCACCTGCACGTCCATACAGACCACAGTCTGTTGGATGGTTGTAGCCGGACAGATAAGCTTTGTTCCCGCGCGGCGGAACTGGGGATGAAGGCGCTTTCGATCACAGACCACGGGGTACTCTACGGGCTGACCAGCTTCTACAAACAAGCAGAAAAACATGGGATCAAGCCACTACTCGGCTGCGAAATCTATCTAGTTTACGAAGATGAGCTCGCGCTGATCAACGAGGAGCGCGCAAAACAAAAGTCCCGCCACATGGGGCTACTCGCGCGCAATTTCACTGGCTACCAGAACCTTTGCAAGCTTGTCTCCAAAGCCCATACTCAGGGCTTCTACCGCAACCCGCGCACGGATATGAAGACGTTGGCCGCGCATAGCGAGGGCTTAATCGGTTTCTCAGGCTGTCTCGCTGGGGTCATCCCTAAATTTCTGCTTGCTGAGGAATATGAGAACGCTCGCGCTGCCACAGCTAAGTTTATCGATATTTTCGGCAAGGACTACTTTATCATCGAGATCATGGATCATGGAATTGAGGAGCAGCGGCGCATCATTCCAGGTCTACTCAAGCTAGCCAAGGAATTTGGCCTCAAGGTCGTCGCAACGAACGATGTTCACTACGTCAAAAAAAATGACTGGGAGCCGCACGACTCGCTACTTTGTATCCAAACCGGTGCCAAAGTAGCCGACCCGAGCCGCATGCGCTATGATGCGCAGCAGTTTTACTTGAAATCGCGAAACGAAATGGACCTCGCCTTCAAAGAGGTGCCCGAAGCCATCACCAACACCTCCGCTGTGGCAGAGATGTGCGAGGTCAAGCTCCCCTTTGGTGAAGACCACTACCCCATCTACGAACGTCCTATCGAGATCGAAAGCGACCAACACGTGGAGGATCACCGCAACTTCGACCGCTGCCTAGACATCTACATCAAAAGTAAGAACGAAATTCTCGTCCGCGATGGTGAAAAGCCCATCGAGATGAGCGGAGCCGAGCGCAATAAGCTTAAGAGCAACGGGCTCTACCTCTTCGAGCTTTGTAAAGATGGCCTCAAAGAACGCTACGGCACCGACTACGATGCCTGTCGCGCGGATTGGAAGAGCGCCTCTGCCGACGACAAGCGCTACTGTGAGCAACTTGAATATGAGCTCGCGATTATTACTGGCACTGGCTTTGTAGATTACTTCCTTATTGTTTGGGACCTGATCGCTTGGGCACGTGATCAGGGTATCCCCGTCGGACCAGGCCGAGGCTCGGGGGCCGGTTGTATCGTTGCTTACGTGCTAAAAATCACCGACCTCGATCCGCTCAGTTTCGGTCTTCTCTTTGAGCGTATGCTCAACTTAGAACGCGTCTCCCCCCCTGACTTCGACGTGGATTTCTGCATGCGCCGCCGCGACGAGGTGGTTAACTACGTACGCAATAAATACGGTAAAGACCGCGTAGCCAATATTATCACCTTCGGGACCTTTGGCGCTAAGATGGTCATCCGTGACCTTGCACGAGTCAACGACCTCGACTTTGCGGAGTCGAATAAGCTGGCCAAGATGATCCCCGACGAGCTCAATATCTCGCTCGACGATTCCGTCAATAAATCGCCCGAACTCGCCTCCGAGGTCAACCGCAACCCCGTCGCACGCACCATCATCAATCAAGGCCGCGTGATCGAAGGTATGATTCGTAATACAGGAAAACACGCCTGTGGTGTAATCATTGCCGACCAAGACATCACTAATTTGATTCCTGTCACACTCCAAGAAGGTGATTTGACGACACAATATCCGAAAGGGCCGTCTGAAGAGCTCGGCTTACTCAAGATGGACTTTTTGGGACTGAAGACTTTGACCGTAATCTTCGACGCAGAGAAGAGCGTGCAGATCACCCGCGACAGTCCTAATTTTAATGTCGCAAATGTGCCGCTAGACGACCGTGAAACCTTCAACCTGCTCAACTCTGGACGTACTACTGGCGTCTTCCAGTTGGAATCCGGCGGCATGCAACAGCTCTGCCGCCAGATAGGCTTGAGCTCCTTCGAGGAGATCATCGCGCTCATCGCACTCTACCGACCTGGTCCGATGGAGTTCATCCCACAATTTGTCGAAGGTAAAAAAGATCCTTCGACCGTAGAGATACCGCACCCTTTGCTCAAAGAGTTGGCCGAAGAAACTTACGGTGTCCTAGTTTACCAGGAACAAGTTATGCAGGCCGCCCAAATCATTGCGGGCTACACACTTGGCGGCGCCGACATTCTCCGCCGTGCGATGGGCAAGAAGATTAAATCCGTGATGGACGCGCAAAAGGATATTTTCGTCAAAGGCGCGAAGCAGACGAACGACATCGATCGCCACACGGCCGAATCCATTTTCGCTTTGTTGGAAAAATTTGCACAATACGGCTTCAATAAATCACACTCTGCCGCCTATGCGATGCTCAGTTATCGTACAGCGTATTTGAAAGCCAACTACCCCGTTGAATTCATGGCTGCGGTGCTCACCGCGGATCAGGGAAATGCTGATAAGATTTCCCATAATCTTGCCGAATGTAACGCGATGAACGTGCCTGTGCTCAGCCCAGATGTGAATGAGTCAGGCGCAGTCTTCACTCCCGTAATAGAAAAAGGTGAAGGTAGCATTCGCTTTGGCATGGCATCGATCAAGGGCGTGGGCGAAGGCGCTGCACAAGTCATCATCGAGGAGCGCAAAGCCAACGGAGTTTATGAGGACTTCACCGATTTCATAGTACGTAATGCTGACAAAGCAGTCAACCGCCGTGTAATGGAAGCACTGGTCAAGACAGGCTGTTTCGATTCGCTCGGCGAGGACCGTGCCACATTGCTTGATGGCTTGGAGTCTACACTAGCTGAAGCTGAAAGCGTCCGCCGCGACCGCGAAGCCGGGCAGAGTAATCTCTTCGACATGCTCGGTGACGAGGTTGGCATAGCTGAAGAGGACAAACTAGGTAACAATCGTCGTAGTGCAGAACCGATGGGCATCACGGAAAAACTTGGCTACGAAAAAGAGTTATTAGGCTTCTACATTTCAGGACACCCCATGGATGCCTACGCAGGGATCGATGAAGCAATCGATAGCTTCCAACACCCGGAAGAGTTGGTTAATTTTGATGAACGTAGCAGCTTCCGCATCTGTGGCATCATTAGCAATCTTGCAATCAAATACACGGTCAAAGACAGTAAACAAATGGCGGTTTTCCATCTAGCCACGCGCACTCACAGCTACGAAATGATCATGTTCCCTGATCCTTACGCGAGGGAAGGTATGCGCCTAGAAGACGGCAAAATGGTATTGATCCATGGTCTCGTCGGTCGTCGTAATGGCGAGACGACTCTCGCTGCACACAATATTTTTGATCTAGAGATTTCCATTCCAAAGTTGATAAGTCGTATCAATTTTATCCTCCATCCAAACGATAAAGCTGAAGAATTCATCGAACTTCTCCGTGAAACAATCGACGATGAATACGGTGAGACCTGTGTAGATATCAGCTTCCTGGTTGAAGAGCAAGTTATTGAGACGCAGACTGCGCAATCGCTGACCTTCACGATCACGCAGACGAACTTTAAAAAGCTACGCAGGCACCCAGCCTTAGCGGGCGTCCGAATCGAAGCCGTCGACTTGAAACCGGTCAACGACCGTCGGTCATGGGACAAGGCGCAGAGGCCAGGTTAGAACCATGCTACCAATTCACGAACAGTTTTACACCTTTCAAGGCGAAGGTACACACGCAGGACGGGCAGCTTATTTCATACGCACTTTTGGGTGTCCCGTTCATTGCCCTTGGTGCGACTCGGCGGGGACTTGGCATCCGGATTATATTCCGGCAAAGGTTGAACGGCTTGCAGTCGATACGCTAGCGGCAGAGGTCGCTAAAACGAAAGCTGAGTTTGTCGTTGTAACAGGTGGCGAACCAGCCATCCACGATCTTGCGCCATTGGTCGATGCGCTACATAAGATTGGGCGCGCCGTCCATTTGGAGACGAGCGGAGCCTTTACGATCAAGGGAGATTTTGAATGGATCACTCTCAGTCCGAAGCGATGGAAGTTGCCGCTAGCCGAAAACATTAAGCGGGCAGATGAGTTTAAGATCATCGTCGACCAAGATGGAGCAATTCCAGAATACGTAAATGTAATTGGCATGACAAACAAACCAGTTTGGCTACATCCGGAATGGTCGAAGCATTCGGACATATTGACCCTCGATACAATTACAGAATGGGTGAAAGCCAAGGGTGCGCCCTATCGAGCTGGATGGCAGATGCATAAGCATTATGCGGCTGACTTAAAGGATGCACGAAGTGCTCCAGCTGTGCCACTGGGGGGCGATTCCGAGAAGGGCTTTTGAGCTATTTGTAATAATTTCACCTAATTGCACGGAAAAACTCGCGCTCCTATCGAGAGTCGCGGGCTTTAGAAATTGATTTTGCCTAGTAGCTTCACTCAGCAATGTAGGCCTTAAGAATCTTTTGATCTTCGACTGGTTTATCACCCGCACCTTTTTCGACGCCTTCGATCTTCTTTACCTTGTCATAGCCTTTGACGACTTTACCAAAGATGGTGTGCTTATCGTTGAGCCATTCAGGCTTACTTGTAGTAATGAAAAACTGACTGCCATTGGTCATAGGACCAGAATTGGCCATCGCTAGGAGGCCCTCGGTGTCGAAGCGTAATTTGGGACTAAACTCGTCGGGGAAGTTTTTGCCCCAGATCGATTCACCGCCAGTGCCGTTACCGAGCGGATCGCCACCTTGCACCATGAAGCCTTCGATCACCCGGTGGAAAATGAGGCCATTATAATAACCTGAATTAATGTGCCCGACGAAGTTAGCCACAGCGAGCGGTGCAATATGCGGCATAAGCTCGATCTCGATATCGCCTTGAGTAGTTTCGAGGACGACGTTGAAATTTTCCTTCCCGCTCCATTCAGCGGCGACCTGAGCGAAGTCGGCCAAAGCTTCTTCTTGGGCGGCAGCTTGAGCGGCCATCATTTCAGATTGAGCTACTTGAATACGTGCTTGGATAAACTCTTGGAAAGCGGGCATTTTGGCTTCGAGGGAAGGGTCAGGAGTAGAATCACCTGCACCTTTGACAAATCCTTTTTGTATCAAAACGGCCTCCTCAGCTCCGAAGCCAAGCTGTTGCAGACCTGACTGCATGACAATGGCAACACCGATTTTTTCAAGCGAAGCGGCGCTAATTGGCGGCAATTCTTCAGTGCCTGCTTGAGCAGCTTCTGCTCGCGCTTGGGCTTGGCCAAAGGCAACTTCGACTTCCTCTTGGGGAAGCTTCATAATGTTGATCTCACCATTCAGGCTCTTTCGAAGGCCTTCAGCAAGTGCGGCGATGCTGGCCTGATTAAGTTGAAGGGAAGCTACACCGCCGCCTTGAGCGGTTAGATAACCGACGATTTCGATGAGCTCATCTTGGGAGACTTCGACGACTGTCGCGGGTGCCGCTTCATCGGTGATAACTTCGGCAGTCTCAGTGCTGGGAGCGGCTTCAATCGTTTCGGGTTGGGCAGCCTCTTCGGATATCTCGATGGCTGGCGCAGGAATGGCTACTTCAGTAGTAACTTCGACAAGCTCAGTGCTAGTAGCGACCTCGGTCGTTTCGGATTCGGGGGCCTCTGCGACAGCAGCATCTGTTGTGCTCTCATCGCAGCCCGTCGTGAAGAGCGCGGCAGCGAAAAGAAAGCCAATAAGAGCGAGAGTAAAAGGAAATTTCTTTAAATACATAAGAGAGTTTAGATTTTTTGTTTCCGTGTGAAAGTAAATTAGGCTTACGCCGTGCCAGAAAAGGTCAATTAACCATCTTGGATCTGAGAGGACAGCCCGACAGGTATAAAGTTCATAATTTCATAGGAGCGCGACCAGTCGCCACTCTGCGTTTACCCCAAATCGTATTGGTCAATACGCTTGCGTAGAGTGGCGCGAGTCATGCCTATTATCTCTGCTGCTTTGACTTGTTTGCCACCAGACTCGTTTAGCGCGCGGGCGATCAGTGCGCGCTCGGCATGCTCGAGGATGTTCTTTCCATGCGTCTCACAGAGGTCCTTATATACGGCGTCGTATGGATCAGAGAGGGCCTGACCGATTAAATCCTCGCCTTTGAGGGATTCACTTATGTCCTCAACCGCGACCGAACTGTCCGCGGTATCGGCAAATGCTCCTTCGTCGATCGCTTGAACGACTTCTTGCGGCAGGTCTTTGATTAGAATCATTTCGCCCTGTGCAAGCACAGCGCTGCGGTAAATGAGATTCTCGAGCTCTCGCACGTTGCCAGGCCAGCGGTATTTGTTAAGCAATGTAAGTGCTTCGGGCGAAATGGTTTTCGTATCAGTCTTGCTGTCACGTGCGAGACGCTTGAGCACAAAGTCGATGAGCTGCGGCACATCCTCTTTGCGCTCGCGAAGGGGCGGTAGCTGAACGCGGACGACGTTAAGGCGATAGTAGAGGTCCTCGCGAAAAGTCTTTTCTTTGACCAATTCCTCCAGAGGTTTGTTCGTAGCTGCGAGCATGCGAACGTTGACTTTGATTGTATCGCTACTGCCTACGCGCTGTATCTCGCCCTCTTGTAACGCGCGGAGTATCTTGGTCTGCGTAGTCAGCGCCATGTCACCGATCTCATCAAGAAAGATGGTGCCACCGTCGCAAAGCTCAAACTTTCCAATGCGTTGATTGGTCGCGCCCGTGAAGGAGCCTTTCTCGTGACCGAAGAGTTCACTCTCAATGAGGTTCTCAGGTATTGCCGCACAGTTGACTGCGATGTAGGGCTTCTGTGCGCGAAGGCTATTTTGGAAAATAGCCTTCGCAATCAACTCCTTGCCCGTGCCACTCTCTCCAGTGATCATAACAGTGACATCGCTAGCCGCGACTTGACCGATCATCTTAAAAACCTCCTGCATAGCTGAAGAGCTACCAATAATTCCGCCGTCGATATCCTCCTTCGAAACGCTGGGTGCAGCTTCTTCTCTACCTGCTTTATCCAGGTCCTTTGAGGCAGCGATGGCCGACTCGGTTAGGGTTAGAATCCTTTTCAGGTCGAAGGGCTTCATGATGTAGTCAAAAGCGCCAAACTTCATCGCCTCGATCGTAGTCTGCGTAGTACTATAAGCCGTCATCAATATGATCATTGCGTTTGGGTTGATCCCGCGCAAATGCTGCAATGCTTCCATCCCGCTCATGCCACCCATGCGGTTATCCAGAAGGATCACATGCGGGTTGTGTTTCTCGGCCTTAATAACACCGTCCTCCCCACTATCGGCTTCGATCACCTCATATTGGCGACCAGATAGGACACGTTTCAATGAATAGCGTAGATCGTTATCGTCGTCGATGATTAGAACTTTTGGAGTAATCGGTGTGATGCTCATACGTTTCTGGAAGTTGGTCTTTTAGGAAGAGACAAATTAGATAAACAGGTTGCGTGCTAAATCCATCAAGATAAATCGACTGTGATCGCATCCATGCGCGCTTTGAGAGTAGCGACCGCCTCTTCGAACTCTAGCCCTGAGAATTCGTCGAGGGCGACCACATGCAAACGCACTTCTATTTTAGAAAATGGGTGAGGAATATAAAAACGATCCCAGGTCTTAAGGCGCCAAGCGCTCGAGTGATTGAGTGAGAGTAAGATGATCGGTGCACCTGTTTTAAGAGCAACCTTCAGGGCACCTGGCTTCATGTCGTAAAGCGGCCCACGCGAGCCGTCTGGGCTCACAACGACATCGAAACCTTCGCTGTTCGCAATAATCATATCCCGTATAGCTTGTGCCCCTCGATTGTAGCGCGAGCCTCGCACTGGCCAAACACCCAACCTTTCTACTAAGCCCGCGAGCCAGGCACCATCTTTGCTCGTGCTAATCAGAGTCGCTAAACGGCGCTGCCGAAAATAGCGCAGGTAGAAAATAATACCCGCACAAATGCGATTATGCCAAAAAATGAAGACTGCTGGCGGCGTCTCAGCATCCATTATGCTCTGCACTTCTGCTTTCCAATGATACCGAAGTGTGCGCCCCCAAAGCCGCATAAACAAAGCAAGCCCCGCGAGTAAGGCTCGTTGGTGCCATTTGAGTTGCTCGGGAACTTGCGAATTCTCAGACATTGTGGATTATCATTTAGTAGGCTGCAGGCGAGATGGCAATGACGTTTGGCTGGGGATGGTGGCAACTAAAGCAGTCGCAACGACTTCACTAGCTAACAGGAAGGTGTAAACACTTTTTCTTGCGTTTGAGCTCCTCCTGAAGGAGTAACTCAAACCCAATCAAACATTGACCCCATACTAGCAAACTTCATCGTTTTGCGCTTTATGACAGCTCAAGCACCCAGTGATACTTTAATGGAAGACATAGTCGGCCTGTGTAAACGCCGCGGTTTTATTTTCCAATCTTCCGAAATCTACGGCGGCTATAACGGCTTCTATGACTACGGACCCCTTGGAGTCGAGCTGCGTAACAATATTAAGCAAGCTTGGTGGCGGGACTTCGTGCAATGCCGCGACGACATAGAGGGCCTCGATTCCTCAATCATCATGCACCCGAAGATCTGGAAGGCATCTGGCCACGTAGATGGTTTCTCCGACCCCATGGTCGATTGCAAAGAGTCCAAACTCCGCTACCGTGCCGATCAACTTTTCTTCGCCCCCGTCAGCGTAGATGGCGAAAACATTGGCTACGTCTCCGTCGTCGAGTGTATCGACCAGCAAGAAGTGGCCGAGAAAGCTGCTGCTGAAATGAAGCGCAAAATGGCTAAGCAAGGTGAACTTGATGTAATCGAGCTAAAAGAATATACCGAAGCCAAACCAGAACAATACGAATTGATCCCCTCACCCGCGACAGGCAAACCCGGCAGCCTAACCGAACCACGCGAGTTCAAACTAATGTTTGAAACCAAAGTGGGCCCTCTCGCCGACGACTCAGCTGCAGCCTACTTGCGTCCTGAGACGGCACAAGGCATTTTTGCTAATTACAAAAATATCGTTGATACCGGTCGCGTGAAAATACCCTTCGGCATTGCGCAAATCGGTAAGGCTTTTCGTAACGAGATCACGCCACGCAATTTCATTTTCCGCTCACGTGAGTTTGAACAAATGGAGATTGAATACTTTATCTCGCCAAGCGCCGACTGGAAGACCCTCCACCGCGAATGGATTGATACCTGCACCGACTGGCTCGTTTCCATCGGTCTGCCCCGTGAAGGCATCAGCGAAGACATCCACCAGGAGGACAAACTGGCCTTCTACTCGCAAGCCACCACTGACCTCATGTTCCAGTTCCCACACGGCGAACAAGAGCTTTGGGGCATCGCCTGCCGATCCGACTACGATCTCAAGCAGCACCAAGAGCATTCTGGCAAGTCGATGACCATCTTCGACGAAACCACCAAGGAGAAATACCTACCTCACGTTATCGAACCATCGCTCGGCGTCGACCGCACGCTACTCGCCGTGCTCAGCGCTGCATACACCGAAGACGAAGTCCCTAACGACAAGGGCAGAGTCGAAAAGCGCATCCTGCTTAAATTCAGCCCTAAGATCGCGCCAATTAAGGTCGCCGTCTTCCCGCTGCTTAAAAACAAGCCTGAGCTAGTCGAGGTCGCCACGAAGCTTTACAAGAAACTGCAACGCCGCTGGAACGTCTTCTACGACGCCTCTGGTGCAATCGGTCGCCGCTACCGTCGCCAAGACGAAATCGGCACACCCTTCGGCATCACGATCGACTTCGACACCATCGAAAAAGATGGCACCATCACCCTTCGCGACCGCGACACTTGTGAACAACGCCGTGTGACCGAAGACGAGCTGATTAAATTCCTTGAAGAGCAAATCGACGGGTAAACCGAATTAAATTTCCATTTTCAAAAAAAAGACGCCCCCGATTTAATCGAAGGCGTTTCTATAAATGGTGCCAAAGGGCAGATTTGAACTGCCGACCAAAGGCTTATGAGTCCTCTGCTCTACCACTGAGCTACTCTGGCGGAAAGTTGAGTGTCTTTTGAACGGAGAAGCCAAAAAAACAAGAATTGGCAAAAAGCCTAATTCTCATGCTTCTGTCAAGCGATCAGTTCTTAGGAAATTTCAGGTAATCTTGCCCCATGTCCGAATTCAACGGGCATCTAATCTTGTAGATTCAACCGATAAAATTGCCCATAGCGATCGACTAGTTGCACATAATCATCGTGAACTCTAGCTAAGCCAAGAGCTGGATTTTTTTGAACAAAATCGCCCAATCGATAAATCTGGCGTTCCAGTTGACCGCCGGAAATGACTGCGGAAGCAATGCTTTGGCTATCGTCGAAATTATTGACTGAATCCGCATCTACGGTATCACCTTCCCTGAAGGTGCCTGGGAGCTCGTAAAACACAGTATCCGAAGACGCTTCAAGCTCCACTAGTGAAGAGGTTTCATCCGTCACTGGAGGCGATCTCGGGCCGTCATCCTCGGGCACAGAAAGTATTGGTGAGACTACTTCAGTTGGCGCATTTTTCATAACGGCCTGCAGTTGCATTTGGCTGAGGTGCATGGAGATAGTGGCGGCATGTTCTGCCTTGCTTCGCCTTTCTTCAGCCAAGGCAATCGAGCCAAGCACAAGTTCCATCCCACTCTTAGTCATGAGTAAATCTCCCTGACGTTTGTTGATAGTGCCGAACCTTACAAAAAAGCCCAACTCATCCAAGCCTAGGTGCTCAACAATATATTGATCTAGAGTAACTGGATCTATGACCACCACCTCTTCGGCCAATGCAGCTGTAGGCCTAGAGCTACCTTCTGGCAATTCGTTCTTTGCAAAGCTAAAATTCGCAACGAATGGTTCATTTTTGAGCGCGCTGGACTTTGTCCAATTGCGTAGCAACCACTGGTCACGGAGTAAGCCTTGCATGACCTGACCACTCGCAGTTGATGCAAGCATCTCTTTTTTGATAACTACTTGATTCGCGGCAAGGGATTGAGGCTGGTTTGAAAAATTAGGTAGCCACTGGTCAAGCAAGCCATAGCTGTGACAGACCCACAGCATAACTAAGACTGCGAGCGGAATAACAATACGGGGGTTATTTAGATACTTACGCATTACAAAAGATTCAGGCTGAGTTCATTGGAGTCGCCAGGGTCGCTATCCTTGAGAGGCAAAAACAGCCGCACCTGTAATTCGTAGCCGTCTTGAGTCCGAACAATTTCAATCTGCTGATACTCTTTGAGCGGCGGCCGGCTCCATAGATAATTCAAGCATTGAGTCAGCGAATATAAAGGCAAAAAAGGCGCCCCATCGACTTGTGGCGAATTCGTAGCATTGGCACTCAAATCAAGCATGATTCCCTGAATTCGTGCTTGATTTGAATCCGTCATCCTTCCCTGATCGATCGGGGTTTCGAGCTCGGCCACCTCTGCTGCTTGCAAGATCCAGCCATAGACTTCGAACGCTTGTGTGAAATAGCTTTTTAATGCTTCGGACTCTGCGTCGGCTGTTTTAAGGAATTCTTCGTTAAATAGCACATAACGCATGCGCAGATCGTTTTGTTCAATGCTTTTCAACTTTTGCTTCAAGGCTTGGAGCTCTTGCTTGAGTTCCATTCTCTGCAAGTTCTTTGCTTGTAGCTGCATCTCGAGGGGGTAATGCTGGCGCGCAAGATAAA
>PKCJ01000111.1 GCA_002862945.1 Opitutia bacterium | reverse complement strand
TCGTTTTCGATACCAGGGTTAGCGCTGATCAGGATGAGTGCATCCCATACGTCGGGGTGATACGCCGCATGAAGAAGAGCGGCTCTTGCGCCCATCGAATAGCCTAAGAGAATTTTCTGAGCAGTGACTGGTGGCTGATGATGGGTAATTACTTTATTGATGTAATCAACGGTGCCTTGTGGAGAGCAATCTGGCTGAGGTTCGGGGCCATGTCCTGGTAGTTCGGGGCAGTGCCATTCGCCGCCGACTTGTTGCGCGAGAGGCGCGAAGTCGGCACCGCAACCAGTAAAGCCGTGTAGTGCTAGTATAAACATTGCAAAGCAAATATTTAAAAATGGTTATTGTAGCTTAAATACAGAAAGCGGCTACCTTTTAGAAGCCGCTTAAAATATTGTATAATCTATCTTCTCCTTGAGTTCATAGTTGGAGTGGGCGGTCCAATCCATGACCCCTGACGTGAACTACTCGCAGATTGTCGCGGATATGATCTTCTGCTCATTGATGGGGCGATCAGCAGCACCTTTTTTGACACCTTCGAGCTTCTTGATGACGTCCATGCCTTCGGTGACTTCACCGAAGATGGTGTGGTTCATGTGAAGCCAAGGAGTGGCTGCTGTGGTGATAAAAAACTGGCTACCATTAGTGCCTGGGCCTGCGTTGGCCATAGCTAGTATTCCTGCCTTATCGAACTTTAGATCACGGGCACATTCGTCTTCGAAGTTTTTGCCCCATATTGATTCACCTCCACGGCCTGTGCCTGTTGGGTCACCGCCTTGAATCATGAATTGTTCAATGATCCGGTGAAAGATGACGCCATTGTAGTAGCCATTCTTGCAGTGCGTAGTGAAGTTTTCACAGGTTTTGGGTGCGACGTCAGCGAAGAGGTCGAATGTGATGGAGCCTTGGGTAGTTTCGAGTATGACTTTCATTGTTATGCAAATTAGAGATTAGAATTTAAGATTAAGGCGTTTGTAAGACTCTATAGTTAACTCATTTCAGGTGAGAGATTGTTTCAACGACGAGATGTTTTAAGCTGGATTGAGTGGACTCGAAAGCAACTGGAAGTTTAAGTTCTTTCATAGTTTTTGTGGTAAGAGGCCCGATACTACCGAAACTGGGTCTGCGCGCAGCAGGCTCTAGTGTGAGTGACTCGTGTTGTTCGACAAAAGATTTTACTGTAGAGGAACTGGTGAAGAGGACGGCATCGGCACCTTCCATGCGGAAGCGTTCGACAGAAGGTTCTTGGCTGAGGTCGGTTTTACTGGTCCTGTAGAGGGGCAGGGTATCGACAATGGCACGGCCTTCGTCTGACTCTAGGCGCGCGACAAGATTATCGCGATTTTGGTTTCCTGTTACGACGAGTATCTGAACGCTTTCGACTCCTTCGTTTTCAATCAGTTCTTTGGCTAGGGCATCTGCGTTAGCCTGCTTTGGCACGAGGTCAACCTTGAGTTTATGTTTCTCGATCTCGCGAGCGGTTGCGGTCCCTACAGCGGCTATACGCATAGGGCCGAGGCAGCGGATATCTTCGTAAGCTTTGTAGAAAAGCTCGAAGAAGTTCTTCACTCCATTCGCGCTAGTGAAGATGACCCATTCGTAAACAGCGATGCCTGCAAGTACTTCGCTCACTCGTTGGCTATCGAAATGCGGCTCTACTAGGATGAAAGGAAGCTCGATAATTTCAGCACCTTGATCGGCGAGCATTTGTGTGAGTTTACCAGCCTGCTCACGGGCCCGTGTGACGACGATGCGTTTACCAAAGAGTGGGCGACCTTCAAACCATTCGGTTTTGGCCCGATGGGCAACGACATCGCCGATGATGATCATGGAGGGTGCGCATAGACCGGAGGTCTTAAGATCATCTATAATAGTGTCAAGGGTGCCGTAAACCGAGCGTTGCCGGTTGAGTGTGGCCCATTCGACTATGGCAACAGGTGTCTCGCCTACCATGCCGCCTTCTTTTAACTCGGTAGTGATCCGTGGTAGTTGACCGACGCCCATGTAGAGACAGAGTGTACCTTTAATTTTTGCATACACTCTGAAGTCAATACTGAGCGTATGTTTTTCAGGATTTTCGTGACCGGTTAAAAAAGTAATAGCGGAGCTGTAATCCCTGTGAGAGAGGGGAATGCCAGTATATGCGGCCGTGGCGAGGGCGGCAGTCACACCAGGGACGACCTCGAAGGGGATTTTATCGATTTGTAGCTCATCGATTTCTTCTCCACCTCGACCGAATACGTAGGGATCACCACCTTTAAGGCGGACGACTTTTTTTCCTTTGTTGGCACGGTCAACGAGAATCTTTTCGATCTCATCCTGCGGAATGGAGTGGCGGCCTGCGCTTTTACCTACGAAGATCTTCTCGGAATCCGGTTTAGTCCAATCAAGTAGTTTTGAGTTAGCGAGATAGTCGTAAACGATGACATCAGCGAGTTCGATTAGTTCACGTGCTCGGACAGTGACTAGACCTGGATCACCGGGGCCTGCGCCGATTAGATAAACTTTTCCTTTTACTGACATACTTTAAGTAATAGAGAGCTGTTCCATGACAAGATCGAGTTCTGTCTCAACTTGATTGAGTGCTGTTAGCGTGATCTCGAATGTGCGGTGTCCGACTTCTTGATGATAGATACAAAAGACACCTTTTTTATAGTAAGCACCGACAGGGATCTGGCAACCGCTGCCGAGTCGTTTTAGGAAGGCTTTTTCTAAAGTGACAGCTAGTTTAGTGTCAGCGCAGAAGAGGTCTTTGTATCTGGCGAGGTCTTCGGTTCGGCACTGCACAGCAATGGCTGCTTGTCCAGGGGCGGGGACGACTTGTTCAACGGCTAGCTCAAGGAACTCGAGGCCGTCAAAGGCTGTGATATCTAAGCGGTCGAGGCCGGCTCTAGCGAGTAGACTGGCCTCGCATTCGCCGGCTGCAATTTTACGCAGTCGAGTATCGACGTTACCACGGATCGTCGTCCATTTTGCTTCTGGATAAAGTAGCCCAACTTGAATTCGGCGACGTGGGCTACTGGAAGCGATGGTTTGTGGGTTGGGAGAGTCTTTGCGATAAACTAGGACGTCATTGACCCGAGCTCGTGGCAGATAGCCAGCGATGGCTAGTTCCTTGGGCAATGTCGTAGGCATGTCCTTCGCGCTGTGTATAGCAAGCTCGGCCCGTCTCTCGATAAGGGCATCTTCCAGCTCTTTGGTAAAAAGCCCGATCCCGCCACGCTTTTCAAGTGACCAGTTTAGACGTTCGTCTACTTTTGTAGAGAGTTCTAGACTCTCATAGCTTCCTTCAGGTAGCTTTTCTGCCAAGTATGCACGAACCAACTCTGTCTGCTTGAGAGCAAGCGGACTCTTGCGAGTTGCGATGAATGTGGTGGCAGTCATAAACTAAAAAGCGATCGTCAGACTATTCCGACGACCGCTTAAAGTTTCAAATATGAAATTGCTTAGTTATAGGAGGCTTGCGAACCACCAATATTGCGCTTTTTGACCCAAGGCATGAGCGAACGAAGGCGCTCGCCTGTCTTTTCGATTGTATGGTTATGTCCGTCCTTGATGAACTGCTTGTATCTTGGAAGGCCAGCCTTGTATTCATTAACCCAGTTCTTGGTGAATTTTCCGGTTTGGATATCCTTGAGAATTGCCTTCATCGCCTTACGTGAGGATGCGTTAATTACACGTGGGCCCGAGATGTAGTCGCCCCATTCCGCTGTTTCGGAGATGGAGAAGCGCATGCCAGAAACACCTGACTCAACCATGAGGTCGACAATAAGCTTCAACTCGTGCAAGCACTCGAAGTAAGCCATTTCTGGTTGGTAGCCTGCTTCAACAAGTGTATCAAAGCCCGCCATGACGAGTTCCGAGGCGCCACCGCAAAGAACCGCTTGCTCTCCGAAGAGGTCGGTTTCGCATTCTTCCTTGAAAGTTGTTTGGATGACCCCTGCACGTGTGCCGCCAACGCCCTTTGCCCATGCAAGGGCAACTTTCTTAGCATTACGGGAAGATCCCTTGTTGATCGCGATGAGAGCAGGAACACCTTTGCCTTCAACGTATTGACTACGAACAACGTGTCCGGGGCCCTTGGGAGCGACCATGATGACGTCGATGCCCTTGGGTGCGTCGATTAGACCAAAATGAATGGCAAGGCCATGAGTGAAAGCCAGAGTTTTTCCTTTTTCTAGGTTAGGTAGGATATCGTTTTCGTAAACCTCAGCCTGCTTCATATCGGGCACGGCAATCATGATGACATCAGCGAGCTTTACAGCTTCAGCAGTTTCGTAAACTTTGAAACCTTGTTTGCGTGCGACGGGCGCGGACTTGCTTTTTTTGTAGAGGCCAATGATTACATTGAGACCACTGTCCTTGAGGTTTTGGGCATGTGCGTGACCCTGAGAACCGTAACCAATGATGGCGAGGGTCTTTTTTTTGATGACTCGGAGGTCGGCGTCTTTATCTGTGTAGACTTTAGCAGGCATATTTATCGTTGTTTATGGAAGCCTTTCTTGCGCTTCCTGGTTAGTGAAATTGTGACTTAGCGCGAAGGCGCGGAGATAATAAATTAAAAAATTGTCCTCTAAGGAGTGATTAAAACGGGTGCCCTCTGGGCGCTGAGTGAAGAAAAATCGGCGTGTTTCGAAATGAGATATCCGAGTAAAACTTATCAGCCGCGCTTAAGTGCAAGGTTTCCAGTGCGTGCCATCTCGATGATACCGTAGGGCTCGATTAAGTTGAGAAATGCTGTTACTTTGTTGCCATTGCCTGTCATCTCAATGTTGACGCTCTCTGGTGCAACATCGATGATCTTGGCGCGGAAAATATCGCAGACTTGCATGAGTTCGGAGCGTTGGCCCGCAGATGCATTGACTTTGAGCATGACGAGTTCGCGCTCAGTCGCTTGGCCATCGGCAAAGTTTGTCACCTCAAGCACGTTGATCAGTTTGTTAACCTGCTTGATTGCTTGATCAAGATTGTTAGCGTCGCCCACAATTGTCGCAGTTATGCGCGAAAGCTTGTTATCTATCATCGGGCCTACATTCAGAGTCTCAATGTTGAAACCGCGACCGCTGAACATTCCGGCGATACGGGTGAGAACTCCGAATTTATTTTCGACGAGGATTGATATGGTGTGGCGCATGATGGAACGGTGATTAATTACTTAATCAACGATTCGACGTTAGTATGGTAGACGGTGAGGGATTCGAACCCACGACCCCTTCGGTGTAAACGAAGTGCTCTAACCAGCTGAGCTAACCGTCCACTTTGAGAGAACGAAAACATGCCGCTGCTGATAGGTGAATCAAGCCTATTTTTTGGACTAAATCAAATCGAGTAATTATTCTCTAGTCGTTACCTCCTACACCGATGCTTCAAAGGACGTATCGCCTTCAGAGATTTGAGAACCCTCCTCTTGCTCACCGGACTCTTCCTCTTCGCTGGCAATGACTTTGCTAATGCCGATTAGCTCGTCCTCATTAGCTAGGTTGACTAACTTGACGCCGCTAGCTGCGCGACCTGTTACACGAACAGAGTTAATAGGGCTGCGAATGGCTTGGCCTTTCTTAGTGAACATCATGATCTCGTCTTCTTCGGTGACGCTGAGCGCGCCTGCGACCTTATCGGATTTAATAGCTATGATACCAGAACCGCCGCGTGATTGCACGCGGTAGTCGCTGAAATCAGTTCGCTTGCCGAGGCCGTTGGCGCCAGCGATGAGGAGAAGCTTCTTGGGTTCGACTTCCTCGCCTTCGACTGGCTCATACTCTGCGCGTGGGTTGACAATTTCGATCGCGACAACCTTATCCTTCTCGGTCTTTAACTTGATGCCGCGAACGCCACGTGTCGCGCGACCTTGTTCGCGAAGGTCTGTTTCAGGAAAACGGATCGATTGAGCGTTGCTTGTTACTAGCAGTATATCGTCGTTGCCGTTGGTAAGACGGGCACCGATGAGGCTATCGCCCTCGTCGATGTTGATACCAATAAGGCCGCCTTTCCGGTGATTCTTGTAATCGGATAGAAGTGTCTTTTTAGTGACACCCTTCTCGGTGGCTAGGACGATACGTTGGTCGGACTCAACGAATTCTTTGACACAAATCATTGCGGCTATCTTCTCGCCGGCTTGTAATTCGATGATGTTGGCGATAGCACGACCCTTGGCAGTGCGACTGCCTTCAGGTATGTGATACACCTTTTCTACGTATACACGCCCGTTGTTCATGAAGAACATGATGTAGTTGTGAGTAGATGCAGTGAAGAGGTGTTCGACGAAATCGTCCTCATATTGACCAGATCCGATCACACCCTTGCCACCACGTTTCTGCGATCGGTATTCATCGAGCGAAGTGCGCTTCATGAAGCCCTTGTGCGTGATTGTGATCATGCAACCTTCGTTCGGTATAATGTCTTCCATTGAAAGGTCTCCATCGATGGCGAGAATCTTAGAGCGGCGAGGGTTACCGTACTTCTCCTTCATTTCGCCGAGTTCATCTTTGATAACCATGAGAAGCTTTTGCTCACTTTCGAGGATCGAGAGTAGCTCTTCGATCACCGCCATGAGGGCAAGATACTCTTCTTCTATTTTACTGCGCTCCATGCCAGTGAGTTGGTAGAGACGTAGTTCGAGAATGGCGGTAGTCTGGATGTCCGAGAGCGGATATTTGGACCTGAGAGACCTTTTTGCCTCCTCGCGATTCTTAGAAGCACGAATGATTTTCACAAAGTCATCCATGTTATCGAGGGCGACCTTATAGCCTTCTAGGATGTGGGCGCGGGCTTCGGCTTTTCGCAGACGGAAGGCGCTACGTCGGTAGATGACCTCACGGCGGTGGTCGATGTAGCAAGTAAGCATCTCTTTAATGTTCATTTGCTTGGGACGACGGTTGTCGAGCGCGAGGAGGATGACGCCGAAGGAACTCTCGAGTGGTGTACTCTTGTAGAGCTGGTTGATGATGACACGGGGGATTGCTCCGCGTTTGAGTTCGATCACTATTCGTGTCGTTTCAGTCGACTCGTCACGTAGATCGGAGATGCCGTCGATAGCTTTCTCCTTGATCAAGTCGGCGATACGAATGACGAGGGAGGCACGGTTTACATTATAAGGAATCGCGGAGATAATGATTTCTTCCTTGCCGCTACTTTCGACGACCTCAGCGATTCCGCGTGTGCGGACGATACCACGGCCGGTCTTAAGGTAGCTATCGATGCCCATCTTGCCGTGAATGAAGCCGCCGCCAGGGAAGTCAGGGCCCGGTATGATTTGAATCAAATCATCGAGTTCAATCTTCGGGTTTTCAATGATGGCGACAGCTGCGTCGATGATCTCATGGAGATTATGCGGCGGGATGTTGGTGGTCATGCCAACAGCGATACCAGTCGAACCGTTCATCAGAAGATTTGGCAATGACGCTGGCAAAACGGATGGTTCGGTAGAGCTTTCTTTGTAGTTGGGGACAAAATCGACAGTGTCCTCGTCGATATCCTCAAGCAAATCCTCGGCGATACCTTCCAGCTTACACTCGGTATAACGATAGGCGGCGGCGGAATCGCCATCGATGGAACCGAAGTTACCTTGTGGGACGATTAAAGGGTAACGCATGACCCAGTGCTGTGCGAGGCGAACGAGAGTATCGTAAACTGAGCTGTCGCCGTGTGGATGGTAGTTCTTCAAAACTTCCCCAACTACGCCGGCGCACTTATCAAATGGACGGTTATGCAGCAAGCCTTCGCGTAACATGGCGTAGAGAATGCGCCTTTGTACAGGTTTGAGTCCGTCGCGGGCATCGGGCAGGGCACGGCTAACGATGACAGACATCGAATAGTCGATGTAAGCTGTCTGCATGATCTCGGTGATGTTGGTAACTTCCGCGTGAATATGCTCGGGATTGTTTGGTGTGAGTTCTTCGGACATGAGATTTAAAAACGTTGTTTTAAAGAATCAAAAATGAGGAATTAAGAATGAAGAGATTACTTCGATTCAGTCGCCCTGATTAATTTTTAACTCCTAATTATTAATTGATTTTAGATATCAAGGTGAGCTACATTAAGCGCATTATCTTCGATAAATGCGCGGCGACTGGGGACGTCTTCGCCCATGAGCATGGAAAATATACCGTCCGCCATGGCGGCGTCTGCAATATCGACCTTTAGAAGTCGGCGTGTCTTCGGATCCATTGTGGTTTCGTAAAGCTGTTTTGGATTCATTTCTCCAAGACCTTTATAGCGTTGAATGCTGAGGCCGCGACGACCAATCGCGCGGACATTTTCGATCAGCTCTATGATGGATTTAAGCTCAATAATGTTTTCTTTCTTCTCATCGCCTTTGTTTTCAACGATTTGATAGCGAGGCTCTTCACTCTTGGAAAACTGGCTAATGTCCATACCCTCATCAGCGATTTCGCGAATGAGCTTTGTCATCTCTGTTGACTCGTAGATCTCGTGGAGAGAAATACGTTGCTGTATTTTGATGCCATCGTCGCTTACTATCTCGCGCACGACGGTGCCGTGACCATCTTCGTCAGTAAGGTCGAATTCGGCGTGGAATGCGATGCGGTCATCGTCATTTTTAAGGAAGCGAAATTCTTCCTCATTACCCTTACGGATGCGAACGATGTATCGAGGTAGAGCGTAGTTTTCGCCATCGTGCTGGTCAAGGTATTGGGCGAAATCACAACCGTAGCGTGTGACGCCACGACCAATCATTTCAAGGCGGGACATGCACTCAACGAGATGGTCGATCGCTTCACCTATTAGTTCCATGTTGTCCCTGAGGCGAACTAAGGTGACATCTTCGGTGCCGAGCTCGAGAAGGATGCGGTTGAGTTGAGGATCGTTATCCACGTATTGCTCGCGGCGCTTACGCTTAATCTTGTAAAGCGGGGGTTGAGCTATGTAGACGTAGCCAGCCTCGATTAGACCTTTCATTTGACGGAAGATGAATGTGAGGAGTAGGGTGCGGATATGGGCACCATCCACGTCGGCATCGGTCATAATAATGATCTTGTGGTAACGTGCCTTGGTCGCGTCGAAGGCCCCGTCGCCTTCGTGATCGCCGATGCCTGTTCCGACAGCAGTGATGAGGGTTCTGATCTCGTTATTACCCAGCACCTTGTCGAGGCGGGCTTTTTCTACATTTAGCAATTTACCGCGAATCGGAAGGATGGCTTGGGTCGCTCGGTCGCGTCCTTGCTTGGCCGAACCACCCGCAGAGTCACCCTCCACTATGTACAGTTCGGACATGGCGGGATCCTTAGAAGAGCAGTCAGCGAGCTTGCCAGGAAGGCCGCCAGAGGAAAGTGCGCCCTTACGAACTGTTTCACGGGCTTTACGCGCAGCCTCGCGAGCACGTGCGGCGTTAATGCACTTATCTATCAATTTTTTAGCGACCTGCGGGTTAGTTTCGAAATAATACTTTAGCTCCTCGCCTGTTATTTTTTGCACGATGCCGTCAACCTCTCCATTAGATAGCTTGGTCTTAGTCTGGCCTTCGAAGCGGGGCTCTGGGACTTTGACCGAGACAATGGCGGTAAGGCCCTCTCGCGCGTCTTCACCGGTAAGGTTTGGCTCTTTGTCCTTGATTAGATTGTTGGCCTTCCCGTAGGCGTTAACCACACGGGTCAACGCTGTGCGGAAGCCAGAAAGGTGTGTGCCACCTTCAATATTGTGGATCGAATTTGCGTAGGCGTAGATTTGGTCGTTGTAGCTGTCGTTATATTGGAATGCTACATGCACAACGATGTTAGCGTCGAGGTCGGGGTTGGGTGTCGGCGCTTCGCCATGAAAGCTGATCGGGTCGGGATGGAGGACGTTCTTATTCTCATTAAGAAAAGTGACGTATTCCGCTATACCGTTTTTGAAGATGAAGGACTCGGTTTTGTTGATGCGTTCATCGACGAACTTGATATTGATACCTGGGTTGAGAAAGGCGAGCTCCCGTAGGCGCTTGCCGAGTAACTCGAACTTAAAATCACGAGTCGTGAGGAAAATCTGCGGGTCAGGTGAGAAGGCGATGCGTGTGCCCGTACGCTTTGTATCGCCTATGACCTTCATCTTTGAGGTAGTTTTTCCACGAGAGAATTCCATTTTGTGGACCTTACCGTCGCGGCGGACTTCAACTTCAAACCAATCTGAGACCGCATTGACGCACTTAGCTCCGACGCCGTGGAGACCACCTGATACTTGGTAGGCGCCCTTGCCGAATTTACCACCTGCGTGAAGATTGGTCATAACTAGCTCGAGTGAGGGGATCTTGTATTTTGGGTGTATGTCTACAGGGATGCCGCGACCATTGTCTTCCACCGAGCAAGAACCATTGTTGTGAATACTCACGGTGATCTCCGAGCAATGACCCGCGAGGGCTTCGTCGATCGAGTTGTCCACGATTTCAAATACGCAGTGGTGGAGGCCACGCTCGTTAGTGTCCCCGATATACATGTCTGGGCGCTTGCGCACACCTTCTAGACCTTCGAGCTTCTGGATCTTGGACGAGTCGTAGACGTCGTTTTTGGTCGCATTGGAGGCTGGTTTTTGTTTTAAATTTTCGGGCTTTGTATCTTCTGACATAGACTCTATATTTATAGGAAGATTGGTGGTCACTGGCTACTAAAAAATACTAGTTTTATTTATTTTTTAAATAACTGTTATTCAGTATTTTGTGAATATAGTAGGTCCTTTTTTTCTACCTTTGAGAATCCCTACAGAAGGACTGATTTTTAATTAAATATTGTGGGAAAATCTCTGTTTTGCTTTTAAGTTTACTTCTATAGTTATGAGCCTAAGTTATTAGGTGTGAAGCTTTCTCATAAACTTGAATATGCTTGTCGTGTCTTGGCACAGCTTGGCCGCATTTACGAGCAGGATAAACTTGCGCACATCGAGACTTTGGCTACCGCAGAAGTGATCCCAGCTAATTACTTGGTGCAGATTCTCAATGAATTGCGTGGCGCAGGATTGATTGTAAGTAAGCGGGGCAAGCAGGGTGGATATGCCCTAGCTCGTGCCCCAGGAAAGATTTCGCTAACTCAAATAGTCGAAGCTGTAGATTGCGAACTACTGGAGCGTAATTTTGAGGATTCTGGCCATTCTGGCGCCCGCGTCGCTTCGATTTGGAGCGATGTGGGAGAATGCTTTGAAGCTAAGGTGCGAGCATACACGCTGGAAGACTTTATTGTTAAAGATGCCGACGTTGAGATGTACTATATCTAATCTCATGGAATGAGATTAGATGGGTTTAAAGTCGTCAATAAAATGGGTGAAAAGCAATTTTTTTTGCTCCCTTTGATCCGTTCACAATGAGACCATTTCATTTTTGAGGTCGCCTAAAAGTCCCAAAAAATTGGCACGATGGTCACGGTGACTACGAAACAGATGAGGTTCAGTGGAAGCCCGACTTTGGTGAAATCGAAGAAGCGATAGCCACCGACGCCGTAGACGTAAGTATTAGTTTGGTAACCTATAGGAGTTGCAAAACTGGCTGAGGCAGCAATACAGCTGGCAATAACAAAGGGACGAGGATCGACACCTAAAGTCACAGCGATTCCTAGCGCAATCGGTAACATCAAGGCGACGGCTGCATTGTTGGATAGGAACTCAGTAAAGGTCGAAGTGATCACGTAGATCAACGCGAGCATAATGACGTTTTGCAGGTGCGCGGGTGCGAATTGAGCAACCAAACCAGTCATATTCTCGGCAATCAATAGGCTGGCTCCTGTCGAGTCCATTGCCTGTCCAAGCGCTAGCATTCCAAAGATAATGATTAAGATGCTCCATTCAACAGATGCATAAGCGTCCTTCGCTTTCATGCAACCTGATAGCAATATAACGGCGATGCCTAGGCAAACTGCGGATACAATTGGGACAAGATTGAGCGTGGCTATGGTTACGATACCAATCGTCGTGGCAATGGCGATGGGCATCTTGATACGAAGGCTGCGGGCGGGCACGCGGGGGCGGTCGAGGATAATGATTTCGTCGCTATTGGCCAAAGAGTCAATCGATGCGGTTGAACCCATCATGAGTAGCGTGTCCCCCGCTTGTAGGCGTAAGTTAGAAAGGCGCTCGCGTTGATTAGTGCCTTTACGGTGAACTGCCACCACAACCATACGGAATCGTTGGCGAAAGTTGATCTCGCCAAGCGTAAGGCCAGCAATCGAAGCGTGTGGCGCAACCACACCTTCAACCAATGCACCTTCGTCGGAGGCAATCGTTTCGAGGCCTTCAGCGAGTTCGGTTTGGATAGTAATTCCCTTCATCGAATGGGCTTCGGCTACACCTGACGGACGACAGGCTAGAACTAAGCGGTCGCCATATTGTAGTTTATGGTCTCTAGGGTCGCCAGGCACTGCGATCCCGTGGCGAACAATTTCTAACAAGCGGATACCATGTTTGAGGAGTTCGCCTTCTTTCGCAGTTTTTCCATGAAGATCGGAGCCTGCACGAACAAAAGCTTCAGTAATGAATTCTTTTCGCTCTTCATCGGTCAAGATAGAAGTAAGTGTCTCACGGTGTGGCAGTAGCTTGTTACCTAAGAGAACCAGGTAAATTGAACCAAAGGCTAGAATAGGCAGTCCAACGGATGCCAATTCAAACATACCAATTGGAGCATGACCCGCATCTAATAAGATGCCACTAGCTAAGAGGTTAGTGCTCGTGCCCAGTAGGGTGCAGGTGCCACCAAAAATCGACGCGTAGGAAAGCGGAATCAGGAGCTTGGAGGAAGCCACGCCCATTTCACGAGAGAGTGAAAGGATGACCGGCATGAGTACGATGACTACAGGCGTGTTATTGACGAAGGCTGAAATACCCGCCACACCCAGAATCATAATAAACATGAAGCCGCGATAGGGCAGTTTAACGAGCTTCCTTAGATAGCCAGTTATTAGGTCAATTGCGCCTGTTCGCTCAAGTGCCGCGCTAATGATAAACATACCCGCAATGGTCAGTGGGGCAGAGTTTCCGAATACGCCCAGTGTTGCCTCAAGTGTCGGCAGTGCGTCGCTTTCAGTGAGCATACTAACAAACAGCAAAATGCCGAATACCGTAAGTGAAGTTAGATCGGCAGAAATACGCTCCCAAATAAAACTAACTATCGCAAAGACGAGCAGTCCGAAAATGAATAGAATTTCCCAGGTCATTTAGCTGATTTTTAATAGATGGCTTCGATAAATCTAGGTGGCGGCAGGATAGTCAGGTTCCTCACTTTTCGACCAATTATAAAAGGAGATTGCTAAAATTGTAAGAGAAAACCCCATATTCACGACTTTCATAATGATTCCGCCAAGAATCTGGTCGTTGAGCGGATCAAGATTGATGATTCGAGGTGCCCAAATGTAGGTAGGATAGATTGCTTCGCCAGCAAAGGAGAGGAAGGCGAACACGGGTAATTGTCCTACCATCAGAAGAAAGATTGCGAGCATGCGGATCCCATAGCCTGGGCGTGACACAAGCGTCGAATTCGTCAAATAAGGCCAGAGCATGATGAGCCCAAGTGAGAACATAGTCCAGTGTTCGAGTATATGGATGCGTTTATCTTGTAGCGCTGCTTCATAGAGTGCGGGTACGTGCCAGACTGTGTAGACGAAAGTAAAGAGCAAGCCACCGCAGGCAGGATGCGTAAGAACGCTCATGATTTTTCGTAATGGTTTGGGTTTGAGTAACCAATCTACTAGCCATGAGGGCGTACCGTAAATAAATAGAGTTGTAGAGGTATAAATGAGCAACATGTGTTGCAGCATGTGTGCGCTAAAGAGGAATTGTTCGCCCAGTTGGTCGAGCGGGGAACCGACCGCGAGATAGGTGATGACCAGCCCTGAATAAAACAAGACGCATTGGCACAGCGGAAAATTTACTCCCGAAACGATACGGTTTCGAAGTGGCCCAATCGCTAGAGCATACAACCAGCCCGCTCCCAGCAAAATGATAAGTAGAAGTGGTTCAGTATGCCAGTGCAGTTGCATATTGCGAATGATGTATCCGTAGTGGTTAGAGGCGATTATAAAACGTATAACGTTTGTTTGTTCGTTACCTCCACTTGCACCCTAGACAGGCAGGTAGTCGGCCTGCACGCTCTGGGTAGACACCTGCACACTCTAAATCAAAACTGAGTGATTGCGTCTACGTCCACCCATTCACGGGATAACAAGAAGCCAAGAGCCACGAAGGTACCTGTCGCGATGACCAGTCCTGTGCCAAAAGCTAGGGTTAGAACCAATTTGTCGTAGATTAAGTGCATAAACCACGCGACAACGGCGACAAATTTGAAGAGCGAGAGTGTCAAAAGCGAACTGAATATGAAGATAGGATGGAAAGGCATGTAGACCAGAACCAGTTCGATACCTGTAATGGCGGCTAGCACGAGTGCCAAATTGACGAAAGTGTGATACCTCTCGGTTTCGGCATCCTTATGACTATTCGTAGCTACGGGCAGTGGAGTGTATTCAGTGTCTGTCATGGTGAAAAAATCAGTTTAGCCCAGGGATGTATTCGATGAGATAGACTGCAGTGAAAATGATAATCCACACAATATCGACGAAGTGCCAATACAATCCAGCTACCTCGATATCGACCGCACTTTCGTGGGCATCCATTTTACCTGTGTAGGAGTAGAAGTAGAGGCTGATTAACCAGAAAACTCCAATCGCAACGTGGACACCATGGGTGCCCGTCATCATGTAAAAAGTTGAACCAAAGGTGTTAGTCGAAAGGGTAAGGCCTTCGTTCGTGAAGTGGGCAAACTCATAAACTTGGCAAGCCAAGAAGATAAGTCCGAAGAAAATGACGCCGATTGTATTACGACGAAAGCTCTTCAACTCTCCCTTATGCATCGCCGATACAGCAAGTGCCATTAGGAAGGAGCTCATTAATAGAATAAAAGTAGAGAATGAAGTCAGCTCTAGGTCAAAGACCAGTAGAGGATCGTAGGACTCAGGGTAGAGTTTACGATAGATTAAGTGCGTCGAAATGAGCGTACCAAAAAACATGCAGTCAGATCCGAGGAAGAGCCACATGAGCAGTTTCTTGTTATTGATAACCAGACTGCCGTGGTCGTCCTCTTGTCGTACTGTGTCAGACATTATTTAGGAAGCTAAATGTAGGAGAAGCAGAAAATTGAATGTGGAAAAATGAGTATTTAGACTAGGCAGCATCAACTTCGGGATGCATGTGGTAACCTCCAGGGCCTTCGATTGCCCAAAGTGCGATACCAAAACCGAGTACTAACAGTCCGAAAATAGCAACATAACCCATGTAAGGGATACCTGCTTGCATCAGCGACATGCCAAGCCCGACGGGAATAAAACCTAGTGCAGCGATGAAGGGCATCCAAGATTGGCTAGGCATGTGGATCCCGTGTCCGTGATCATCTTCGTGAGTAATCTTGCGGTTTTCAGGGCCATATTTATCTTCCCAGAGAGCATCACGAGCAGGTATGATCGGTGTCTTTGCAAAATTGTAAACTTGGGGTGGGGAAGTCGTTGCCCACTCAAGTGTACGTGCGTCCCAAGGGTCATTACCCGCAGGTTCCCCGTTGCGGAAACAACGGATGATGTCGATGACGAGTAGTAGGATACCAAATGCCAAGATGTAAGCTCCAATAGTACAGACTAGATTGTAAGTTTCCCAGCCAAAGCCCTCGAGGTAGGTGTGCGTGCGGCGTGGCATGCCAAGCAAGCCGAGGAAGTGCATGGGGAAGAAGGTGACGTTTAGACCTACTGTAGAGAAAATCGCAACCCATGTACTGAGCTTGCCCTTCCACATCTTACCGATCATCTTGGGTAACCAAAAATAGATACCAGCTACGACGGCGAGGAAGATACCACCAATCGCAACATAGTGGAAGTGAGCAATCACGAAGTAACTGTCTTGCTGCTGCGCATCAGCGGGTGCTGATGAGTGCATAATGCCTGAAAAACCGCCCATCATAAACATCCATACGAAACCAAGTGAAAAGATCATCGGTGCACTAAAACGAACACGCCCGCCCCAAAGAGTACCGACCCAGTTGAAAATCTTAACTCCCGTCGGCACGGCAATCGCCATTGTTAAAAGAGAGAAGGCCGCTGTGGCAACTTTACCTAAGCCCGTTGTGAACATATGGTGCGACCAAACTGCGAATCCGAGGAATCCAATCACGGCGCCTGAGAAGACCACAATGGAATAACCAAAAAGTGGTTTTTTAGAAAATACTGGCAGTATCTCGGAGATGATGCCCATAGCGGGTAATACGAGAATGTAAACTTCGGGGTGGCCGAAGATCCAGAACAGGTGCTGCCAAAGAATTGGCTGGCCACCTCCAGCAACCACAAAAAAGTTAGTGCCAAAGCAGCGGTCGAACATCAACTGACCAAGCGCAATGGTGATAGCTGGAAAAGCGAATACGATCAGAAGGGATACGACTAGTGTCATCCAAGTAAATACTGGCATACGCATCATCTTCATGCCCGGAGCGCGCATGTTAACAATAGTAACAACGAAATTCATGGCTGCAGAGAGCGAGGCGATGCCGAGTATCTGCAAGCCCATGATCCAGAAGTCTGTGCCTGCACCTGTAAAGTTGGTGCCGGTTAAAGGTGCGTAGCCAAACCAGCCCATAGCAGGGGCGAGGTCGGTCATGCCAGCAGTGGGACCGCCGGCTTCAAAAAGGCCCATGACTTGTAGGGCTTGTAGCACCCAACCGAAATTGATCACAATTGCACCCGCCACAAAAGCCCAAAGACTAAAGCTATTAATGCGAGGAAATGCCACGTCGCGCGCACCTATTTGCAACGGCACAAGAAAGTTAAAAAAGGCTGCATTGAGTGGCATGATCGCGAGGAAAATCATTGTCGTGCCGTGCATTGTAAAAAGTTGATTGTAGCGCTGAGCCGAAATAAGGTCGTTTTCTGGAATAGCTAGTTGTGTGCGGATGATCAGGGCTTCCACACCACCTACTAGTAGGAAGAAGAGAGCGATGGCGCCATACATGATACCAATCTTTTTGTGATCGACCGTAGTCAACCAGTCCATAATCACGCTCCTACTGTGATCAGGGCGCATGAATCCTAGCTGGCTGCGCTCTGGTTTGAGCACATGCGTCTCGGTTGATGGGATAGTGCTAGGGGTGAGTATTTCGGTTTCTGTTTGACTCATGTTAGAGGCCTATTTGAGAGATTGTAGATAAAGTGATAGTTTGTGTATTTCGTCATCGGTCAATAGGGCGAGTTCGCCGTTTTCATCGATTAGTTCGCCGATGCCTCCGCCGCCTGCTTTCCACATACGGTTACCTGGCTTGACGACGTCTGTTTCATTGATCCACTTGTAAAAGTTGTCGTACTGCTTTTCAAGATCAATACTGCCATCTTCTTCGCTGCGATGGTTAAGCCAGCCTGCTGCAATCGACATGCGAGAGCCCACATTAGTCAGGTTAGGACCTGCGACACCGAGTGCACGTGGATTGCCTTTAACAACGTGACAGGTAGCACATTTCCCGCGCCCCATGAAAACTTTAAGTCCGTCATTTAGGTCACCCGTCAACGATTCGGGGTTGTTATCGTAGGCGGCGTACCAATCGTCCCATGACTTACCATCGGGCGTGCCATGACCAGTGCGCTCATCGATCACCCATTCAGCGAATTCCCCATCGTCCACTACGGTCGCACGGAAGAGCATGCGTGCGTGGGAATCACCGCAATATTCAGCGCATTGGCCATAATAATAATTATGAATTTCCTCTTCTAAATAGTTAGCGTAGTCAGCGCGCAGAGCAGGACTATCCTCCATAGGATTTGCAACACCTTGTTTTCCTTTCCAACGACGGAAATTGTCACCCGCTTGAATCCACATTGAATTTGTGCGACCGGGGATTAAGTCAACCTTACCCGCTATACGGGGTAACCAAAAAGAGTGAATGACATCGAATGAGCGAAGTTCTAAGTGGACGACTTTGCCTGCAGGGATGACCATTTCATTGGCAGTCGTGATACCTAGTTGAGGGTATTCAAAAGCCCACCACCATTGGTAACCAATTACTTTAACGATTAGTGGTTTTTCGGATTCTTCTTCGGCCAATTCTTCGCCTTCATACCATGAGCCCATGAAACTCTCAGGGTCTTCCGGCGTGTCGTGTGTATACCAGATGCCTTTTAGCGTGGGCACGGCAATGATCACTAGTAACAAAATCGATACTCCAATTAGACCGATTTCGACTAGTGGGTTACCATGGCCTTGCGAGGGCATCGGGCGGTCATCATTAGGACGCTCTCGGAATTTGATAATAGCAAATGCGAAGGCTCCGCCCACTGCGATGAAGATGCCTAAAGTTACCCATACGGTGAGCATGAATAAATCGTACTGTGTCTCCGCGACTGGCCCCTTCGTGACAAAAGTTGACATTCGGGTATCCAGATTGCATCCGCCCATCAAGAGAATACTTGTGAGGGCGCTTATGTATACTAAGCAGCGGGTGAGTCCACTTGACATTTGCTTCACGGAATAAAGTGAGTTTGTAGATTGATGAGTTAACTTAGCCAATGATTATAATATATGACAGGAAGTAAGTTTCGACAAGGCGAGTGACAAGATTATCTTCAATGTTATTAAAGCATCAGTTTTGCTAATGATGGCATTAGCATATTCGATAGGTATATCAATTGTCCTGATTCATCGTTCTGAAACTCGACTACCTCTACTTTTCAGCTATGATAGGGTTATGAAATATTTCTATTTTGCCCTCGTGTTACCATTTTTATTCACAGCTTGCGGCGATTCTGCAAGCGATCTCAGCCAACACGACCATGATCACAAGCACCAGCAAGCTGAGGCTAGCGAAGCTCTGGCCAGTAATCCCGTTTCTGTCATTGGCGGCGTTACGGTGCTTGAGATGACGGGTAATGACCGCATGAAGTATAATCTAGAGGCATTCTCGGTGCCAGCTGGTAGCCTCGTGAAGTTGAATTTCCGCAATGTCGGCAAAATGCCTAAAGCTGCAATGGGGCACAATGTTGTCTTTCTTAAAGCGGGCGTCGATTCTGGTGCATTTGCAACCGCTGCTGCAGCTGCTCGCGATAGTGATTACATACCCGTCGAACTAGCAGGCCAGATCCTCGCCTACACTAAACTTCTTGGTCCCGCTGAGAGCGACACAATCGAATTCACGGCACCCGCTGTATCTGGAGATTATGAATTTCTCTGTTCATTCCCCGCTCATCTATTTGCTGGCATGCGGGGTGTGATGACGGTGGAATAAACCCACAAAAGCCCTAGATATTGGCACTTCTGTGGAGCCACAGGGTCGTGACCACAGCGACTAAGGTCTCAACGGAGAGGGGCGTCTGCATCTAAAGATGGATCAAATTAAGCGCAAAGTCTTTTATAAGAATGCATCATTGACCTAACTTACCACCAAACGTAGAGGAAGAAATATATGAGCACACCTGTGACTGAGACGTAATACCAGATTGGAAAGGTCCAACGTGCCCAGGATTTGTGTCTATCACGTTTGCCGCGGATTGCTAGGGTAAGAGTCTTCAGCACTAGCGGTACGATTAAAATAGCGAGCACAATATGGGTGACCAGCATGGTGTAATAAATATTGCGCCAGGCTCCTTCGCCGCCGAAAGGTGTATGCACTCCTTGCACTAGCCATTTGTGTAAAAGATAGAAAAATAAGAAGATAACTGAGACAGCAAAGGCTGAAACCATGCAAGCGCGGTGCGATTTCTCGCGACCGGTCTTGATAAAAATAAAGCCTGCAGTGAGCAGAATCGTAGCCGTGCCGTTGAGGCAGGCGTTTAATGTTGGAAGTGATTCAGTGAAAGTCATAGTAACATACTGCGACTCTTATAAGTATAGACACACTGATGTGAGACTAATCCTTTAAGAGATTTTTTGTATTTCTCTGGACTGTAAGTGTGTGCCGATTTTGTGTTTTGCTAGATTGACGCCTGAGTTATTGATGAGGATTTCCAGTATAACTATTTTTTTAAGGTATGATGTAACAGTAATCGTCTAATTGTTTCACTCTGAAGTTGAGATTCTGTTCTCAGATCAGCCAAAGGTCTAATACGAGAGGAATAAGCAGGGCTGGTAGATAGAAAATTGAAGTGATAAATAGACGTCGCGCGGACGCATCTTTTTTCTCTGCAATCAGGAAAAGCCATGCTGGACGCATTAAGTAGCAGCCTGTGATCAAGGCAACCGCGCCGAAACCCAAGCTGGCATAACCGAGTATTGTGGGTAGAAGTGTACTAATAACGAGTGCAATTGCGAACGTGAAGGATTGGCGTGCGACAGCAGCGCCGTTTTCATCGGCGTTTGAAAGCATGACAAAGCCACCTTTTTGGTAGTCTTTGCGGTAGGTCCAGGCGATGGCGAAGAAGTGGGGCATCTGCCAAAGAAATACAACAGCAAAGATTATCCAGCCGAGGGTAGAGATACGTCCCTCGGCTGCTGCCCAGCCGATCAGCGGAGGCAGAGCACCGGGAATCGCGCCGATCAGCGTATTCCAAGTGGTCAACTTTTTTAGCGGTGTATAGAGTAAAACATAAGAAGCCACAGTTATGGCCGTCAAGAGGCCCGCAAGAGGGTTCGCACCTGCGAAGAGTAAGTAAGATCCGAAAATGCTCAGCCCAAGTCCAAACATCAAGGCATTATAGGGAATGATCTGTCCGGAGGGGATAGGGCGGTCTTTAGTACGTATCATTTTGGCGTCAGCTTCGCGCTCTATCCACTGGTTGAGCACGGCTGCGCCGCCAGCAGCTAAAGAAGTACCTATAACTAAGCTCGACAGAACACCGAAGTCGCGACTGGGGTCAGCAGCAAGATAGCCGATGATCGCGGTCAGGACTGACATGAAACTCAAGCGCGGCTTCGTTAACTCGTAATAGCCATTAAGACGTTCGCGCAAAGAGAGGACGGAATCGGACCTACTAGTAGTGATTACGTTATGTTCTGTTTCAGGTAAGCTCAATTTAGAAATGTTTTATTTGGTTGTCTTCGTATGACAGGCTTGTCCAGAATGATGTGCTAGAAAAGTTAGCCCCCAGGTGCTGGCAAGTAGAAAAGCACCTACTAAGTGGTGTGCGGTCGCTGCGTAAGGATTTTTTACTGTCCAGATAGTGAGCGCTCCTAGGGAGATTTGTAGACCAAGAATCACTGCGAGAAATAGGGCGCCGTAGCCAAGCGCTCGCTTAGCGGTAGGAGAGCCCCAGAGCTTACAAAGGAAAACGAGCAGGATTACGGTGACTAGGATCGCACCGATTCGGTGGGCAAAGTGTACGCTGACATCAAAGTTCCAGTAAGTTGGAAGCCAGTTAGTGGCGGTTGACATGGGGAACTTAACCAGCGCAAGTCCAGCGTCTGCATGGCGCATGATGGCACCGACGAGGATTTGTAGAAAGATGGAAACTGTAGCGATGATCCCCCAGCGTTTAACGCCTGTAGGTTGCTGGACATTTAGACCCGCACTGGCTTCGATCCAGCGCCTTGTGCTCGCTAGGGTGAGTGTCACTAAAATGCCAAGCACGACCATGGCTCCGCAGGCGTGCACTACGGCAAAGCTTTGCGCGAGAAGATTGTGATCACTCATTATGTTGAGTTGATCGAAGCGTACGCGCGCTCCGCCGAGTAAGCCCTGAAGTATAACGACCCATAGGAGAACTCGCGCAAGAGTGCGAACCCAGTCGCGTGATTCGCGTAGATAAGTCCATAGGAAGAGTCCAATAGAGAGGAGGCCAATTTTCATCCCAAGTAAGCGATGACTGTGCTCAGCCATCTTATCAGACTCAGTCAGCCAACCCGCAGGATTGACTGAACCATTGGACAGCGGCCAATCGAGAAATGCCATGCCCGCTTTAATGCTAGTGGTCATGCCACCCGCATAGAGAAGAATAGTGATCCAGCCTAGTGCAAATAAACAAAATAGGAAAAAAAGAGGCTTGTAGCCGTCAGTGCGTTTTTGTGTGAGCGCAGACATTAGTATAACTATGCTCGCAGTTTGCGCTTTTTCAAGTTCGGACAGAAATCAAATGACATCTGGGGACATTTTTAGTGAACTATAGTCAAGTTGCAGGTAGGTAGTTTTTGATGAAAGTGACAATGGACTGCTTTAGAAGGACTACGGCACGCAATCTGATCGGCTCAAACTTTGATCAGATTGAGGAGTGATAGCTCAGGATGATTCAATAAAATAGTATTTATTTAAATACTCAGTAACGTTTCTTCAAAGCTGATATTGCATTTCCTGGCTTATTTTGAGGTGAGCAAACGATCTACTCGAACTTTATCATACAAACGAAAAAGCCCCATAGAGTGAATCTAAAGGGCTTTAAATGGGTGCAGGGACAGGATTTGAACCTGTGACCTTCAGGTTATGAGCCTGACGAGCTACCGGGCTGCTCCACCCTGCAATGAAATGTAGCTAATACGCCTCAAGCGGGAGCAGATGCTTGAAGAGGGCGCATAAAATGGGGGAGTCAGTCAGGTGTAAAGTATTTTCTTTAGTATTTTTTGTACTCAGATCAATTCCGGTTTGCCTTGGCCTGTGTGTAGTTTTATTAAGTTTGGTTTATGGCAGACAGAAAAAAACTGAGTACTTATCAGAAAGCATTAGCGATCAATTTGGATCTTGAGCGATATGGCGTTTTTGCCGAGATCGGGGCAGGGCAGGAAACTGCCAATTGGTTCTTTCGAGTTTCAGGTAGTGCTGGTACGGTAGCCAAGACCATTTCAGCTTATGATATGACAATGAGTGACGCACTCTACGGCAAGGTCTCACGATATGTCTCGCAGTCGCGACTTCACTCAATGCTTACTTATGAATATGACCTCCTT
>PKCJ01000109.1 GCA_002862945.1 Opitutia bacterium | reverse complement strand
GAAGTCCTTGAAAATACGGGCGAAAAGTTCGGTTTTGAGCTCAGTCACAATCATGCTGACATTGGCGGCATCGCCATCGATAATCATGGCGTCGCTTTTCCAGATTCGACCAAGGCCGTCTGCGAAAACTCGGAGGCTATCCTCTTCGGATCTGTTGGTGGTCCCAAATGGGAATACCTGCCGCCGACAGAGCAACCCGAGCGTGCGGCTCTCCTTCCAATCCGAAAGGCCTTTGCCCTTTACGCCAATGTCCGCCCTGGCCTTCTTTATTCGCAACTAACTGAAGCCTCGCCATTGAAGGATAAGCGCATCCCAAATGGAATTGATATCATCTGTATCCGCGAACTGACCGGTGGCATCTATTTCGGCCAGCCCAAGTCCACCACGACTCTTGAAAATGGTGAAGAGCAAGCCATCGACACGATGGTCTATAATACAAGCGAGATCGAGCGTATCGCTCAAGTTGCGATCGACACGGCCAGAGCGCGCGGCGGTAGCGTCTGCTCTGTCGACAAGGCCAATGTGCTCGAAACCTCTGTCCTTTGGCGTAAGGTCGTCACCGAATATTTTGCCAATCACGCCCCAGAGATTAAGCTAAGCCACATGTATGTGGACAATGCTGCGATGCAACTCGCGCGCGACCCCAACCAGTTCGACGTATTATTCACCGAAAACATGTTCGGCGACATCCTCTCCGACGAAATAGGTGTAATTTGTGGCTCGTTGGGTATGTTAGCCTCCGCCAGCCTAGGCGCTGATAAGAATAGCCTCGGATTTCCCTTCGGACTCTACGAGCCATCCGGTGGCACTGCACCTGACATTGCTGGTCAAGGTATTGCCAACCCGTGCGCACAAATTCTCTCTGGCGCTATGATGCTACGCTACAGCTTTGGCGAAAACGAAGCCGCCGACGCCATCGAAGCGGCAGTCGAGAAAGCTGTCACAGGTGGTGTTCGTACCAGTGATATCGCCTTTGGTCTCGACTCTGTTAATACCAAGGAAATGGGTGCTGCCGTTCTTGCGAATCTTTGAGCCTCAGTTCTTTTGCGCACTAATGATCACTCATCAAATACAGCTGTCCGCTTCGAGTCAGTTTGTGAACTAGATTGAAGTATTTTTCATTGCCATGACATCCGCCGAAGTTCGCCAGTCCTTTCTCGACTTCTTTAAGTCTAAGCAACACGCAGTCGTGCAGTCTGCATCGCTGATGCCACAGTCGCCGGGCTTGCTGTTTACTAATGCAGGGATGAACCAATTCGTCCCTTATTTCCTCGGTAAGGATAGTGCGCCCTACTCGCCACCACGTGCAGCGAATACCCAAAAGTGTATACGTGCGGGCGGTAAGCATAACGACCTAGAAGACGTTGGTTACGACACCTACCACCATACCTTCTTTGAGATGCTGGGCAACTGGTCGTTCGGCGACTACTTTAAAAAGGAAGCGATCGAATGGGGATGGGAACTGATCGTCGAGGTTTGGGCTGTACCTGCCGAGCGACTCTATGCAACTGTCTACTCGCCGTCCGAAGGCGACCCTTCCAGCTTCGACCAAGAGGCCTATGACTTCTGGGCAGCACTCTTTATCAAAAAAGGTCTCGATCCGAAGAAGCATATCATTAACGGGAATGTGAAAGACAACTTCTGGATGATGGGGGAAACAGGCCCTTGTGGACCCTGTTCAGAACTCCACGTCGACCTAACTCCCAATGGCGACAGCGGAGGCAAGCTTGTCAACATGGATTCCGACCTGTGTATTGAAATATGGAATCTAGTCTTTATCCAATACAATGCTGAAGCTGATGGAAGTTTCCGTGATCTTCCCGCGAAGCATGTCGATACGGGTATGGGCTTCGAGCGTGCTTGCTCGCTCATCCAAAACACGAAGGGTTTCACGGATTTTTCTAAAAAGCCAAGCAACTATGCGACCGATGTCTTTGAACCCATTTTCCATACCTTGGAGAAACTAAGCGGTAAAACTTACGTCGATATTTATCCTGATAAGGTCGAAAGCGATAAGTCCAAACTTTCTGCCGAGATGAAAGAAGCCATTGCCTTTCGAGTGATCGCTGACCACATCCGTACGCTCGTCTTTTCACTGGCTGATGGTATTTTGATCGGAAACACGGCGCGCAACTATGTTCTTCGCCGCATTCTCCGTCGGGCAGTCCGCTATGGTCGCACCCTCGGTTTTTCTAGCGGGCAAACTTTCCTGCCTAAACTCGTCGATACACTAGTTGATGAGATGTCAGACGTCTTTCCAGAATTAAAAAATCGCGCTGAGGCTATCAAAGAAAATCTCCAGCGTGAGGAATCTAGCTTCAACGAGACCCTCGATCGTGGACTAGCTATGTTTGAGCAAGAGATCGAGGGCCAAACAGTTAGACTTAGCGGCGAATCCGCCTTCAAGCTCTACGATACCTTTGGTTTTCCTAGCGACCTCACACAATTACTCTGTTCAGAGCGCGGCCTCAAGGTCGACATTGCTACTTTCGAGACCTTGATGGAGCAGCAGCGCGAGCTAGGTCGCAAAGCGCGAACGCAGCAACTCGTTCAGGCAGCTGATATCGCGAGCGAAGTCAGCACCATATTCACAGGTTTTGAAACGGACGAAAGCAACGCGACCGTCTTAGAAATTCACCTACAAGAGGATTCATTACTCGTCATTACTGACCGCACACCCTTTTACGTTGAAATGGGCGGTCAGCTGGGTGACCAAGGTTCGCTTACAGTGAAAGGGATCAATTATCCCGTATTCGCTGTTCAGCAACTCGCTTCCGCTCGTGCTCATTGCCTTTCTGCTGATGCGCAAATCGTTGTTGGCGATAAAGTTACACTGAGCATTGACCCTGCGCGCCGCCGTCCGATAGAAGCTCACCACAGCGCGACTCACCTGCTCCACTGGGCACTGCATGAAGTCGTATCGACCGACGCGGCGCAACAAGGATCCATGGTTAGCCGTAATCGTCTGCGCTTCGACTTTAATTCGGGTGCGCTAAGCTCCGAGCAAATCGATGCACTTGAAGAAAAGGTCAATAATTCCATAGAGGCAGGCGATGCGGTAAGCTGGCTCGAAGTGCCACACGCCAGCATCAAAGAGCGAAAGGATATCCAGCAATTCTTCGGAGACAAATATGGTGACGAGGTTCGCGTCGTTCAGATTGGTGGACAGCAAGGCGAACTTGACGGCTACTCGATGGAACTCTGCGGCGGCACCCACGTGCGTAATACCAAAGAAATTGGTTTATTTAAAATTAAATCAGAAGGGGCGATCGCTTCAGGCGTCCGCCGAATTGAGGCAGTTTGTGGGGAGGCAGCCTATGAATGGATTCGCAGTGTTTTTGAGAAATCAACTGAAGAGGAAAAAGAACTACGCTTACTCCTAGATGCGACAAATCAAGCGCTCATATCACTGGGAGCCGACCCGATTAAGTTTCCGCTATTTCCCCACATTATGGTTGGTATGTTGGATGAAGCTGGATTTGAGCAAAAAAATGCCGTTTTCAAAGAGATGCTTGCCCACACTAAAGGACTCAAAGCTGCCACAGTTGAATCAGACAAAGCATTGAAAAAAGCACAAGCCGCTGGAGCTGCTAAAGTCGCCAGTGAACTACTGAGCGGACTCCATCTTGATGCGAATCTTGTGATCGCCCAGGAAGGCTCTGCTGCTTTGCTACAGGAGGTACTCACCGGTCTGAAGTCGCGTCAATTCACTCGGGCTGCTTTTTGTATCATCGATGATGGTGACAAACTCCATCTTGGCGCACTCGTGGGTGCAGACTCCGATCTGAATGCTGGTAAATTGATCCAAAGTCTCGCGCCTATTGCCGGAGGCAAAGGTGGCGGTAAGCTCGACTTGGCTCGTGGCGCCGCTCCTCAACGTGGAAAGCTTATCGAATTAGAGGCATCTGCAAGAAAGCTTCTCCTCTTGCATTAAGTGGAGGGTTCACTCCACGTTAATTTTTAAAGTCGGACATGTAAGGCGTGTTGATCTTTTTTACAACGCCATCCCACAAGCAAGGGATGAAAAGCTGTGTTTGCATTATTTGATAATACTGACTTTGTATAAGCTATGAGAATATTACACATCTTTGCCCATGCCTTTGCCACTCTGTTCTTCGCCTCTTCATTAAGTGCGCACTGCCAAGTGCCTTGTGGCATTTTTAGCGATGAGCTTAAGTTCAGCGAACTAAAGGAGCATGTGCTCACAATAGAAAAATCAGCGCGACTCATACGCGAGTTGTCAGCTAAGGAAGATTTGACTGCCAACGATCACCAGCAGTTGGTGCGTTGGACGACAAACAAAGAGACACATGCACAGAAAATCATCGATGAGACCGCTAATTACTTCCTCGCTCAGCGCATTAAAGCCGATGCTAACCATTATGCTGAAAAGATTGAAGTGCTACACCAGATTATTGTTTATGCGATGAAAACAAAACAAAGCGCAGGGATGGATGCCACGACCAAACTCACCGAAAGTATCGCGGTTTTTAAAGATCTGTATCTAGATCATCATGCCAATTGATTTCTTGTTGGGCTCCATTCCTGATCACCCTGAGCTACAATAAAGTCTTTAATTCTGAGTAAAGCTTTGCCAACTCAGGCATATCAGCGCCTAGCGCTCGGCCACGGCGTAGCGGCTCCCCCCAAATAGATTCGATTTCTACGGGCTTTTCTGCCAAGTAATCAATCAATGACGAAGGTTTGTAGGCTCCCATTTTTTTGGTGATCGTGAATTGACTTTCGATAAATTCATCAGAAATCGAATGACCGGATAGCAAAGCTACCTCTTGAACTTCCTCCATTAGTGCTTGGGCGCGGGCAACTAGGTCGGATTGGGCAAGGATTTTGTCTGTCGCGATACCACCAGCGGCGATCGACAAACCATTAAATGGGATATTCCAACAGAGCTTTCTCCAAAGGGCTGAATCGAGTTTCACCGCGTGCGAAGTAAGCACGCCAGCATGATTAAATATTTCGACCACGGTTTTGGCTACCCCTGACCAGCGGTCGCCTAGTGAACCGATCTCGACGCGCCCCGGATGATAATTCTCAACCAAACCCGGTTTTGTGCGGTTGACGCAGACAAAACAGAGACCTGTTAAAATCGGATTTTCTGGAAAATGCTCAGCAAAAAATTCCGCGTTACCTAAGCCATTTTGTAGGCACAGTAGTACGGTGTGTCTGAGTTCAACAATTGATTTGAGCGACTCGACTAATTCTAGGTTGACGGTTGATTTTGCAGCGATGATGACACAATCAGTCGCCCCTACTCGATTTGCTTTACGCCTCACACATTCGATAGGCGCAGTAAACGTCTCTTTCAACTCATTGGTTTCGGGATCGATCATCTCGATGCGAATGCCATTCGCCTCGAGTTCCCTTGCATCACTGCGAGCAAGTACGCATAGATTGTATCCTGAATACGCGATACGACCACTGTAATAGAGGCCAACCGCACCAGGCCCAACTAAAGTCCACTTAGCGAGATCTGATGTTCTCATCTTAATTGATAATTAATTATAAGCATCTTACATGATCAAATAGGTGAGAATATTTGTATAATACTCGAGTTCTTGGGCTACAATTTACGAGTTATCGTATTTACCGCGTGGTCGCGTTTATCTACGTAATCGAGTATGCAATGTAGTCCTCGACTTTCTTTACGCTGTAGAGCACAATCGATGACAAGTGCCGCGACTGAGATCATGTTTCGTAATTCAAGTAGGCTCTCATCTACTTTAAAATTCCAGTAATACTCATTAATTTCACGATCCAATGTTTGGATACGATTATGGGCACGCTCCAAGCGCTTTGTAGTACGCACGATGCCGACATAATCCCACATTGTGCGTTTCACCTCATCCCAATTATGCAGTAAGACGATTCGTTCGTCAGAGTCACGAACGTCTCCATCTTTCCACGGAGGTAAATCGATCTCGTCGCTTATATTCTGCTCGAGGTATTTGCCTACAGCGCTTGCTCCGCGGTTTGCCATAACCACGGCTTCTAAGAGTGAATTACTTGCTAGTCGGTTGGCTCCATGTAGGCCAGTGCAAGCGACCTCACCGCAAGCATAGAGGCCAGGCAGAGAAGTCTCACTGTTAAGATTTGTTTTGACGCCTCCACAGAGATAGTGAGCTGCTGGAACAACGGGGATCATATCCTTTTCAAGGGCGATACCACGCGACTCGCAGTAGGCGTAGATATTTGGAAAGCGATCTAGGAGTTCTTTGTGGGCAATTCCTCGGGTATCAAGCCATACGTGCCGAGCGCCGGTTTCTTTCATTTCATGGTCGATGGCGCGTGCAACTATATCGCGTGGAGCTAGGTCTTTTCGCTCGTCGTATTTGCACATAAATGCTTCGCCACTAAGATTGCGCAAAATAGCACCCTCTCCTCGGACCGCTTCAGATATGAGAAACCGATCCGATGAATCCTTAGTATAAAATGCAGTCGGATGGAATTGAATAAATTCCATGTTCTGCACTTCGACCCCTGCGCGATAGGCCATCGCGATTCCGTCACCAGTCGCAATGAAAGGGTTAGTTGTGTATTGATAAATTTGTCCTATACCACCCGTCGCCATGAGCACAGCACCCGCTCGGAAAGTTTCAACTACGCCGCGCTGGGTATCGAGCGCATAGAGTCCCAATACACGGTTTGTGTTCGGTAGAGCTTGTCCTTTCTTTGCTATTTTCTGCGAGGTGATGAGCTCAACTGCAAAATAATGCTCGAGGATATCAACATTCTCTGAGATTTCGATAGCGTTCACGAGCGCTTCTTCAATCGCTTTTCCAGTCATATCTCTTACATGAAGAATACGGCGCTTCGAATGCCCTCCCTCTTTACCCAGAGATACACGCCCGTCGTCGAGTTGCGAAAAGTCGACGCCACGCTTAATCAACTCATCGATACTGACGGAGCCGTCTTTGAGGATTTCGCGCACCGCTCCCTCGTCGCAAAGGCCGTCCCCAGCATCTAATGTGTCGGCCACGTGCATCTCGACATCGTCGGTCTGCGAGGTAACAGCCGCGATCCCACCTTGCGCATAGTTTGTGTTCGATTCAGCAGAGTTTTTCTTTGTGATGATGGCGACGCGATACCCGGCTTCAGATACTTTGATTGCGAAGCTCAGACCAGCAATCCCGCTGCCGACAACGATGGCATCGTAAAATTTCGACATATACTTAGAGTTCGATATTGTCGATTAATCGGGTCTCGTCTACCCATGCGGCAACACATAGCCGCTGCGTGCCTGGTAAAATCTCTCGTGCAGGTTCCATCGTGATACGATTTACGACTTGCACGTAGATCACACGGATCCGGCGGGAGTGCGATAGGTGGTGAATGACCTCCGCTACTATACGATCTACGCTCTTTGTGCCAGAATTGACCATATCTTTAGCGATTTGAAGAGAATTGGGTATATTAAGCGCTTCCTTTCTTTGCTTATCGGACAGGTAAGCATTACGAGAGCTTGTGGCCAAACCGTCAGCGTCGCGCTGGGTTGGTCCGACTACGATTTCAGTGGGTATGTTCAGGTCTAGCACCATTTTGCGAATCACGGCGCATTGTTGAGCATCCTTCTGTCCAAAGACGGCGATGTCAGGGCGAGTGATATTAAAAAGTTTCAGGCAGACTGTAGCCACCCCCCGTAAATGGTGTGGGCGAGAGACTCCGCAGAGACCAGAACTAATTTGCTCCTCCTCAACGAAAGTAGAATAGTCCCCTGAATACATCTCTTGTATTGAAGGATTGAAGAAAATATCGGCACCGCGTTCACGGCATTTCTCGGTATCCTCCTCTAGCGTACGTGGGTATTTATCAAAATCTTCGTTGGGACCGAACTGGGTGGGGTTGACAAAGATCGAAACGATGACCTTATCTGTCTTTTCTTTGGCAATATCAATTAACGACAGATGCCCTTCGTGTAGAGAGCCCATTGTAGGCACGAGCCCAATTAAGTGTCCACTCAAGCGCAAGCTAATGGAGTGAGATTGCATTTCATTAATCGTTTGAATTGTATGCATAGCCATTATTTTGTACAAATTACCTAGTTTATCCAGATATTCACAATAATAAATAGAACATAACAAAGATAACGACGACACGACAGACATGAGCGATCCTTATATTCAAGAACTCTTTGCAGAACGCATTGGTGGTAATCAATACGGCAAATCGACTGACATTTATAAGTTTGAGAAGATCAAGCGCGCGAAAAAGGCGGCTATGGAAGCCAAACCTGACGTCGACCTGATCGACATGGGCGTGGGCGAACCAGACGAAATGGCTTACCCTCTTGTGATCCAAGCACTGCAGGAAGAAGCAGCCAAGCCAGAGAACCGCGGCTACGCGGACAATGGCGGTGAGGATTTTAAAAAAGCTGCGGCTAAATATATGGAAGAAGTTTTCGGTGTATCCGACATCGATTCAACGACTGAGGTCGTCCACTCGATAGGATCAAAGACTGCACTCTCGATGATACCCGCATGCTTCATCAATCCCGGCGACTACGTCCTAATGACGGTGCCTGGCTATTCTGTACTCGGCACGCATGCTCAGTACATGGGTGGACATGTGCATAATATGAAGCTCGAAGAGGCTAACAACTTCCTTCCCGATCTTGACGCTGTCCCTGCTGGCGTATTGGCGAAGGCAAAAATCCTAGTGCTCAACTATCCAAACAACCCGACTGGAGCCTCCGCAACACTTGATTTTTTTGCTAAAGCGGTGGCATTTGCCAAAGCTAACAATTTGATTATACTCCAAGATGCTGCCTACGCTTCGCTCATTTTTGAAGGTAAGCCTGTCTCAATATTCCAAGTAAATGGCGCGAAGGATGTCGCAGTCGAACTGCACTCTTTATCTAAAAGCTACAACATGACGGGCTGGCGCATTGGATTTGTGGTGGGTAATTCGCTCATCGTGCAAGCTTACGCAGATATGAAGGATAACTCCGACTCCGGTCAGTTTCTCGCTATCCAAAAAGCAGGTGTAGTCGCATTAGCCAATCCGCAAATCACTGACGAGATAGCAGGCAAGTATTCCCGCCGTATGGATCTACTCACAACTGCGCTCAATCAGAATGGCTTTAGCGCGAAAAAGCCTCAGGGTAGTTTCTTTCTCTATGTGACAGCTCCTAAGACAGCCTCCGTCGGTGGCGTGAGCACTGAATTTGATTCGGGTGAAGTATTCAGTCAATGGCTCATCGCCAACGAACTTATCAGCACCGTTCCATGGGATGACTGTGGCAGCTTCGTCCGCTTCTCAGTAACCTTCGCCGCCAAGGGCGTAGCGAAGGAAAAAGAAATCATTGATGACATTGCGCAGCGCCTCGCTAAATACCAATTTGTATTTTAGCGATAGTAGCGAGAAGCTCTTCACAGATGTTTTCTGAGCTGTGATCACAGAATTATATCTATTCGCTGTGCTTATATCATATGCCCTAAAGGGGTGATCTTACCGAATCTCCCAACGGTAGTGCATGTTCGACAGCTTTTCATAGCCATCTTTTGTTACACGAACAACGTCCTCTATTCGGCATGCGCCAATCTCAGGATAATAGAGACCCGGTTCGATTGTGATGACGTGACCTACTTCGAGTATGGGAGCGCCTTTGGAAACACTAGGCGCTTCATGCACTTCCAGCCCTAGACCGTGGCCAGTTGAGTGGACGAAGCCGACGAAGTCCCTTTTACGACGTTCCGAGACAAAGCCTTGATTCTTGAAGACAGACTCTGCGGTCGCATGAACAGCGCCGCCCTTGACGCCTGCTCTTACCATTCCCATCGCAGCGCGCTGTGAGGCTTGCACGGCTTTAACTAGAGCGCGCTGAGCTGGCGTGGCTCGACCTTTCAGGAAGGTGCGAGTCATGTCGCCGTGATAACCCGTCTTTTGAATGCGCGGAAAAACATCGACGATGATCAATTCATTTGGTCGGAGCAAACCTCGCCCAGCTTCATGGGGATCGCAGGCCTGACGTCCTCCAGCAGCGATCGTATGGCTGGCGGTCGCACCTTTATTTAGACATGCTTGATTTATGATGTTACGTATTCGCTCGGAGGTGAGCGCATCCCCTTCGTAGATAATTCGATCTCCATCGATCGTTGCTGAACGCAGCACCGCTTCGGCAGCACGGATACCCGCAGCGGAAGCTGCATTACCCTGCTTTATCATCCTTGCTTCAGTATCAGTCTTTCTAGAACGTTTCGGGAAGAATGCGCCTTCGATGATGTTTATGTGATAACCTGCCTCCAGCAGCTTTGCGTAATAAGCAGCAGGGAAGTCTGAAGGCACTTCCACTTTTTTAGCAGCAAAGCGTTGAACGAAATAGATCATTAGCTCTCCAACGCCAACTTCGCTGATGGAAATTTGTAGGTTCTTAGCTGCTTTCTTGCGAATCGTATCCAGTAGCATGACCCCATCGAATTTCGACTGTTTGCTCACGCGACTGTGCTCTAGTTGACTGACGACAGCGTAGCTCTTTTTTTGGGTAATGACTGCGAGGAACGGATCAGGAACAAAAACACCACTTAAATAGAGAGCATCCGCTGAGGTATCGGATGCAGCATAAAGAAAGCGGATTGTGGAGGATTTACTTTTCATTAATATAAAATACCGTATTATTTTATATAAACTATTAACTGTCACGCCCTGAACCTACCAATTCTTGCATTGAAGCCTTATTTTAGAATTCTCGCTGGCGTATTTGGGCTAGCATGCATTGCTTGCCAGCCTACAGGCGCACCGTCAGAACCAATAAACAGCCAGACTTACTTTCCGATCCCCATCGGCGGAATTGAACTCCAGCTGCAGCTCGCACTCAAACCCGCAGAGCAGCAAAAAGGGCTCATGCACCGCGAAAGTTTAGATAAAGGCCATGGCATGTTGTTTCTCTTTGATCGTCCCGATAAGCGCGGCTTCTGGATGCGTAATACGCGCATACCACTTGACATTGGTTACTTCGACTCGAACGGCCGGCTACTCGAAGTCCACAAACTCTTCCCCTTCGACGAAACTTCAGTCAATTCCCGCAGTCGCGAGGTATTGATTGCGGTCGAAACAAATCAAGGCTGGTTTGCTGCGAATGATATTCAAGTCGGGGACAGTATCGACATGAAGTCACTCATCATCGCACTCGATGGTCTTAAGCAAAGAAACTCTTTGATCAAACCATAATGCCTGAAGCAGAAGTAAAACCACAGCATGTGCCTCGCAGAGGCAATTCAAGCAAGCCGTCTGCGGAAACGATCGACACTGGACTCACTCGCCGGACTCGCTCCAAAGCGCAAGCATTTAAGCCTGTCGGATGGCTCGCTTACACTGCCTTGTTCTTACTCACGGTTGCCAGCTACTCGCCTATTTTTCTATCAGGTCTAGCATGGTCTGATTACGACCAAGTCGAGCGTAGTCCCTACCAGTCTATGGAATTATGGACAGAATCCTGGGCCCCGGAAATAATTCGTGCGGAAGACCCCTTAACGCTAAGTTCGTATTTCATAGAACAAAGTATTCCCTTTGCGCTACCTGCGACTCATCACGCGATTAATCTTTTGCTGCATATCACCGCTGCCATACTTTTACTAAAAAATTTGGAAGCGCTCAAACTGACAACAGCGTTTTCAGCTGCACTTGTCTTCGCACTCCATCCAGCTGCAATGCAAACAATTTTCTGGTCAGGCTACCGCGCAGAGTTGATCGGCTTGATTCTGATCTTAGCTGCCTTATATTTTGGCATTAAGAACCGTAATATGAAGGACTACATTATTTTTACAGTGATCTGCGTCATTGCTTATATATCACATCCTGCGGCTCTATTTCTGCCCCCGTTACTTGGACTCTGTATTTTTTACCAGAATGAATCATTTAGGTTTAAAGAATATAATCGTTTGCTACCTTTATTTTGCCTTGCACTATTCTTTGGTGTCTGGACTCAGGGGGTCAGCGCAAACGCAGAGCTTGAATGGGGTGAACGCTTTGGGATCAGTGCGCAAAGCTTACTCTTCTATTTAAAACAAGCGCTCTTTCCAATTGAGTTGGCGCTCTTCTATCCTTTCGAACAAACCAAGGGATTCAGCGTGGGAGCACAGAGTAACTTTTTACCCTTCTCACTTTTCATTCCATTATACGCATTGGTAGCGATCTACATCCGTAAGTCATGGGCGCGTGGTCTCCTTCTAGGCCTTACTGCTTATTTACTACTCTTGCTTTATGGGCTTAGGCAGGTGGGTGCGTTTATTGATGGTAGTCTAGCTTTGGAAGATCATTTGCAATATGTCGCGCTACCAATCATTACCGCATTAGTCATCTGCTTAGCAGGTGGTATCATACAAAACATAAACGTAATAGGAAAAACTCTCTGGCAACTAGGCTTTACCTTATTTGCGGGCATCCAAATACTCATCACTGTATCTTATGCCTACAATCTAAGCGACCGTGCGCAGATGTGGTATAATCTATCTGAGCAATGGCCCGATTCTGCGCTAACCAAATACGCACTCATTGATACCATTGAAAAAAGTGGTGGAGTGAGTAATCTATTAAATCGTAATGAAACGATCGAAATGATTGAAGCTATTTTAAACCAGCAGCCAAGTCGTATTGAATTGCGTAAGAAACTTGCTCGCATATACCGTGAGGAAGGACAAAATACTAATGCCCTGCGTCAATATAGGCGCATCCTCCGCGATTCAGAGCCTGATGACGAATTTCTTCTTGAAGCAGCTGTATTATACGATCGACTAGGCTTGTCTTGGGATGCCAAAAACGTCCGCGAACGCATCACACAATAAACTCACCCAAAAGTAATATTATGACCACACCAATAAATCCTGGCCTCGGTACGCTTTCACTGCACGCAGGACATACCCCCGATAAAGACACTGGCTCGCGCGCTGTGCCTATCTACCAGACGACCAGTTTCATATTCAAGGACACAGCGCATGCCGCTCGACTCTTCGGCCTAGAGGAGTTGGGTAATATCTACACGCGCATTATGAATCCCACCACAGATGTTCTTGAAAAACGCGTGGCCGCTCTCGAAGGTGGTGTTGGTGCCCTCGCTCACTCTAGCGGGCAAGCGGCCATCACCAGTGCTATCCTCAATCTCGCATCAACTGGTGATAATATCGTCTCTGCCTCACAACTCTATGGTGGCACTTATACTCTCTTTAAACATACGCTTCCAAAGCTAGGTATTGAGGTGCGCTTCGCCGATGCAGAGGATCCTGCTAGCTTCGAGCCTCTAATTGACTCTAAAACTAAAGCTATCTACGGTGATACAGTTGGTAATCCAAAGCTTAATATTTTCCCTTTTGCCGAAATCTCTAAACTTGCCAAAGCAGCCAAGTTGCCGCTTGTTATTGACAGTACAGTAGCTTCTCCTGCCGTATGCCGCCCGATTGAACATGGTGCTAATATAGTCATACATAGCTTGACCAAATTTATTGGTGGGCATGGCACCAGTATCGGAGGCATCGTCGTTGACGCGGGCAACTTTGATTGGGGCAGTGGACGTTTCGACGAATTCACCCAGCCAGACCATAGTTATCACGGTCTCGTCCATTGGGATGCCTTCAAAGCCTTCGAGCCTGCAGGTGGCGCCAACATCGCCTACATCATGAAAATGCGCCTTCAATGGCTACGCGACATAGGTAATTGCGCTACTCCCTTCAACTCATTCCATCATCTGCAAGGCCTCGAAACACTACACCTACGAATGGAACGCCATTGTGAAAATGCACACAAGGTTGCCGATTTTCTCGAAGCGCACGATTCAGTGACTTGGGTCAACTACCCTGGCCTAAAAAGCAACGCACACCACGCATCCGCAACGCAGTATTTTGACACAGACAAATACGGCGCACTTGTAGGTTTTGGGGTCAAAGGCGGTCTCGAAGGAGGCAGTAAGTTCATCGACAACCTCCAGCTCTTCAGTCACCTCGCCAATATCGGCGACGCTAAATCCCTGGCGATTCATCCAGCCACCACTACACACTCTCAATTAGATGAAACCGATCAATTAGCTGCTGGTGTAACGCCCGACTTTGTCCGACTCTCCGTCGGTATTGAGGATATCGAAGACCTCTTAGCTGACCTCGATCAAGCGTTGAAAGCGTAGCGAAAACCAACGGATGTAGTATCTGAGCTAACTCAAGCTAACTAAGCTATAGTGCCCAAACTCCACCACCTTACCTCAGCCGATACATTAAGCCTACAAGTGGCGCAATTTTTATCGGATGCGGTGGAGGCAGGTGTACTTTTAATCACGCCAACCTCGGGTGCCGCGCGTCGCATCGTTGATTGTCTTGATAATCCTAAACTACAGACATTTGTTTTTGCTCAACCGATGCAAGCGCTTTTGCCCCAGCGCGAAGATGTCGCTACGGCTATTGAACGCTGCCTGGCTTGGGCAAATTCCATACGTAATCTGCCAGATTCTAAATTAAGTATTCTCTTCTGGAAGGAAAGCCCACAAAGCACCGCGGAATTGCTCAAAGCAGGCCGCAACTTTAACGGACTCTGCGATCGACTGGCTGAGGCCGGTCTTTCTCCTTCAACCTTTCATTTGCCCGAGCAAGCAAGTGGCAGTTCTGACCAAGGTCGGTGGTCAGTTATTGCCGCGCTTTATGAAAACTACATCAATTGTCTGGCCAGTTGGAGTCTGCGAGACCCCAACGATCTGCGACTCGATCAAATCATAGAGCCGACGACTCCCCCTTCCCGTATCGTTATAGCGGGTGTGCCTGACCTGCCTTGCGCCTTCCAATTGTATGCCGAACAACTTGAAAAACATGGTGTAAGTGTTGACGTGCTAATCTGGAATCCACGCAATATATCCGAAAACAGTTTTGACGACTGGGGTCGCCCTATTCCAGAAAACTGGAAACAACACCAGATTGACCTGACCAAAGAGCAAATCTACATTAATCCATCCTCCCAGGATGAAGCGCGCAATGCTGTTCAGCTATGCATTCAAAACAAAGCTAAGCTAGTCGCGGTCGACCCAAAACTCCATTCACTCCTAGCTGGCGAAATACTCGCTCGAGGCCATAAGCCCTACCTGCCTGAGGGCGAACGTCTAATCGACTGCGAAGCTTCCAAGCTAGCAATCGGCTGGGAAGATTTTCGCAAGGGAAAAGACCTTCGCTGCTTGCGACATTTACTCGAGCTGCCTGCATTCTGCCGCGCGGTCGACACAGAGCATGCTCTATCACAAAGTGACGCGCTTATTGCCATTGATCATTTACTTGGTAAGACCATTGCAGCCACTCTCGAAGCGGCCTGGCAGGCCTCACCCATAATAGCTAAAACTGCGCCCATCGAACAAAGCCGAATGCGTGGAAAAACTCGCCGCTTACTCGGTTCCATTCGTGCACGACTCGGCGTCAGCGCACTCGAAATGATCGAGTTGGCTTTTCCGAATGAATCCACGCGCCCAAAGTCCGCAAAACGTGTCTTAGAAATCGGTCGTAAGCTAGAAAACTCAGCGGCTCTCATGGGCTGGTCAGGGCGAGGAACTGGGAGTAAGCTATCCGTGCAGATTTTCACTCAAGCTATTAAAAGTGAACAATTGCAGGAGCCTGCTATCGATGAGGTGATAACTCTCAACGGCTGGCTCGAAGCCCCATGGTTGCCAGAAGCGAAGATCGTGCTTTGCGGCTTAACAGAAGGACAGCTTCCGCAATCGATTGATGGCGACCCCTTTCTTCCTGACAGCATCTGCCCCGAACTTCACCTCAGTCACAACGAGCAACGTCTCGCGCGTGATGCCTATCTGCTCGATGCTTTGCTGGCCAACCGCTCGGCCGATGACGTCCACCTCTCTTTCAGCAAATTTAATAAAGATGGAGATCCCAATAAGCCCTCGCGCCTCCTTTTTCGCACAAAGCTAGAGGAGCTACCCTCACGTGTCCAACATTTGACTCAGTCCAATGCATCGTCTCGCGATCGCCCGCGCCGCCAGACCGAATGGCGATGGCAACTACCCGACGAGATACCACCCGTTACCAGAATAAGCCCCACCCAGTTTGAATCCTATCTCGCTTGCCCCTTTCGCTTTTGCCTTGAAAAAGTGCTCAAATATAAAAGCGCTCCGAAAGCCACCTATGAAATGGACGCCGCTGTATTCGGAAGTTTGATACATAATACCCTAGAAAATTTCGGCCGCGAGATCATCCCCATGGGTAAAGCCATGTTGAATCTTGATGAGTCGACTGTTCGCCAGCGAGTGCAAAAACTATTAAAGCAAGAAGCGTGCTTGCAATTTGGCGCTCTCCCGATGCCCGCCGTACAGGTCCAACTATCCAGTGCTGTCGCCCGCCTCCATGCATTTGCCCGTATTCAAGTAAAGTGCTTTGCCGAGGGCTGGATTATACACGATGTGGAGCGTAAACTCGAAGTCGACAGCGACGCCCCACTCGCTATCGGCTCGCTGCAGCTTACTGGTACTATCGACCGCATCGAACAAAACGTGTTTACTGGTGCACTACGGGTGATCGACTATAAAACTTTCAGCTCCTTGAAAAAGCCAGCTGAGACTCACTTCGCCCCCGCTTCTCACAACTGGATGTTAGCTGCACAAGTCGAAGTACCCACCAGCCGAGGTGTTGCTAAGAAGACATGGAAGAACCTTCAACTACCGCTTTATCGTAAGATCCTTGAACACTGGTATCCCGAACGGTGTGCCGAACATCCTCCTGAAATGGCCTATTTTGTTTTACCATCTGATCCAAACGAGAGCGGTATCCACCCCTTTGATGAATTAAGCGAAGAACTTTACTTAGAAGCGATTGATTGCGCTGAAGCAGTCACTCAAAACATAGCTACGGGTCATTTCTGGCCTCCGCAAGCTTTTCGGGGATTATGGGATGATCCTGTGGCGCCGCTCTTCGTCAACGGTTCCCCCGAAGATTGCATCGCTCCCGAGACTATCACAAAACTAAAAGGAGGCTAGCTTTGAGCCGACCACTTACTTTCAACCACGAAATGCTCGTCGCCAATGCTGGCAGTGGGAAAACATTTGCCCTGACCACGCGCATCATTCGTTTGCTCCTTGCTGGTGTCAGTATGGATCGAATCGCAGCACTAACTTTTACCCGTAAATCAGCGGGCGAATTTCTCGATGAGTTACTCGTTCGCCTAGCCGGAGCTGCAAGTAATAAAAAGAAGCTGGCGGCCTTAGCTATGGCAAGCGATACGCCTGAACTCTCTGCCACTGATTGCTGCGAATTACTTCATCATGTTATTAGCCATTTCGGTCGATTAGGTTTGAGTACTATAGACAGCTTCTTCGCCCGCATTGCACGACAGTTTCCTCTTGAGTCTGGGCTACCCGAAGAGTTCGCCATCGCAGATAGAGCAAGCTTAGCAAGTGCTCGCGAACGTGCCCTAGCCATGAGTTTTGCACTTACAGCGAATGGAGATCAGGGAATTACCTCCATGATCGAGCAATGCCATCAAATTAGCCGTAAACGCGGAGAGCAAAATGTCTTCGGAATGTTGTTAGATCAGATTGATACGCTTCACCAACGATACCTTAAAACACCCGAAGGCTGCACTTGGGGCGACAGCACTGCCATTTGGAATAAACAAGCTCCCCCATTTCAAGCTGCCGCAGAAATTGGCGCGGCTATTGATGATTTCAGTCAGGAAGTACGCTTATCAAACCCAGATCTATCTGCAGAAGCTCTCGCTAATTTGGAATCTGGATTAGAAGCCATGCGAAAGCTCGAATCGGGCCAAGCTTGGAGTAGAGAAATACAGAAATTCGTTGAACAAAAGCTAAGTAGTGAGCCGAGGAACAACCATATTCGCTTCACATCGAAGAAAGCTGATGGATGGGTCGAACTAACTCCAGGACTACGATCGAGAAGGAAAATTCTCGCTGACACGCTCTTCTCAGATGCCCTCCATCAGATTCTTGAGCGCGCCAAAGGTCTTTATGCTTTTGTGGAGCAATACGAGGGCATCTACGCCAAGCTAGTCCGTAGTGCTGGGCTGATAAGCTTTGCCGATATCACGACTCAACTTGCCGAGAGAGCGGCCGGGGTCGAACAAACAGATGCTTTGGACTGGCGTAGCCAAGTCGCCTACCGAATCGATCAGAACTTCGACCACTGGTTGCTCGACGAGTTTCAAGACACCAGTCGCATACAATGGGTGATTCTTCGCACTTTTATTGAGGAAGTTTTGATGGATGACGATGCAGAGCGCTCCCTTTTTTACGTTGGCGATACCAAGCAAGCGATCTATGGATGGCGCGGAGGCGACGCCGAGCTCTTTCGCGAAGTTTTCGATTACTATGAAAACATTAAGGAAGGCGAAGCCCTTACTAACTCATGGCGCTCAACCGAACCTGTGATTAAAATGGTCAACAGCGTCTTTGGCTCAATGGACTCGATAGCTGAAACTCTTAAACTTCCAGAAGCGACACTGGCTCGCTGGGAAACTGGATGGAACAAGCATGAAGTAGCCGAAGCGATGAGCAATAACTCTGGTTATGCCACATTTTTCGCTGTTTCTGAAAACCCTGAAGAGGATGTATCACCGCAACATGGCGAAGTGCGTCGGATTATTGAAGAAGTCGATCCACTCGCTCGCGGCATAGAGTGTACTGTGCTACTTCGGCAGAATAAAGACGCTGCCGAGCTAGCCGCTTATTTGCAATCGTCTGGCCTTGCTGTTGCACTTGAAGGCAAGTCGAACCCTTGCACCGACAATCCCTTTGGTAGTGCTGTCCTAGCTGCCCTACGCGTAGTAGCTCATCCCAGCGATAGCCTCTCTGCAGGGATTGCACGTGGTCTACCCTGCGCCTCTGCATGGGGACTGGATGACCTTGAGAATTTTCGTAAACAGACTTTACAATCCATTGCTGAATGCGGCTATGCCAAGACCCTACAAACTTGGATCGAACTAGCTGGATTGAATAAAAGTAGTGAAAGAAAAAGTTTCGCCTCATCCGCAACAGTAGTCAATGACGTGACAAGTATACCTAGGACCAAAAAATCTCATGCTGACGAATCTTTTCTCCAAAGTCGATCCGAAGTAGTCCTCTCAGTCGCGGAAAAGTTTGATACAGCAAACACTAATGGCGAAGGTATAGACGCTTTCATTGCTTCCGTAGAAAGCACCGAAGTGCAGGAGGCCGAAGCGACCGAGGCCATACGTATCATGACGATACACCAAGCCAAAGGCCTCGGCTTTGACATGGTCATCGTTAGTGGACTCGACAAAACCCCACCCATTCGTGCCGCTGACGAACTCATATTGGGCCCCGACGAAAAAGACCCACAATGGGGCATGTTACTTCCCAGAAAAGGTATCGCCGAAGCCGACCCCGTACTCCGCCAACAAAGGGAGCGCCTCAACGCCGAATCTAAAACAAACGAGTTGTGCAGCGCCTATGTAGCACTGACCCGCGCCAAACGCGCACTCTATGTGATCAGCGATGAACTCGCAGAAACATCAAAGGCTACCCATTTCGGCCGACATCTGCAGTTAAGTCTCGGAGAGGTATGGACGCAGGGTGATAGGAAGTGGTTTGAGAAGGGTCAATAAGCGCATCTCTAAGTGATGGTCACCCTTTATTAGAACGCGTAAGAGTACATCATAAATTAACTGAACTAGCCTAAGACACTTATGGTGACGTATCTGCTCAATTTGATTTCCTATTTAGAAAACCGATCAATCGTCGATGCCCATCATTTCCCTCTTAGAAAAGCAAACGATTGAAGTCTTACACAGTTGCGATAAACGTCACTCGGTAAAATTCCTGAGTTAGTTTTTAATAGGTAAGCCTTTCGCGTCCTTAAAATAGCCGCAGGCAATTATGATAAAGTCAATGATAGCCCAGATGCCCAAGCCACCAAGTGTTAACAGCATCAGTATCCCGGTCCCTACTTTACCAGCATAGAAGCGATGAACTCCTAGACCTCCAAAAAAGAAGCAGAGTAATATCGTTGGCACGAATCCTTTTTCACTTTTTTCCATATATTTAATTTATTCTAGGTTTTGTCCGGGATAGGTGACAAGGTCACCATTCCCGTCCTTGTATGCTCCAACCAGGAGCAAAATAGTTACTACAAAAGTGTGAATCACATCTATGCACAGGATTGTGATGCCAGGTAAATCTAGTCCAGCGGCTATGAGAATAACGCCAACGATGGTCATCGAAAAATCAATGAAACCATGAATCCATCTTCCTAGATAGAAATGATGAATCCCCAGAAGTCCAAATACACCCGACAAGCATACAGCTGTTGCATACTTTTTTGGAGATGGTCTCACTTTTTATTTAAAATATCGACGTATAGAAAGATGAGTGAGTTGCATACAAAAAAACTTTCTTGTCAATATTCATCATGTTTACTCGTGAAGAGAGCCTTTATAAAGCCGATTAGCGAGAGCCTATTCCCTAACCTGCGCTGGGTAGATCAAGTTCGACTTCAACATCTTCATCATAATCGACGCCAGGAAGTTCAAAGCCAAAGAGATTGAGGAAATTTTTCTGGTAACCGGCGTAGTCGGATAGGGCGCAGAGAGTCTCACTGGTGATGTCAGGCCAAATGTCGGCAACGGCATGTTGCACGTCTGAGTCCATCTCCCAATCGTCGACGCGAATGCGGCCTGCGCTATCAAGCTGAAGATCGTCGCCGTAGACGCGCTCGTTGAACAAGCGCACCATTTGTTCGATGCAATCTTCGTGTGTGCCTTTGTTTTTCATTACTTTAATGAGGATTGAAATGTAAAGCGGGACCACGGGGATGGCTGAGCTAGCTTGGGTCACGACTGCTTTGTTCACTGCGACGTAAGCAGCGCAGTCGTGCTTTTTAGTAATTGCGGCAGCAGCGCGCTCGACGTCCTTCTTGGCTTGGCCGATAGTGCCGTTGGTGTAAACGGGCCAAGTGATTTCGGGGCCGATGTAGGAATATGCCAGGCTTATGGCGCTGGGTGCTAAGACGCCAGCTTCGTCGAGCGCGTCTATCCAGAGCTCCCAGTCTTGGCCGCCCATAACGTTTACAGTGTGTGCTACGTCGTCCCCTTCAGCAGGTTCGATAGTCACTTCGGTGACAAGATCCTTATCAGTGTCTAGTGTACGGTTAGTAAAAGATTCGCCGATAGGTTTGAGAACAGATTTGTAAGTCTGGCCGGTTTTGGGATCTGTGCGGCGAGGAGATGCGAGGCTGTAGACGACAAGATCAACTTGGCCGAGGTCGGCTTTGATCGTTTCGATTGTTTGCGCCTTGATCTCGTTGGAAAAGGCGTCGCCGTTAATACTTTTGGCGTAAAGCCCTGCTTTGTGGGCTGCCTGCTCGAAGGCAACAGAATTATACCAACCTGCGCTGGCGGGCTTACCTTTCATCGAGGGGCGCTCGAAAAAGACGCCGATAGTGGCGGCATCATGGCTAAAAGCAGTGGTGATCCGGCTGGAAAGGCCGTATCCAGTAGAGCTACCGAGCACAAGGACTTTCTTTGGGCCGTTCTCCTTTTTGGCCGCTTGAGCGACCTCGATTTCTTGGCGAACTTTGGCTGCGCAACCCTTTGGGTGCGCTGTGATACAGACAAATCCTCGGATGCGTGGCTTAATAATCATAGACTTTCTTAGTGAGTGTTTTAACAAGTAAACCACATAGAAAACAGTGGTTTTGACGCCTGGCAACCGGTAATTCGTAGGGCATATGCCTTCAGGTTTTAGTAAAGGCTCAGCTAATCGAATGCGAATGCTCAGCACACAAAAAAATCATGTCAGCTAGCCTACCCTTTACCGACACCACTGGCTTCGAAGCCAATTTCACGGAGAGCCTCAAGGTCGAGTAAGTTGCGTCCATCAAAGAGGAAGGCGGGTTGGTGCATTTCGTCGTAGATCTTTTTGAAGTCGAGGGCCCTGAACTCATCCCACTCGGTCAGAATGAGAATGGCGTGAGCGTCTTTGCTAGCTTCATAAGCGCTTTCGCAATAGCTGACGAGCTTGTTGTCTGTGGAGATACCGAGATCTTTCTGAATCTGCGCAATTTCCACCTTAGGGTCATAAATCGCGATGTTAGCCAGCTCTTCAATAAGGTCTTGGCAAATATAGATGGCGGCGGATTCGCGCGTATCATTAGTATCCTTCTTGAAGGCGAAGCCGAGAACGGCGATCTTCTTATCCGAAACTGTGTCGAACATCGAAGAGATGACCCGGCGACTAAAGCGCTGCTTCTGGTAGTCGTTCATTTCGATCACACTGTTCCAGTAGGCGGCGACTTCGGGCAGGCCAAAGTGTTCGCACAGGTAGACGAGATTAAAGATGTCCTTCTGAAAGCAGGAACCACCGAAGCCTACGGAGGCTTTGAGGAACTTAGGACCGATTCGGCTATCAGTGCCGATAGCATGAGCGACTTCGTCGACGTCGGCCTCGGTCGCCTCACAAAGCGCAGAGACCGAGTTGATTGAGGAAATTCGCTGGGCAAGGAACGCGTTTGCAACCAGCTTGGAGAGTTCGGAAGACCAAATGTTTGTCGTGAGAATGCGGTCTCGGGGAACCCATGTCGCATAGATGTCGACTAGTTTTTGAATAGCGGCTTTACCTTCGGTAGTTTGGGCGCCACCAATGAGCACGCGGTCGGGTGCTTCGAGGTCTTTCACTGCTGAACCTTCAGCTAAAAACTCAGGATTCGAAAGAATCTGAAATTTACGACCTTTAGAATTCGAATCAAGAATCCTCTTCACTGACTGCGCAGTGCGCACGGGTAAGGTAGACTTTTCGACCACAATCTTATCGTCTTCAGCGACTTCTGCGATCTTGCGTGCACACTTTTCAATGTAGCGAAGGTCGGCAGCACGGCCTGC
>PKCJ01000019.1 GCA_002862945.1 Opitutia bacterium | reverse complement strand
AAAGCCGATGCAACAATCGCCCACCCAGCAAATTTCCCCATCGTCGGCGTCATCAACTCCTTAATCCATGCATCCGTACCAAGCTCCGTAGTCGCTAGAGGAATCATCAATATACACAGTATAAAATAAAGCGGCTTGCCAATAGACTTGGTAAACACCCCAAAGCCAGCACCGATGAGCGCGCCCGCGCCCAAGCTAATCCAAATCAGATGCTCCGTCTCAGCTCCAAAGCGACCATAGAGCTCATAAAACAATAAAAATGCAGCGAGGGAAGTGCCTAAAAATCCAACCTCTTTCAACATTTCCGAATAAGGCACTTTATTTAACACACGCTCATCCACTGGGAATTTCGCTTTAATAAACATGACTCCATAGCAAAGAACCGGAAGTACGATCCACAGTGCCTTCAAGTTCCAACTCAGATCGCTCAAGCCGGGGGTCAGCATCAAAATACCACCAATCACAAAGCCCGCGGGCCAAGAGGCATGCAGGATATTAAGCATCTTACTCTTCTCTTTATTATAAATGCTCGCACACACAGGATTGATGACTGCTTCCACAACACCATGTCCTAGTCCCGCGCAAATCGACGCCCAGTAAAGAGTGTTCGGCGAATCCGCCATAAAAGTCATTACGCCACCGATAATCTGCAAAGCGAAGGCACAGTAGATCGACGGTTTATATCCTACCTTATCCACGATCAGACTAAAGAAAATCATCGTCACTGCAATCGGCCACAGCGATGCGCCAAAGATACGCCCGACCTCAGCTCCAGTTAAATTGAACTGATCTTGCCAATCACCCAGAACCATCACGCGAAATACGAAGCCCACCGCAGCAGCGAACAAGGCTAGAAAACTACCCCAGAATACAATTTTGTCGTTTGAATTATGTTTCATGATTTTAGTCAGCTAGATATTGGTTCAAGTTGCGAGCGAAGGAAAACGCTTGGGCTTTTTCCTTTTCGAAGAGTTGATGCATTGGAAAAATTCCGACGGTATTTCAGAGGTGTGATTTTGAGTTCCAGTCTAAAGGCACGCGTCATATTGGTCTGATCATTGAACCCACATCGTGTAGCGATTTCAGGCAGGCTCACTTTCGTTTCCCGAAGCATACGACACGCAGCGTTGAGTCGTGTCTGGCGTACATACATCAATGGAGTTAGCCCAAAAGTCTTCTTAAATAGTCGCTCTTGCGAACTGACCGAAATACCACCAATTTTAGCGAGATCGGAAACTGAAATTTTTTCTCGATAATGCTGACGAACATAAGCGACAATCAAATGCATCTCAGGGTGGCCCGCATAGGCCGAGTCTGAATCACATATTAAGCGCGCCACACCCGCAATTCCTATCACCGCTCCAGTATTTCCAAAAAGTGGAATCTTAGTCGTGCTTAACCAATCAAGCGAGCCATCGGCGGAAGGCACGAGTTCCAATTTATCACGAATAGCCACCCCAGTAGCCATCACCTGTTGATCATCCGCATAAAACCCATCCGCTAAAAAATCTGGACTGAAATCATAATCCGTTTTACCCAAAATCGCCTCGACCGAAGTCTCTCCTAAAGTTTGAGCAAAACTCAGACTGCCTGACATGAAGCGACTCTCGCAATCTTTTACAAAATAAAAAGCGCCAGGAACACTGTCAAAAAGTGACTCTAACAACTGCCCAGGTTGGAGGGAATTGTAGAAATCATTGATCCTGCTTTCGAGCAGTTCTAGGCCAAGCGACGGGGGTATCATAGAAAATTTAAGCAAGCACTCAAAAGATAGTAAGACAAGAAAGGAATCAAAAAATTTACTATATACCTTCAAATATGTAAATTAATATAACTAGTAATCTCTGGCTTTTTCAACTGGTTATGATTACTTTACGAATTATATAATACCAAAATAAATTGTCTTATCTCGTCAGTTTATATTTACAGCCCTGTCAAATTTAACTAGAAAGGAACTGTATATGATTATGCCAAATGAGTACGCGATTGCTCCAGTCAGATGACCTATACCATAATCGCATACCACGATTTACAACGACTCCGCCATATGGAGAACATTTTGCTCAAAAAAGCTTACTCAATCGCATCCGACCTATCTCTTAAGTTAAGCCAATTCCCAAAACCCTACACATGGTAAAACAAGCCCTTTTTCTAAGTTATGCTATCATGGCCGGACTGACACTGCTAGCTCAGGCCGGAGAGCGGCCCAACATACTTTGGCTCACTAGCGAAGACAATAGCGTCAACTGGATCGGGTGCTACGGAAATCCGCATGTCAATTCACCGAATATCGATCAATTAGCGGTTGAGGGATTCCGCTACACGCATGCCTATGCTAATTCCCCTGTTTGCGCTCCTTCCCGTTCCACATGGATCACTGGGGTTCATGCACTATCGATGGGAACACATCCGATGCGGAGCCGTTACAAAATACCACACGACATAATCAAATATTATCCAGATCATCTAAAAACTAGTGGTTATTACGTAGGAAACTACAAAAAGACCGACTACAACATCGGCGGTCGCAAGGATAACGAATGCTGGGACCACTCTGAAGAAGTGGATTGGGATAAGCTCAAAAATACGCAGCCCTTTTTTCAAGTTATCAACTCAGGACAGTCGCATGAAAGTAGTGCCTTCGGCGATTTTCAGAAAACCAAACACTCCCCTAAGAATACTATACTCCGTAAATATCACCCCGACCTGCCTAGCATGCGTATGAACTACGCAAAATATCACGATGCCATCCAAAGAATGGATCAAGCGATCGGGGATGCGCTGGAGCAACTCGAAGCAAGTGGACTCGCTGATAATACGATCGTCATCTATAACTCGGACCATGGAGGCGTACTGCCACGCAGCAAACGCTTCCTTTTTAGCAGTGGTATCCATTGCCCACTGATTATTCGAATCCCTGAAAAGTACAAAGAGCTATGGCCCGCTGAAAAGCCAGGAATGACAGTTGACCGGATCGTAAGCTACATCGATATGCCGACCACCTGGTTGCACATAACAGATACCGAAATACCGGCCATCATGCAGGGAAAAGCTTTCTTGGGAAAAGAAACGCGGCCAGAGCGAGCGTTTCACTTCGCATTTCGCACACGCATGGATGAGCGCAGTGAAAACGCTCGAGCTATATGCGATAAAAAGTTCCTCTACATTCGTAACTATATGCCCTACATCCCATGGATGCAGCATCTGAATTATCTTTGGAAGATGAAGGCTACTCAAGCATGGGCCGAGCATGTGCAATTAGGCAAAGCATCGGAGCTTGAAGAACGATTTTTTAAGCCGAAAGGCTGGACGGAAGAGCTATACGACATGGAAAAAGACCCTGACAGCATCGACAACCTCATTGACAATCCAGAATACGCAGAAGTCATTAAACGCATGCGACGCAATCTGCGCTCATGGCAGGAGGAGGTGTTCGACACGGGGATGCTTCCCGAATCGGAGATGGTCAAACTCGCCGCCCAAAATAACACAACCATCTACCAAGCCGCGCGTGACCGAAGTCTCTACAATTTGCCTCAGCTACTGGATGCTGCCGACCTAGCGCTCGAGGAGAGCGAAACCAATCTACCAGCCCTTCGCCGCTTGCTCAAAAGCCCCGACCTCGGACTGCGCTATTGGGGAATTGTAGGTTGCTTCTTACTCAACGACACGCAATCCGCATTTACATGCCTGGAGGATGATTCACACGAGGTAAGAGCCATGGCAGGATGGCTCCTTTTACGTTCTGGGAATAAAAAAATAGGGCTTCAATGCCTCGAGCAACTCCTCAAAGAGAATTCCTATGCCACCCTTTCCGTACTCAACATCATGGATTGGGCAGAGGACGATGCCAAACCGCTTCTCCCCACCATTCAGGCACTAAAACTTAAAAATTACGAAGAAAAGATGCAGCTCCATTTGCTTGCCAAACACAAACAAAAGGGAGCGAACTTCTGAGATAAAATCGTCTTAAAGCGCATGTACAAATACGGATCCGTCCGCTACGAGGATTCCTTTAAAAACTTAAATAAGTTCCACATTCAAAACAATATCGAGTAATCTATTCCATTCAAAATCGAAGCTTCATTGGAGTACTTGCAAACCGTAATGAATAAACTGCATAAAATTCATTGCCCATGGCTTTTTAAATACAAACTTGCCATTGCCGAAATCAAAAATCTTTGAATATAGTTTGGAAGTTAGATAAGTCAGGCGTCTAGCTAGAAAAGAATAACCTCATTATGACCTCAAAAGAAAATATCTGCTCCAACGACCTTGGTTACACTCTCGGCATACTCTTACTCCGACTCTGGCTTGCTGCTCGAGCTTTTCAAACAGGGATCGAGAAATTCGCCGGCAGCGGGAAGGCGATTGATACGGCTGTTTTAATAGACGGCGCACCTAACACCTACGGATTGACCGAATCAACTGCTACCAAAGTCTATGCGATAAGTAATTATAACGGCGTCCCCGCACCACTTTATGACAAGTTTATAAATGAACCCCTCATTCCAGAGTTCGCTTTAAACATCTACAATGTCGTCCTTGGCCCGGCCCTCATTATCCTTGGCATTACACTCTTTCTAGGGATCGCCACTCGCTTCTCGCTCTTTTTAATGGGTCTTATTTACACCAGCCTCACATTTGGTCTCATTCTAATTAAACAAGATGCGGGCATTGCTTGGCTGGGTGTGCACATAATCATGATTGTTATGGCGCTCGCACTTGCGAAATATAACAAGTTTGCTATTCTAAAAAAGTGGTAACTTTTACTATATAAATCATGGACTTCGAACTTCCCAGTCTCTCTCGCCGAGAATTCCTTTCAAAGTCAACCATTGGAGCCGGCCTTGTGCTCGGTGCACCCTCCATTCTCAAAGCTAAGGCGTCAGGTTCCCCCGGTGATGACATACGTGTGGGCTTCATTGGCTGTGGCAAACAGCAGGAAGTGCTCTTTAACGCTATGGTTAATATCCCTGGCATCCGGTATGTGGCTGCCTGCGATATAATGAAGACCCGAGTTGGTCGCACTTTTTCTGCAATCAAGTCGCGCTTTGGCTACAATATCAACCGCTACCTCAGCGCAGAAGAGATGCTTGATAAGGAAGATCTTGATGCCGTCTTCGTGGCTACCCCTGATTTCTGGCATGCACCACACACCGTGATGGCTCTCGAGGCGGGCTGTCATGTATATTGCGAAAAAATGATGTCCAACACAATCGAAGGGGCGCGGAGTATCGTCGCAGCAATGGATCGCACTGGTAAGCTCTGCCAGATCGGGCACCAACGCCGTAGCAATCCGCGTTATCAATTCGTGCTCAATGAACTTATTCAGAAAGAAAATGTCTGCGGTCAGATTATCAACCTCAATGGCCAATGGAATCGAGCACTTAGTTCTTCCCAAGATATTGTTTCGAAGCCCTCAATCTTGCCTGAAGCTAACATTCTCCGTGAGTATGGTTTCGATGCCGGTGCCGACCATACACTTAGCCTCGAAGAACTGCGTCATCGTTTTCTCAATTGGCGCTTTTACACAGAACTATCCGGGGGACCTATCTCCGATCTAGGGGCTCACCAAATTGATATATTTAATTGGTTTCTTGGTAGTCAACCAAAGTCCGTAATGGCTTCTGGAGGACGTAGCTACTTTAAAGATCGCGAGCACTTTGACAACGTTATGTGCATATTCGAGTATGAGACGGCTTTAGGCAGCGCGCGCGCCTTTTATCAGGTCCTGACCACAACTAGCGCGGGCGGCGGTTATTACGAAACATTCATGGGGACCGATGGCACGATCGAAATTTCTGAACGCGAAGCATATACCAATATATACAAGGAATCAGGGGCAGACTCCGCGAAGTGGGACGAAGTTGTCAGGCGTGGATTACTTAAGAAAGAATCAGTCGGTGTCGCTGCAGGCGGAAGCGATGCCATCGCTTCTTACGAATCCGCGCCACCTGACAAATACGCCCTCCCCGGAGGAATGAATAAACAGCCACACACACCACATGTGGAAAATTTCTATGGAGCCATCCGAGGCGATACCAAACTGACCTGCGATGCCCGCCACGCACTAGAATCGGAAGCTCCAATCTATTGGGTCAATCCCGCCGCCAACAGTCATGAAATAATCAATTTCACCGAAGAACATCTACACGCTTAGGAAAAACAAAATTTCTGAATGAATACACATAATATAATGAAACAAGTAGCGCTCCTTGCCCTCATTTTTACCATAGTAATTCTTGCTGGATGTGGCGACGAAGCCCCACCCAGTGACAATACAGTAGCTTTATCAAATTCTGCAGTAAACACCGTAGCCACCATGCCTCTGACCACGGAGATCCCACCAGAACTCATTGAAGGCACACCGCAACCGATCAAAGTGCCCAACCTTGAACCGGCTCCTTCCAGTGCCCCGGTCCTCATGGTTCCCGAAGGCACTCAACTTCTATCCACAGATAAGTCCGTAACCGGCAGCGATGACTTTCCCATAATCGGCGAACTCTCCTACATCACTGACGGCGACAAGGAGGCGGGCGAAGGATACTTTGTCGAGCTAATGGACGGCCTTCAATGGGTGCAAATCGACCTCGAAGCCCCCGCAGATCTCTCCGCCATCTGGGTTTGGCACTATCACTCGCAAGCGCGCGCTTATCACGACGTAGTCGTGCAGGTATCCAACGACCCTACATTTGAGTCTGGAGTCACGGTCCTCTTCAACAATGACTACGATGACTCAGCCAAAATAGGTAAAGGCTCCTCAAAGCCTTATGTGGATTCTCGTTATGGTAAGTTAATCAATGCTAAAGGCGTCAACGCGCAATACGTGCGACTCTACAGCAATGGTAACACCGCCAATGACATGAATCACTACATAGAGGTAGAAGTTTACGGTAAATAAGATAAATTGTTGTTACACATTAATACTAAACTCTCTTTCTTGAAGCCAGATTGACGGGTCTCAACTTGGCTCCACAATAGTAAGGCGACGTTCAAATCGACCTAGAAGACACCACCACTGCATCAATTGGAAGAAAATGACTTTGCAGCCTTGAGGTCTATATTAACGATCAGCCAGTGCAAGATCGTGCCCCTTAATATTCTATTACAAAATAGTAAGCCAATTTAGCTCGGCTCACATATTTTTCCTGAGTATCTGAATCTTTCATCGCTTGATGAATTGAAGAAATAGTCATCGTAATTTCTGGCTATTTCTAACTATTTCTGACTATTTGTTATACAGTGTAATCTTTAGACTAAGTATTCTAGTTAGGTTATATCTCTCACTCATCCCACCATGTCCAAGGTCCGTGTTCGTTTCGCTCCAAGCCCTACGGGTTTCTTTCACATTGGTAGTGCCCGCACCGCACTATTTAACTGGCTCTATGCGCGGCATACTGGAGGTACTTTCGTGCTCCGTATTGAAGACACTGACAAGAATCGCAATACACCAGAAGCTCTCCGCGTCTTACTCGAAGGCATGAAGTGGATGGGGATGGACTGGGATGAGGGACCCGATGTGGGCGGGGATTACGGCCCATACTTTCAGAGCCAGCGTCAACCAATCTACGACGAGTATCTTAAAAAACTTACAGACGCGGGGCGCACCTACAAAAAAGACGGTGCAATCTGGTTCAAACTCGAAGGCGAACGTTATATGACTTACGACAATTACCTGAAAGCGGAGGTCGAGAAAGTTAAAGCAGTCCCCATTGTCATCGAAGATGAGGTGCGCGGTCGTGTCGAGCGCGCTGAAGAAATGGACTTCATCATCGTGCGTAAAGACGGCAATCCTGGCTTCCACCTCGTCAATGTGATCGATGACATTACGATGGGTATCACGCACGTAATTCGTGGCGAAGATCATCTTTCTAATACCAGTAAACACGTTGAATTGTTTGATGCCTTAGGCGTGACGCCACCAAAGTTTGCACACATCCCACTGATACTGAAAGAAGAAGGCTCAGGCAAAATGAGCAAGCGAGATAAAGGTGCATTGATCGAGGAGTACGAATCACGTGGCTTCCTTGCTGTCGCCGTTCGCAATTACATTTCTCTTCTTGGCTGGAATCCAAAGGACGAGCGCGAGAAGATGAATATCGATGAGATCATCGAGCGCTTCGACTTTCCAGGAATCAATAAAGGCAACGCGCGTTTCGACGAAAAAAAGCTTTCTGCCCTAAACGCTGAGTATTTACGAGAGCTGAACATAGAGAGTTTCACATTCCTCGCCCGTCCTCTACTCAATGATGCGGGTGCCGTCAGCGAGGACGTCGACGAGGACTACCTTCAAGCCGTGCTTACCCTTTGCCAACCCAAGGCACGCTCACTTGAAACCCTCTCGGAACTCTGCGGGTATTTCTTTATAGACGACTTTGTAATGGACGAGAAGGCAGGCTCGAAAATCGCCAAGAAGAGCGACCCTAAAGAACTACTAAGCGAGATACTTCCAGTACTAGAGAACATTAAAAGCTTTGATGCCGATAGCTTGAAGAGCGCACTTGAAACTCACGCAAAATCTAAAGATCAAAAAATCTTCGCCTATTTCCCTGCCCTGCGCTTCGCTACGAGTGGCCAAGGGGGCGGCCCTGATCTATTGCCAATGCTAGCAGTCATGGGTCACGAGCGCGTGCTTGCACGAATCAATCGGTTTATCGGGTAGTCGTTTTGGGGCAAAAAAACACACTACTCACATTTATCGAATCCGAAACTCAGCCACCCGCTCACGCTAATGCTTTACTACTCCTATAATAAAGAATCACCCTACAGCACGTAATGTCAAAAAACAAAACCATTCTCCTCGTTGCCAATGGCGATCTTCGCATCTCTGCCAATCAAAACTGTTGGTCTAAGCAGGATGAGATGGAGCAGGAACTCGCCAGTGTAATTCACAACCTCGGTGGCAAACTCAAGCGTGCTCACAAATATGACCCCGAACTCAAGCACGGCTTCATCTCCAGCCAACGTCAAGGCATGGATGTGTTTGCAAAGATCGACCGGCAAGCGCCTCTAATTATTGCCGAGGCGGTCTGGCAATACTCGCACCACATTCTACACGGTCTTATTTCGCACAGAGGGCCCATCCTCACGATAGCCAACTGGAGTGGCACATGGCCCGGCCTCGTCGGCATGCTTAATCTAAACGGTTCCTTAACAAAGGCAGGCGTCAAATACTCTACACTCTGGAGCGAAAACTTCATTACTGACAAACGCTTTCAAAAGAAGCTCAAGAAATGGCTAGAAACAGGTAGCGTGAGCCACCAAACTGCTCATGTTAAGAAATACAAGAGTATGGGCACACCTGCGCACCTGAAGAAAGTTGCCGAAAAAATCTTCACTGACCTTGACCGAAATAAAGCCATCATGGGTGTGTTTGATGAATTCTGTATGGGTATGTACAATGCGACCATACCCGATGAATTACTCTTCCAGACAGGCGTTTATAAGGAGCAACTCAGCCAGAGCGCACTCTACGCTGAAATGCAAACCGTGACTAAAGCTGAAGCCAACGAAGTCTATAACTACATCGTGAAAAAGGGCTTCAATCTCCACTTCGGACGTAACGGTAAGAGTAGCCTTACAAAGACACAAGTGATCGAACAATGTAAAATGTATGTAGCCGCATGCCGCATTGGTGACACTTATGGCTGTGACGCACTTGGCATCCAATACCAGCAAGGCCTTAAGGATCTTTGCCCAGCCTCCGACCTCGTAGAAGGTATGCTCAACAGCACCGACAGACCTCCGGTCAAAAATGCCAAGGGCGAGGTTATTCTTAAGGGTGAAACTTACCCACATTTCAACGAAGTCGATGAGTGCTGTGGCCTCGACGCCCTCATGACAAAGCGTGTGCACACTGCACTAAAGCAGCCTACCGAGACAACCCTCCATGATCTACGTTGGGGCGACTGGGACAGATCAGGCACAAGCGACGAATATGTATGGGTCTTCCTTATTTCTGGATCGGCACCCATCGAGCACCACATAGGCGGATGGAAAGGAAGCCACGGCTACCGCCAGCCCGCAATGTACTTCCCCAAGGGCGGCAGTACATTGCATGGTATAGCTAAGCCTGGTGAAATCGTCTGGAGTCGAATCTTCATCGAAGACGGTAAACTCAAGATGGACCTTGGCCGCGCAAAAGTAATCACACTACCTAAGAAAGAGACACAGCGCCGCCTCGACGAGACCACTCCTCAGTGGCCAATCATGCACGCCGTGACCTATGGCGTGAGCCGCGACCAGATGATGGCACGCCACCAAGCCAATCACATCAACGTCGCCTACGCCAAAAGCGCTAAAGAGGCCGACAACTGCATGTATGCAAAAGCTGAGTTGGCCAAAAAGATGGGAATGGAAGTCGCCCTATGCGGCTCTAATGCCAAAGGTAAAAAGCTATAAGCAAGTACTCATGGCTTTTCAGTCAATCCTCTAGCCGTGGATGCCCAAAACAGGTTTGGCCGTGCCCGATCTTTGGCAGTAAAAGGCGGCTAACCTACTACTAGCCGCGCACGGTGCTGTTACGTTAACTACCGCCACTCATGTTTCGGATAACGACCGGCGAGGTCTTTGCGCACGAGCAAATAAGCGCCGTCCCAGAAGCTATCGAGATCATCAGTCAGATGCGCGGGTCTTTGATTTGGAGCGAGAAGCTCAACCAGGAGCGCCACTTGCCCGTTGGCCACACTTAAGGTCTTACCGGGAACGTCATAGAAATCCTGTAGCTTTGAGGTAATAATAGCTCTGCCATCAGCTTCATAACGTATACGGGCGGGGTGTTTCTTTCGTGGCAAGTCAAGCTCTGCTGGGGCATAGGTATCGATGTAGTAAATTTGCTCGGGACGTATCCATTCTTTGACCGTACGAAGCACAGGCCGATCTTTGATTTCTTTATACCCAAGAGCGCCATGACAAATTTGTTCAATCAATAATTGACGCGCCTCGCCGTCGATCGGGGCGATCTCCGTTTCGGGGCAGTGCTTGGCCACAAAATTAACGCGCTGTATCCAGTTTTCTACCGCAGCATCCCATTTTTTTAGATTGAGACGGCCCGCCACCACTTCAGTTGCTAATAAACTGGCTGCTTGATCGAAGTCCGGATCCCCCTGATCTTTGGAATGTAAGACGAGATCACGAAAATATCGCTCAGTGCGACAAATGACACGCCTTGCGTTAGAATCATAACTCGTCTCTGTCACCTCATTGAAATCATCGGGGAAGGTTTCTTCTAGCCATTCAACTTCCACCTTTGTTGCCAGTCCGAGCAAGACAGAGACGTCACCCCGCAGCTCACGCTCTTCGATTTCAGCTGCCACAAAGAGTTCACTTTCAACGAGGCTCTCACGTCGTAACTCGCCCGAACGGTCGTGCACCATCTTGCAGCGGCGCGTACCGCGATCATTGCGCAGAGCTAGGTGATCCGAGAACGCAACCAGTAGACAGCGACAAATACTTTCCTCTGCATCGGGCAGCGCACCGCTGCGCATATCTAAGCCCACCCGTTCAGCGACTTGTAAAATTTGCTGAGCTACCTCGCCAGCTTGTCGGGCCGCAGCACCGTAGATACCTAGTGCGCTACATGCGTTAGCGTTAAACTTAGCCCCACGAGCAATCTCCCATGCTTGTAGATGCACAAAGTAATCGGAACGAGCATCGGCATTATCCTCGATCTGACGAATCTGCTCACGTCGCACGCGGCCATCGCGTGAAGCTCGATAAAAGGGTCGCCCCTGACTCAGTGCCGCAATCAATGCGGCATCTTGCATCACACCTAAACGATCAGCCTCGATCAACAATCGCGCATAGCGAGGGTGCAAGGGAAAGCGTGACATCTGACGACCGAGCACCGTGATCTCACTACTCGAATCCAGAGCTCCTAAATCTTTAAGTAAGCCATAGGCACGTTCCAAAGATTGTTTGCTGGGCGCTTCATACCATTCAAACTGATCGAGTTTACTCATACCCGCAGCCGCCAGCATCAATACAGTCTCCGACAAATCGACGCGCTTCACTTCAGCCACGTCGCGTGCCGAGCGTGCCTCGTGCTCCGCTTCACTCCAAAGTCGAACACAGAGACCAGGGCCCGTTCGTCCGGCTCGACCTGAGCGTTGCTCCGACGATGCGCGACTAATCGGCTCAACCAAAATTGAATTAATGCCTCTTCGTGCATCGTAACGTGCGATTCGCGCAAGACCCCCATCAATCACCGCGCGCACACCTTCGATCGTAATAGAAGTCTCGGCCACGTTGGTCGATACGATCACCCTGGGCACGTCACCACTAGTGACCGCCCTATCCTGCGCGTCGGGTGGCAATTCTCCATGCAAGGGCAAAACCTCATAGCCACGTGCTTCGGACAATGCCTGGATTGCATCAATCGTCTTTCGAATCTCGAACGCACCTGGCATGAAGATGAGCACGTCGCCCGAATGCTTTGCACCCACTAGCTTCTTAAAGGATGCAGCGGCTCGCTCCCAAACGGGGGCTGTATTACGCCCTAGCGCAGAACCCGCATGGCTCACTTCAACAGGATACATCCGACCAGATGTTTCCACTCGTGAACAAGGCGCTAAAAAGCCCTCAAGCGTATCGATATCCAAAGTAGCCGACATCACGACTAGCTTTAAGTCTGACCGCTTCGACTGCACCGTCTGTAGAGCCGAAGCGAGACTTAGATCACTGGTCAAATGTCGCTCGTGAAACTCGTCAAATACGATCGCACCAACCCCTTTGAGAGAAGGATCTTCTAAAATCTGCCGCAATAGGATCGCCTCGGTAACAAATCGAATGCGAGTCTTAGCACTAACTATATTTTCAAAACGAATTTGATAGCCGACCTCATCACCTAGCTTAACACCGCGCTCATAGGCGACTCGCTTGGCTAGAAGTCGTGCCGCCAGACGCCGAGGTTGCAATATGACGATCTCTCCCTCGATACCAGCCTGATCGAGTAGGATCTGGGGCACCTGTGTAGACTTGCCCGAGCCAGTAGGCGCGGCGAGTACGATCCGCCCCGTCGAGGCGATACCAGCGAGTAGTTCGGCGGCGACGTCGTAGATGGGTAAATTTTTTAGAGGACTAGCCATTTCGACAGGTAGGGTGCGAGCTTGCTCGCGCCGTGGTCAATACTTTACGCGCAAGCAATCTTCTACTGGCGAGTGCGAACTAGCATGCTACGATCAAACTTGAGCATGCTACAAAAGTACTGTGCAATCACCAAATGGATAGCGAATCACTACAGCGTGATCTTCGTAAGGAGATCTTATTTGCACGTCGCCGCATCTACGATATGGGTGAGGCAACGCCTCTAGATTCAATTCTTTTGGATAGCTCCAACATAGAAATCTTCGTGAAGCGCGAAGACCTCTCGCCCATCCATGCCTACAAATGGCGCGGTGCCTATAACCTTATGGCGCAACTCAGCGCTGATGAATTAGCTGCGGGCGTTGTCACCGCTTCGGCGGGCAATCATGCGCAAGGTGTGGCGCTGGCTGCTAGAAAAATCAATACGCGTGCGATCATTTACATGCCGCTCTCCACTCCCCGAATGAAACAAGTCGCCGTTAAACGCCATGGCGGCAAATCCGTAGAAATCCGCCTTCACGGCGACAGCTACGACAGCTCGAGCGCTGCCGCGCACGAATGCGCAGCCAAAGAAGACCTCATCTACATCCACGCTTACGACGACCTCGCGGTCATGGCTGGCCAAGGCACCCTCGCTGACGAGATCGTAATGTCCGGCAAAGGTCCCTTCGATGTCGCCTACCTGCAAGTCGGCGGTGGAGGCATGGCTGCCGCAGCGGCAACTTGGTTGAAAACAAATTTTCCTAGTATCCACATCATTGGCGTCGAAGGCGTCGATCAAGCATCCATGGCTGCTGCAGTCAAAGCAGGCGCCCCCATAGCTCTAGACCATGTCGATGTCTTCTGTGATGGCACAGCGGTGCGTGAGGTTGGCACACTCACTCACCAAATCTGCACCGACATAGTCGACGAATGGATGACGGTGACGAATGACGAAGTCTCTGCCGCGATTCAATTCCTTTGGGAACAACTGCGTTGCATCCCAGAGCCTTCAGGCGCAATGGGTGTGGCCGCGATTCTGAAACAACGCAAAACGCTCGAGGGCAAGCGCGTGCTTAGCATACTTTGCGGTGCAAATATGGACTTTGAACAATTAGCCACCATCGCTCTACGGTCAGCAGTGGGGGCAGCTCGTCGACGTTTCCTGAAAATTCAGATTCCCGAAAAAGCGGGCGCGATGTACGGACTACTCAAATCGATGCCAGAAACAGTGAGCATCGCCGACTTCCAATACGGCAAAACCGATTCCGCGATGGCTGCACCCGTTATCGGCTTTGATGTCTCGCCGATGGAGTTCAAATTACTCACGCAAGCACTCGTCGATGGTGCTTACACCTATGAAGAGGTGACTTCAGAAACCGACGTGCGCTTTCGCTTGATTCACTATCAGTCAAAGCTCTTGAGCTGTCCGATATTCATCACCCTTGAATTTCACGAGCGCCCCGGTGCGCTGGCGGATTTCCTCAAAATAGTCAGCCCCCATTCAAATCTCTGCTATTTCAACTATGTCTACTCGGGCGAGCGCGTCGGGCGAGCACTACTGGGGTTTGAGTTTAAAAATGCAAAAGGCAACGAACGCTTCGACCAGGTTCTAAAATCTGCCAAACACGCTTATCGCGCATACGAACGAGTTTCAAAAAATTCGATCAAAAGGATACTAGCCTGAAGATATAAATTGTCAGGATAAGACACTCTGCGTCGGGCTACTACTGCCCTGACAAAACTCGATGCTCTCCCCTTGAAATAGTATCTCGCCGCCAGCTTGGCCACCTTCGGGGCCCAGTTCCAGGATCCAGTCAGCCATGCGGATGACGTCAAGGTCATGTTCGATAATGAGGATCGTATTCCCTGCGTCTCGGAGTTTGAAAACTAAGTCCATTAGGCGTTGCACATCGAGCCAATGTAGCCCTGTGGTCGGTTCGTCCAAAATATAGAGCGTCTGACCTTGCTGGCGTTTGCTTAACTCTAAGGACAATTTGATGCGTTGGGCTTCGCCACCCGAAAGCGTTGGAGCAGGTTGACCGAGCTTAATGTAACCAAGGCCTACGTCTGCGAGTGTATGGAGTTTTTCTGCAATTCTGGGTTGCTTACTAAAAACTTTAAGTGCCTCATCCACGCTCATCGCCAAAACGTCGGCGATACTGTAGCCCTTAAAGCGTGCATCGAGCGTTTCGCGGTTATAGCGGCGACCCTTACAACTGGGACACTCACTGTAAACGTCGGCCATAAACTGCATATCTAGCTTGATCATACCATCGCCCTTGCAACGTTCACAGCGGCCACCGCTGACGTTGAAGGAAAAACGATTACGCTTGTAGCCACGAATTTTAGAGATTGAGCATTTAGCAAAGAGGTCACGTAGTTGGTCAAAGAGCTTGGTAAAGGTAGCTGGGTTGGAACGCGGACTTCGACCGATGGGAGATTGATCGACTTGTATAACGGAGAGGAAGTTATCGAGGCCTGAAATCTTCTTATGTTTGCCCGGGATAGTCTTGGCACGGTTGAGTTTAAAAGCCGCCGCTTTGGCGAGGATGTCATTGACCAGGGTGCTCTTGCCAGAGCCAGACACGCCGCAGACTACAGTTAGCAGGCCAACTGGGAATTTAGCATCGATGCTCTTGAGGTTGTTCTCAGTCGCACCTTGAATCTTGAGCCAATCAATTTTTGGACGCAGGGTCTTGGCATCCTTCTCCACGCGAGCCGCACCACTTAGGAACATACCCGATCGGCTCTTTTTATCTTTGAAAGATTTCTTTGGACTGCCTTGGTAGACAAGATCACCGCCTTCAATGCCTGCTCCAGGACCTAATTCGATCAGATGATCCGCGGCTAGCATCGTCTCGCCGTCATGCTCGACTACCACGACTGAGTTTCCCCGCTCACGCAGACCAATAAGCGTCTGAATGAGTCGGCGATTGTCGAGCGGGTGAAGCCCTATGCTGGGCTCGTCTAACAAATAGACCACACCGACAAGAGACATACCGAGCTGAGTAGCGAGACGGACGCGCTGGGCTTCACCGCCGCTCAGGCTTGCATAGGAGCGGTCAAGCGTGAGATAACTAAGGCCGACCTCATTGAGAAAAGAAATACGCGAGCCGAGACCGCGCACGGCATCGCTCACGGTTTGGTAATCAGGATTTGTTGAAAGCTCATCGACGAAATTTTGTGCCTCTCGAAGCGACATGGCGAGCAGTTCGGTAATGGAACGGCCCTCGATCAAAACGCTTAAACTAGCTTGGCGTAGGCGCCGACCTTGGCAGGATTCACAGCGGCTACTGGTTTGGTAGGCCATGAGCCGGGCACGGAGGCCATCGCTCGTAGTGTTACGACGAATATTTTCAAGGTCAGCCAAAACTCCTTCAAAGGTCATCGACTCGGGCTTGATATTGCCACCTTTGAGCTTGAAACTGAATCGCCGGTTGCCGGCACCATGGATGATTTGCTCACGGGTATCAGGGTCGAGTTCTTCCCATGGTAGAGTCGGATCGAAGGGTAATTGCTCCGCCAGTTGTTTCAGAATGGCGTTATGCCGAATGATCATCTGCTTGGAGCCAAGGCGCCAAGGTTTGATCGCACCCTTCTTCAAGCTGATACTCGGGTCGGGCACAACAAGCTCAGGCTGGAACTGAAGCGTCTCACCTAGGCCGCCGCACTCAGGGCAGGCGCCTTCGGCGTGATTCCATGAAAAGTGGCGTGGTGTGATGGGTTCGTAAACATCGCCACAAATGACACAAGCTAGGCGATTACTAAGCGCTAACTCGCGCCAACTTTTATCCTCCTCGATTAAAATAATCGCACGGTCTCCCCCCTCGCTAAAAGCGAGATCGAGCGAATCGGCGAGTCGGCTGCGCTGATTTGGCTTGAGCACGACCCGATCCACGACGATTTCGACGCTGATTGTGGAGGCTTTGGAATCGATAAGATTGGGCTCATCGAGACGGCGAATCTCGCCGTTGAGTCGGACCCGCTGAAAACCACGTTGCTGCAGGCGAGGCAACTCTTCGCGAAGAATCGCAGGTTTGGCCGTCATCCACGGAGCTAGTATCATTAGGCGACTGTCTCTAGGCTCGGCGTAAATTCGAGTTAGGCAGTCGTCCATCGAACGACGCTCGATAATGCCACCATCTTTAGGACAATAGGGCGTGCCACAGACCGCCCAAAGCACGCGGGCAAAATCGGCGATCTCCGTGACGGTCGCAACGGTGCTACGTGGGTTACCTCCCCCAGCGTTGCGTTGCTCCAGTGCGATGACAGGGGAAAGGCCTTGAATGTAGTCCACGTCTGGACGCGGAATTTGCTCAAGTACGATGCGAGCTTTAGTTGATAAGCTGTCGATGTATTTACGGTAGCCCTCCGCGTAAATCGTATCGAAAGCCAAAGATGACTTACCCGAACCGCTGACCCCTGTGATCACCACGAGCTGATTACGCGGAATGTTGATGTTGATGTTCTTTAGATTATGCTCGCGGGCACCTTTGACGGAAATCGAATCGGACATTTCTGAAGGCCTGGCAGGTGCATTGATAAAACTCATTAAAATATTATGCTTATACAAAACTTCGTGGCGAGGTGCAAGTCGGCTAAATATAAACTTTCAAAACAGTGAATTTACGTTGTCAAAGACACTCGCAGAGATGCATTATTAACGAATGAATAAAAATAAACTGCCGATACTTTACATCAAATCTGGCTGCCCTTGGTGTCGTGAGGCACTCTCATTTTTCAATGGCCAAGGAATACAAGTTCAAGTGCGTGATGTTAATGCAAATCCCAAGGATATGGACGCGATGCTTGCATTGAGCGGGCAGACCAAAACCCCTACTTTTGAGTTTGAAGATTTCATGGTGGCCGACTTTGACGTGGATGAGTTTTTAGCCGAGCTCAGCGAGTTCCCTGAGATCCGTCAGAAACTAGGCATTAGCGACGACGGAAATTAGATGTTTGGGCTTCGACTTTTAGCGCTCTCTCACGCTGCCACCTAAAGGCGGGGCTCTAACCAAAACACAAAAAGCTCTCACGTAAATGTAAGAGCCTTTTGTTCAGATTGGTTGCGGCTTAGACTACTTTTTATCTACCCAGCGGGCGATACTGAGGATCGTCCATTTCTCTTCATTACCGCCGATCTTGGTGGTAACGGTGGCGCCCTTTTCTTTTCCGATGAGGGCTTGTACGAGGGGCGTCTTGTAAGAGAGTACGTCGTTATCAGGATCACTGTCCCATGCACCAAGGAAGGCGTATTTCTGTTTTTTCCCAGAAGAGCCATCCTTCAGCTCGACAATGCTACCGATACCAACGTTTTCGGTAGTGGCATCGGTAAAGTCAGTCACACGAGCACGAGAGAGATCGACTTCTAACTCGTTCTTACGAGACAGCAACAAATCTTGGTCTTGTCGGGCCATCTTATATTCAGAATTTTCCTTCAAGTCACCGTGATCGCGAGCGACTTGGATGGCTAATTTATTTTCAGGAATCTTGGTCGCAATGAGCTCTTCGTATTCAGCCTTTGCTTCGTTGAAGCTTTCTTGAGATACGATGAGAGTATCGTCCTCAGAGGTCTCGGCGGCTTGACCAGCAAGGAGTGCTTGCACGGAAGGGAATTGCTTGATGAAGCGAGCAAGGAGTGACTTCTTGGTCAGATCCCCGAAACCTTGGTTAAGCAAAAGAGTTTGCGCGAGATCATTAGCAGTCTCGACACTGGCCTGGGATAAGAGATCGGGGATCAATGTGGTGTCGTCGCTAAGCAGGTCAGCCAGAGGTATCCGGCGAGTGCTCGCGTTTTGCAGAGCTTCGTAGTCGATCGCGTAAAACATTGCAGCTAAGAGACGTGGGTTGACAAGTGGATCGATGATGGCGCCGTATTTCTTAGAAGCACGGTTTTTAACAACCCAAAAAAGGAGGGGCCCTTTGATCGTCTGCTCCTTGAGCCAGCGGTCTAGACAGTAGCTGATACGATCTTGCATCTCATTCTCAATCATGAAGTTAATACACTCACTAGTGAACTTACCGCTTGAATTACGCAGAAGATCTTCGACCATGCCCTGCCACTTATCTGGATAAGAGCGGCTAATTAGATCAAGATAGCGTTTAAAATATTGAGCGGGCAGTTCAGCTGCGAGCTCAGAGTAATCGTTGGTCGCGTCGAGAATTGAAGCGGACGATGGCTCGAGAGTTTCTACATCTTCGTGAAGATCTCGCGCTAGGTTGTTTCGTACCCAGACACCGTGCAAGCGATTGGCTTGACTGAGACTCTTAGCATTTGCAATCGCATCAGTCAACTCGGTGAGAATTTGCGGCATCTCTTCACGCACGACGGAGATATTCTCAGAAAGAGCATACAGCTTTTCACCCAGTTCGATCTTTTGCATCGAGTTTTTGGTACCGTGAAACTGTTCAAGGATTTCGTCCTCGGGCTTCACTGGCTCATCACGGTAAATATAGGGCTCAGTCTTCTTGAGCGGCACACCGATGCGAGGATCTTTAACCAATACCTTTTTGGTAGCTGTCCACCACTTCTTGTATTTGATTGGCCCAATGACGCGCGCGAGTAAACGCTCAATCTCAGAGGTCATCATGGCTTGGTTTTCACTGGCAGATATTATTTCACAAATCAAATCAGCAGGCTGCTTCTTGATCATCGTCTCGATGACCTCTGCCTCAGTCCGGGAGCGCACTAAAAGGTCATTCGGCAGAAGGATATCGAGCTTATCCACACAAAAAGCGGGTGCCATTGCATGACCTTGCTTACCATCCTCAAAATCGATGATCAGACGGTCATCTGCAGCGTTATAGTCGACGATTTTACCGAAACCCCAACTTCGGTGCAGGCAGTAATTACCTGGCACCATAGTTTCGAGCTTCCCACGGTGCGAAAGCAGTTTCGGATTCTTTTCGATGAGAGCATCTATGGCCTCTTTATTCATAATAATTGCTTGTCTATGTCGTAAACAATCCAATATGGACAGGTTTTGCGCTAATGAGAAGTATTAAGTTAAGCTTATCCTCAAAGTCCACAACGGGCTGGGATGCAGCTGTGTACTTGGTGCAAGCTTATCTGATAGGCGAGCAAAAAACGGATCAGCTGCTGGATCAACTTCCTGAAAATTTTACAGGTGAACGTCGCGCCGCTTGCCAGTCACTTTTTTTGGGTGCGCTTCGCCATGGACACAAGACGAGGGCAGCGCTGAGGAAACTTCTACGTAAAAAGAGCAAATCTAGTGTCGAAGCAGTTCTCCTAGTTTCAGGCTATGAAATATTAGATGCCGAAGCCGACCGGCATCCAAAAATTATTCACCACGCAGTCGAACGTAGTAAGCAAGTCGTCAATCGCTTTGATCAGGGCTTCCTCAATGCCATCTTGCGGAAGCTGCCTGTGGCGCTTAAGCAAATCAAGGCCAAAAAAGCGCCCGCCGCCTTTTACAGCCACCCCGAATGGTTAGTCGCACATTGGCAAGAGGAGTTCCCTAGGGCCTGCACGCAATTGCTCGAATGGAATCAAGGGATCCCACCCACCTATCTAAAAGTATACAATGACGAAGTCCAGATTCCCCCAGGTCTTGAAGCGACTCAATGGCCGCAATTTTATCAAGTCACAGGGAAGATTTCTTGGAAGGAAGATTTCCATCCACTTCTTAACAAGGGTAACGCCTATATTAAGGATCCCTCCACGCGAATCGCGCCTTCCCTGCTCGGGCCAAGGGCAGGCGAATCAGTGCTTGACCTATGCGCCGCCCCTGGAGGTAAGGCCTACGACATGGCGTACGCGATGCAAGGTAAGGGGCAGATCGTGGCTGTGGACTTGCCCGGTAAGCGAATCGAGCGACTCGAAGAGAATCTATCCACACTTCGTTCAAAAGACCTGAAATGTGAGCTCGTCGAGTGTGATCTACTCGAAATGGATGCAAACACCTTTGAGGACAAAAGCCTACCAAGCTCGTATGACGCCGTCATGCTCGATGCACCTTGTTCAAATACTGGCGTGATTCAGCGCCGTACAGATGTGAAGTGGAGGCTACAGCCAAAGGATATCGAAAACTGCGCAAAGTTACAGCTTCAGCTGCTGCACTCTGCTGCCCGATTCGTTAAAGCGGGTGGTCGAATTACTTACAGCACCTGTAGTATTGAGGCTGCGGAGAATCAGCTGGTCGTCGACGAATTTTTAGCGAGTCAATCAGGCCGTGTATTTAGCCTAGAAAAAGCAATACTTAGCTTCCCTTGGGAGACCAGCCATGATGGTGCGGGAGCTTTCCTTCTGCGACGCGAAGCTTAGAAAACGAAGCCAACCCCCGCGCTAAAGCGGTCGCCATTTCCATGGTCAGGCCGATCCGAGGTCACGCGCGAGACGAAGTCGTGCTTCCACTCAATGCGAATATGGGTTTTGTCATTCCAGCGCCAGTAAAGCGCCGGGCCCGCTGAAAGAAAAAACTTATTCTCATCGTCCCAACTCAGGTCGCTTTCCCAAAGGATTTGCATATCCTCGCGCGCATTCCAACCGAGGTCGAGCGAGTAAGTCCACTCCGCTGGCTCTGGCTGCTCAAAGATCCAGAAGCCAGCACTGGTCGCGAAAAACCAATGATAGGTCTCCGTCTCGTAGCCGAGCGAAAGTCCACCCCCCCAGACGCCGTCCCAAACCTCGAATTCGTCGTCCTCCTTACCCAATGGAATTCGTAACTGCGGCGCCAGCGTCCAAGAGCCAGTGCGAGCATCGAGGTTGAAATAATACTTTAACGGCAAAGCCAGGGTGAGGTCACCGATTCCATCATCGCGTTGCACCACTTTTTGACCGACCGCACCAAGAACCTCACGTCGCGCTTCTGCAACATAAGGCAACTTCGCTGTGAGACGTATCGAACGATCCCAAGTGTAAACGCTTTCAAGGTGTAACTGAGTTAGATCCTCGGTGAAGCCACGCCCAACCGCATCTTTACCCTGCTTCAGATCTGATCGGTGGACATGCTCCGCTCGGACTTGGAAGCCGTAGCCCCCATCCCAGCGCGGCATCATATTCATAATGGGTTGATCCGCATTCACGAGGGACAGCGCAATGAAGCCTAGCGCCAGACCACCACAGCAGCCTCGAAAAATAAGACGCCTCATTTTTCGGAGACAGGGTAAACGGTTTGAACAATACCGTCCATCTGCGTCCAGATATAGTAATGAACAGGATCATAACCAGCATTATAAATCGCCTCGCGCACGCCATCGACGTCGATAGCCGCATCTGGCTTGAAGGCGACCAAGACCAATTGCTTTTTCACATCGAGATCAACGCCATTGGTGAGTTGTGATTTATCCACACCTTCGAGCTTCGAGCTATGGATGCGTAAACCGATGCCGCAAGAGCTGCAAACCAGCCCTTTGGTATAGACAGCTAGGTAGTTTGGATGGTTTTCAACCATCTCTTTAGCGGCTTGATCGCGAAGCTCAGAGGAGTCACCTACTTCCGTACTTCGCGCCTGCGCTGCCATTGCCAAAGAAGAGAGCGCAAAAATTGATAATAAAAATTGTTTCATAGTATGTAATAGTAAGCATGACTGGAGCAAAGTGGGTATGCGCCAACGAGCCAGCCACGGCTTCTAGGATAAAAAGTTCCCTCGTCGCACAATTTCAGGCGGACGCAACTGTCGCGTCCGCGAGTGCAGAACTCATAAAAGCCAAACACCCCACTCCGTCATAGTACGGTGTGGCGGCGACGCGACGATCTTCGCGTCAACAATTACATACAAGGGGTCGGGTGACCATTCGGCCACCACCATTTTCACTGCAGCATCTATGGCCCAATTGACTTCAGCCTTTCGAGAGATCGATGGTAGTGAGAGCAGAAAGTCGGCGGCGTGCGCCTCCAAATTACAGTTCAAACATTCATATGGGCAATCTCCTGAGGTAGCAGGTAGCATATGCAAATCGCCCGCCTGCTCACAGCCGCAAGTGGATCCCGCTGACAACTCCATTTTACACGTATTCCCCAGACTCAAACAATCGCTCAACAAACTAGACGCACCCTGCACTTGCAGAACGAGCGAAAAGCTAACAAAGGTTAGTAAAACAAGACGCATATTATAAGTAAAAATAGTCGAAATCTATTGGATTACAATCCCGAACAATAAATATCGAACAAGAGAGTAAAAAATATTCTGTGCACAATCCGCATTAAGTGCGAAACTACTTCGCCATATTGGTGCGAGCATTTTCGTAAGCGCTCAAGGCGCATTTCGAGCAAGCTGTGCGGACATCGGCGAAGAAGTCGTTACCCTTATCATCGATCAGAATATAAGCGGGGAAGTCTTCCACTTCAATCTTCCAGATGGCTTCCATTCCGAGTTCATGGTATTCAAGCACTTCGACATTTTTAATATTATGCTCCGCCAGCAAAGCAGCTGGCCCACCGATGGAACCAAGGTAGAAACCGCCGAATTCCTTACACGCATCTGTGACTTGCTTTGAGCGATTACCTTTGGCTAGCATAATCATAGAGCCGCCCTCTTTCTGGAAAGCTTGCACATAGCTATCCATACGCCCAGCAGTAGTTGGACCGAAAGAACCAGAAGGTTTACCAGCAGGCGTCTTTGCAGGGCCCGCGTAGTAGATCGGGTGATTTTTCAAATAATCAGGCATGCCTTGCCCCTGATCAAGACGTTCTTGAATCTTCGCATGTGCGATATCGCGCCCAACAATGATTGTGCCACTCAGCGAAAGCGGTGTAGCCACGGGGTATTTGTTCAGCTCGGCAAGAATGTCTTTCATCGG
>PKCJ01000106.1 GCA_002862945.1 Opitutia bacterium | reverse complement strand
ACACCAGTAGGTCCAAGAAACATAAAGGAGCCTATTGGGCGTTTAGGGTCTTTAAGATCAGCGCGAGAGCGGCGAAGGGCTTTGGAAATGACTTCTGTTGCCACAGTCTGACCAATCACTTCGTTTTGTAGTTCGTCTTCGAGATTAAGCAGTTTCTTACTCTCGGACTCTTCCATTTTAGATAGTGGTATCCCTGTCCAGGCAGCAACCACTTGGAGCATATCCTCTTCGTCGACGACGAGGCGGTTCTCTTCACGAGTTTTCTTCCAATCATCGATCACGACGGCTTGCTTTTTGCGTAGTTTTTTCTCTTCGTCGCGATATTTGGCAGCACTCTCGAAGTTTTGCTTAGCAATAGCATCTTCTTTCTTGGCACAGACCTCATCTATCTCACCAGTCATAGCATCAAACTCGGGTGGCTGTTTGAGTGACTCAATGCGAGCACGGGCACCCGCCTCATCGAGAATGTCGATCGCCTTATCGGGGAGGAAGCGCGAGGTAATGTAGCGCTCGGAAAGCTTAGCTGCCGCCATAAGTGCACAATCTGTGAATTCGACTTTATGGTGATCCTCGTATCTGCTACGTATGCCATTAAGAATGAGAACTGTGTCTTCAACGGAAGGGGCATCAACCTTGACGGACTGAAAGCGACGGTCGAGCGCACTGTCTTTTTCGATGTATTTACGGTATTCTGCCAAAGTGGTAGCACCAATGCACTGTAGCTCACCGCGACTGAGCGCAGGCTTAAAAATGTTAGACGCGTCCATGGCACCCTCGGCCGCGCCCGCACCAACAATCGTGTGAAGCTCGTCAATAAAGATAATGACATTCTTGGCACGGCGGATTTCATCCATGACTGCCTTAATACGTTCTTCAAATTGACCTCGATACTTGGTCCCAGCCACCATTAAAGCTAGGTCGAGAGTTATCAGACGTTTGTCCGCTAGGATTTCGGGCACGATACCGGAGGAAATTTCTTGAGCAAGACCTTCGATGATAGCCGTCTTACCGACACCGGCTTCACCAATGAGCACCGGATTGTTTTTAGTGCGACGGCTGAGAATCTGCACAACACGGCGAATCTCTTCACTGCGGCCTATCACTGGGTCGAGTTCACCATTTTTAGCGAGCGCGGTGAGATCACGACCAAATGCCTTCAGAGCAGGCGTCTTAGTATCCTTTTTGTCATCGAGACTACTGGGGTTGGAGCCTGCCGCTGTTGCCTCTCCAGTCTCACCAGAAAAGTTTGGATCAAGTTCTGCGAGGATTTCATTTCGGCAACGCTCGATGTCGACGTCGAGGGATTTGAGCACACGCGCTGCTACGCCCTCGCCTTCGCGTAAGAGACCTAGAAGTATGTGCTCTGTGCCGACATAGGAGTGGTTCAGCGCTTTCGCCTCTTTACCAGAGAGTGCCAGCACCTTTTTCACTCGTGGTGTGTAGGGAATGTTGCCCGAAGGCTTACTCTCGGGACCTGTTCCGACTTGTTTTTCGACGGCTGCTCGCACGGTCTGAAGATCGAGACCCATTTTTTGAAGCACATTAACGGCAACTCCTTGTCCAAGGTTAATCAGACCGAGTAAAAGGTGCTCTGTCCCAACGTAGTTGTGATGGAAACGATCGGCTTCTTTGCGAGCGAGCGCCAAAACTTGTTGTGCTCGTGGAGTGAAATTATTCATAGGTTCCATAATTTAATATAAAACTAAACGAGTTTGTTAACCTTGTCAAAATCTAGTGCGGGTAATCGAAAGAATTCTTCGCGTAGGATATCCGCGCGGCAAAGGTCACGGGCATCAGGCTCGATGCCCTCACCTGCGGCGTATTGAATGTGACCTGGCTGGCACTCAATGAATAGCCTATCGACATCGGGGCGATTTACTTCAGGCAACATCTCGAGATCGACGGCCAAACGCATAAGAGAGAGCAGATTCATGGCCTCATTCGAATTAATTACGTGGGCATTTTGTAAAGCTCCAAAAGCCCGGCCGATTTGGTCGAGCAAGCGGGCACGATTCTTTTCAATGTACTTAAAACGAGCATTAATTTCGTGATCGATGATGGTCTTGAGTACGCTGCCTAGACGAGCCATTATTTCACCTTCACTCTCACCTAAGGTCTGCTGATTGGATATTTGAAAAACGTGGCCAGTCGCATCAGAGCCCTCTCCGAAGAGGCCACGCACGGTGATACCGAGCTGGTTTACCGCACGAATAACCTTATCCATTTGCTCGGAAATGACGAGCCCAGGCAGGTGCAGCATGACGGAGGCACGCAGGCCAGTGCCCAAGTTTGTCGGGCAAGCTGTAAGATAGCCAAACTCTGACGAGAAGGCGAGGTCGAGACCATTTTCTAAACTAGAATCGAACCGATCGATTTGCTTCCAGAGGTAACGCAAGCTGAAGCCTGTCTTCAGGAATTGTATGCGAAGGTGATCCTCCTCGTTGATCATGATAGAGCAAGTCTGATCTTTATTGATAAAAACGCCAGAGCCAGATTGAGACTCGCAAAGTTCCCGACTGATGAGGTGGCGTTCGACAAGAACTTGTCTTTCAAGGTCAGAAAGTTCGGCTACATCAAAAAAAGCACCGTTTTTCATTTGCGTAAGTTCGCCGATTTGATCGGCACACCTTGTCATAACGTTACTTCGCTGTGTATTACTGGCACGCTCAGGGAATGGAACATCCACTAAATTACGAGCCAAACGCAAGCGTGTGCTGAGTACCACAGGCGCACCTTTTTTGGTGCTTTGCGTGAGTTCAGCATTATCGGCATTTAAAAGGGACTCAATCATTGTTGGGCGGCTTGAGATTCAACGTGTTCTTTGTATGCTTGTATTTCGTCGCGGAATCTAGCTGCGTCCTCGTATGCTTCTTCGGTTATGGCCCTGTGAAGAGCATTTTCAAGACTGTTTAACTTGGCAATGCTAGTCTGACGAGAAAGCGCAACGTCGGGAATTTTACCCTTGTGTGCGGTGCCAGCGTGCATGTCCTCTAAAAATGGTTTTAGCAAGGACTCGAAGTTATGGTAGCAGCTTGCACAACCAAGTCTACCTGTTCGACGAAAGTCCGCAGTACTCAGCCCACAATCTGGACAAGTAATCTGTGACTTACCCTTATCAGGGCTAAGATTTGTCTTTGATAGAAGATCTGTAAGCGCGTAACCTTCGGAGTCGGTGACACCCTTGGCCTGCGCACAGGACTCACAAAGATCAACCTTGATAATCTTGTTGTTAACGATCTGTGTCAGGTGAACGGTCGCGGGTTTATTGCAATAACTACAATTTAAATTTTCAGCCATAATAACTAAAATATCAATTCCTACAAAATCGCAAAACTAAATCGCATTTTATTCCAGATCAATCAAGAGTAATAAGTGGAAAACTTATTTGACTCCAGTTTGTAAAGATTGCGCTGATCGCCGATTAGGTTGCTAGATCTTTGTGCCTTCTAGACACGCTCTGCTGCGGAAGGCTTCGAGGAATTTAGCCGTGATCTTGCCAGGCTTGCCATCACCTATCTTGCGGGCGTCGACCTCTACGATTGGGACTATCTCAGCAGCTGTACCAGTTAGAAAAAGTTCGTCTGCCACCCAAACGTCGTAACGGGTCATCTTGGCCTCACGCCATGGGATACCAATTTCCTCAGCGATCTCCAAAGCAGTATCTCGGGTGATCCCCTTGAGGGCACCAGAACTGGCGGATGGCGTGATGAGCTCACCCTTGTGAATGATGAATATGTTGTCTCCGGTACATTCAGCGATGTAGCCTTGATCGTTCAGCATGATCGCCTCATGATAGCCGAGGTGTTGTGCCTCAATCTTAGCAAGAATATTGTTCAAATAATTAAGCGACTTAACAGTAGGTGGCAGCGCGGCAGGATTACAACGGCGAGTCGGTACAGTTATAATGGCAAGACCGTTATCGTAAAACTCTTGTGGGTAAAGTTGAATTGTATCTGCTATTACAATGAGTTGTGGCTTGTCGCAATTTCTGATAGATAAACCAAGGCTGCCGATACCTCGTGTGACGACGAGGCGAATGTAGCCGTCATTAAGACCGTTTGCACGGCAGGTTTCGCAAACGGCGTCTGAGATTTGCTGACGTGTCCAAGGCATGTCCAACATGATTGACTTAGCCGAGTATTCAAGGCGTTCGAGGTGCTCTTCTAGTTTGAAAACGCAGCCATCATAGAGGCGGATTCCTTCAAAAATACCGTCCCCATAGAGTAGCCCGTGATCGAATACAGAGACCTTGGCCTCGGAGGCATCGACTAATTGATCATTTAAATAAATTTTCATAAAGGTCGCGATATTGAGCGCTGATGTGATTTTGTCTAGTACACATGTGAGGTTTACGGTACAACATACCAGCAAGTCAACGCCAGCTATTCGAAGTAGAACTGGCATAAAAGAACGCCGCCCCCGAACAGGAGCGACGCACTATAAACAACAAACATTAAAAACTATAATCGAATATAAAAACATAGACGCACGACTTGTATCTGCGTTCAATTTTTTGTCGTTTTATATCACAAAGATCTAATTTTAAACTTAATTCACTATAATAGAACGACTAAAGGTAATTGAATTAATCTAGGATATTTTCCAACGAATCCTGCATCTCTTTGGCATCTACCCACTCACTAAGATACATTGTGAGCGAATGGATATATTTGTAAGACGAATCATCATTTAAAATACTCTCGAAGAGCTCTCCCAAATAAAGCGCTGAGTTGTAGTAGGCAGGGTTAACACGAGTCATTCGTAGGCGAAGGATTTCGTAACGAGCTTGCACTAGTTCTTGCACCATGGGCATCGCCCGATGTGTCCATACAGCACGTAAATCCAGCTTTAACTCCTCATTTGCAGGCTGTAGCCCTATCATAAGCGGTGCATCAAAGCGCCCCAATTTGGCCAACCAGTCGCGCGAGACTTTCATCGTTTCCACGACTTCGTATTCTTGACCAAATATGAGACTCAACTGCTGCACCCACCAAGTTTGCGCGGGTAGTAATTCCGCAGTCGGTTGACTTACCTGTATAGTAGCGGTAAGCGACTCCTCGATATCGATACCAGCAATTGCTTGCTGGAATAGGCTTCGCAAGGCGGGGCGCTCAAAAGTGCTCGATTTCATAGTTTGCAGTAGCCAATAGCCTGCAGCGCTTGGGACTGCAAATGCTGAGCGAGAAGGCTCTAAGACCTCAGTTAGTTGCGGGACATCCATCTCTTGAGCCACTTGTAACAAATCTACGAATTCCGCAGAACGAAGCGAGACGTATACTTCGTTCGCCAAGGCATCAATCGTCCATGAACGTATCTTAGCAGGGGCTTTGATGCCAAAGTTGTAGATCGCATACTGCACTAAAAGTGCTTCCGAAATTGCGTAGCAGGTACGTTCGAGCGTCATTGAATCTTCCCAACGTAGGTCGACTTGGATGGATCCGCGCTCGGCAAGGCGGATACGGTAATCGCCCTTAAAGTCGACATGCTCTCCCGGCCTCAGGCTTATCAAAATGTTTGACGGAAAGGTTAGACCTTCCCGAGGGAGATAACGTTCAGCTATTTGCACACTAAACGCGCTGAGATCGCTCACATAAGAGACAGAGCGCATATGCAGGCCGATCACATCGAAGTGGTTATTACTCAACGAGCGTAAACCCGACACTGATTGCTGAGCGAACGCACCGCTCGCGAAAAGAGTTAGATGAAATAATACTAATCGTCTGACAATATTTGATGTCATTGTGAGCGGTTAGCGCAAATTAAAGACCAATTAATGCACTGAGTGGTGCAAATAACATATCACAGAAATTAACGCCAAAGTAACCGAGTGATTTTTCAGTATTTATAGCCGCCATAAGGGTCCAGAAAAGTTAGAAAGAAACAGATGGATTTCCCTCTATGCTACGGAAGCGGAGACTCGTGTAGGTGATTAATACAAGGAAACCACCAAAAATAGCAAAACCATAGAACGGCTTCAGCAAAACGAGGAAACCAAGGAAAGCAAAACCCGGCAAAATCAACCGAGACATCTCCATCCTAGTCATCCTAAAGATCAGCAATATGTCCAGTAGGTCCTTAAAATTTCTTCGCATATTATAGCGGTATAGCGCGGAACTAAAGAGAACCGTTGAGAGGAGGACTGATGTTAGGAAGAAAATACTACTCAATGCCCCAAGGTATACAAAAGGCATCAGCCAAGCGATCAAAGACGCTAACAAAATTGGCAGCAACCAAAAGACCAACCAGACGACCGCGAAGCGTAATCCATCGAGAAAGAGCCCTGGCAAGTCGTTCCACGCAGGTAAAGCGGGCTGGCCTGATTTGCGGACCGCCCGCGATAAGCGATACAGATAACCAAAGGCAAAAATATTCACTATTGGCACAAAAGACAGCAAGCTACCAATTAAAAATTTTACCCCAAATCCAGGTAATTTGATCAGACCATTCAAAACTTCTTCAAATATTGGCATTTCCTTCATAAAAAAATATATTATTGGTTATAGTAGTGAATGTTGCATTAAAAGAAAAATTGGAAGCTTATCGTGCCCGTGTTGAGAGCGGTATCGACCAACTACTGCCTGTCGCAGACGCGCGCCCAGCTAAATTGCATGCCGCCATGCGCTACTCGATGGAAATTGGCGGCAAGCGCATTCGCCCTGTTTTACTCTTTGCTGCCTCGGACCTCTTCGCTTCCGAGGCAGACCCTACCGCCGCCGCCGTCGCCATAGAGTGTCTGCACACTTACACGCTGATCCATGACGACTTGCCCTCAATTGACGACAGCAAACTACGCCGCGGCCGACCTAGTTGCCATGCGCAATTCGACGAGGCCACCGCCATATTGGCAGGCGACGCCCTGCTTACCTATGCCTTTCAATTACTCACACGTGAGTATGGAGACCTTCCCTCACTTGCTACCCGCCTAATCACTGAACTCGCTGACGCTAGTGGAAGTGAGCGGCTCATCGGCGGCCAGCAAGAAGATGTCGAGAACGAAGGTAAACAACTCGATGCTGACACCTTACGCTACATTCACGAAAATAAAACCGCGGCCCTGCTTGCTGCCGCCCTTAAGATGGGGCTTGCCTTTTCAAGACCAAACGAGACACAGAAAAAGTATATGCAAGACGCTGGATATCATCTAGGTCTCTGCTTCCAGATAGTCGACGACATCCTCGACGCCACCTCCGACACCATAACCTTGGGTAAACCCGTTGGTAAGGACGCCGCAGCAGCCAAATCTACTTACGTTGCCCTCCACGGAATCGAAGGCGCCCAAGCCGAAGCCAAGCGTCACACTGAAGCCGCCCTGACCGCACTCGAATCAATTGGCGGTAAGAATCAAACATTGCTTGAAATCGTCCGCGAGTTGGAGACTCGCATTAATTAAAAATAGACCTCCCAAATCGGTCAAATTTATCTCCCTCCCCTATAAGCAAGAGTGGCAACAACTTCTCCCCTGACATACAAGAGTCACCGACTTGGCAGGTGGGAGGGTTTGCATAATTAGCACACTAAAAATTTAACAAACAACGACATGGCCGATATCGGAAAATACAACACCCTCACCGTATTGGAAAAGAGCAACCACGGCCTTTACCTCGATGGTGGACAGCATGATAGAATCCTCATGCCCACTCGTTATGTCATGCCCGAGATGACTATCGGCTCCGGAGTCGAGTGTTTCGTCTATAATGACTCCGAAGACCGACTCGTCGCTACTACCGAGACCCCTCTCGCTAAGGTCGGCGAATTCGCCTATCTCGAAGTGATCAGTGTTCACCCCACCGCCGGAGCCTTCCTCGACTGGGGCTTGAGTAAAGATCTACTGCTGCCTTACCGCGAGCAAGGTGACGTTCACTATACTGAAGGTGACGGCGCCGTCGTGGCTATCTATGTAGACGATTATACCAACCGCATCGTAGCCTCCACTCGCCTCCACAATCACCTGCCACCCGAGATGCCACCCTACGAAGTGGGCGATGCTGTGCAGGTACTCATATACGGCGATTCACCCTTAGGCTTCAAGTCGATCATCGATAAGCGCTACCGAGGCCTTCTCTACCATGAAGAGACCTCCGATGTGCTAGAACCTGGCGACCAGTTCACTGGTTACATAAAGAAGGTGCACAAAGACGGCAAAATCGATCTCCGCCGTGACCCCTCCGGCTACGGTCGCGTGACTGGCGTGAGCCAAGTCATCCTAAAAAAGCTCAAAGCAGCTGGCGGTAAAATGCCCTTCAACGATAAAAGCAGCCCCGAAGACATCCGCGCGACTTTCGACACTAGCAAAAAGGCCTTCAAACTGGGTCTGAGTAAACTCTACAAAGAGCGGCGAATTCAGTTCACCGAAGAGTCTATAGAATTAGTAAAAGAATAGTCGAACGGCTGAATTTGCTTTAGCTAGGCCTTGCAACACAGGACGAGAATGCTTGCAGCAATCATTGACTCTCCCCCAAGACCGCTTCGTCCTTATACAGCTCATGATTACTGGACTGGAACTCAGCTTTGAGCCGTACGCGCAAGCTAATCAAATCAACTACATTCCACGTATTGGTTCCTCTTATCCATCAGCCTAGTGAGGCAAAACCATAAACATAACTGCCATGATTAGAGTTGGAAAGAGCGCACCAAAAAGGAGCCCAATGGGTGAGATACCATTCTTGAAGTGCTTATTCAAAATGCTCTGGCCGGCGGGGTTGGGTGCATTGGCTATTACCGTGAGGCCACCGCCGGTAACGGCTCCGGCTACAACAGCGTATTCTAGCCCGCGGGCATTGGCTAGGGCGCTACCAGTCTTGGAGACCCAATTGTCTGCCACAAGAATATCAGGACTGAAGGCGGGAACTTGCGAGGCTAAGAATGTAATCGCAGCGTTATCATTAAACGCGGTTAATATAGTCGCCCCTACAAAAAGTGGTACTTCCGAGAGCGAGCTAAGCACTGGGGAAATCCACCAGCCCTGCAAACCTCCATGCGTGACAAGCCCTGCGAGGAAAAAGCCAACCAGAAGCGGCGACTTTAACTGAATATCGTATTGGTGATGGTGCGTTGCCATCGTGAACGCGAGGAAGAAAAGGAAGCCACCTATGAAGAAGGCTGGATGGTGCAGTGTAAGCACTGTCCAAGCAACAAAACCAAGGTGAACGAAGACCACCCAAAATGGTGCCGGCTCAGGTTTTGGTTCGGAAGCCTTTGACGTCTTGAACTCGTTGGCACGCTCCTTGAGAGAGGCAAAGTTCTTACGAAAAATAAAATAGTAGATCGCTGTCGCCACGATGACCCCGAGCACGGCACGCCAACCAAAGTTTGTGAACATGTAAGGCAAATCCCAATGCCACGTATCAGCCACCATTAGTACTGGAGGTGCAGCAAAGTGCGTCAGTGTGCCACCGACCGAGATGTTAACGAAGAGTAAACCGAGTGTAGCGTATTTAAATGTCGGCGTAGGATCGAGCTGGTAAAATTGTTGCCCTAGCAGGAGCGCTGCAATAGTCATGGCAGCAGGTTCGGTAATAAACGAACCAAGCACTGGCGCGACGATCAGAATCGAGAGCCACCAAGCAGCAGGGCTTTCCTTGCCGATTGAAGCCACGCTACGCATCGCAGATTCGGCGAATTGAATCACGGGGCGACTGGATGCAATCGCCATAATGATGACGACAAAGATTGGCTCTGTATAGTTTCGCGTGTCTATGTAGACGGCTACTGTAGCGAAGCCATCAGGCTGCATAAGCACAAGTGAAATCAGTAGCGGAATCAGCCAAATTCCAAAGATCGCTTCCACCTCACCAAGAAAGTGAAAAAGCGTAGCTTTAAAACTAACAGGTTGCCGTCCCTCCACATAAATCCTCTCGTGTGAGCTGACATTTGCGCGGTGCTCAAGCTCGAACTTATGCGCCATCTTGTTAAAGTTACTTGCTAGAAAGGTGTGCATCACGGCGAGAAAGAAAATGATCGTTGCGACCACATTAAAAGGATCAGCTGACGCGCGGATCTTCAACTGCTCGATCAGCCCAAGCTCATGCCCGAACTCCTCGACATGGTGTGCCTCCATTTCCGAATAAACCGTCTCTGGAATCGGGAAAACATGATCACCGCCTAGTGATCCCCCGCCACCACCAGCAAACGCATGGTTTATAGCAAAGAGGCCGAGAGCGATGAGTAAATAGTGGACGGCAGACATCATTTTCATAGCCTTCAGAAAAAATCTGAGGTTAGCTTGTAGGCAAGCTCCTTTTACCTTGGCCTGCCCTTAAGTAATCGATCGCGATCCAGCAAAAAGCACCCCAATCAATACCAAAGGCGTGAAATAGCTCAGTTAATAGAACTAAGCCTTATAGAACTTCACCGGCTCGCATCACCGACTTGAGCCAGCCCTTTCTACTGGGATGTCACTGTCCGAGCGATTCCGACGGAACTGGAAGCGATTTAATTCGCGCAGCGAAAGTTCGTCTTCCATGCCGCTGTACTTCTGAGAATCTTGCAACATCATATAGTAGAGCTTTTGATTCGCTACTAGACGAGCCTTATCATCCATCTCTATACCCGCCTTTTTATGGAGGTCACTCAGCTGCTCGTTCCATTGCGACATTTCAAAAAGAACCATCTTTTGATCGAGCACCTTTGTTTTAAATAGCTGCTTGTCCTTATCTTCGCTTAAAGAGATCGGCGCACGCTTGCTTCCGAGCGATGAGAAATGCTTATCCCATTGCTCAATGGGGAAGGTCTTGTTCATCATAAAACCAGTCTGCGGCTGGGCCCAGGGTTTTTTCTCAACTCGTTGTCCTTCAACTGAAGTAGCTCGCTTGCCCGCAAAACCGACCGTACGTGGATTAGCTTCCAGTAATGAAATCGTCATTAATGGGGCGAACAAACAACAAACTCGTAGAGGTAACCGGACTTTCATTGATGTAAAATAATGACTTTATTTGTTTAGAAGTATAAATCAAGAATGAAGCTGACTCTGGCAAATCAACCTTCCGACATTGACGGGCGCCCAAGCAGGCTTCTAAATCCGCCGTTTTCTCGAAATGGCTAATACGACCCAAGAATACAACTTTTCCAGTATCGAGCCCAAATGGCAGGCATTCTGGGCCAACAATCACACCTACGAAGCCAAAGACTTCGAAGATAAACCAACCTTCTACGTGCTAGATATGTTTCCCTACCCATCGAGCGCGGGATTGCATATCGGGCATCCAGAAGGCTACACCGCCAGCGATGCGCTCAAACGCTTTAAGAAGGCGCAAGGTTACAACGTGCTCCACCCAATGGGCTGGGATGCCTTTGGCCTACCTACTGAGCAATACGCGATTAAAACGGGGACCCACCCCGCCACCACCACTAAGCAGAACGTCGCCAATTTTACCAAACAACTGACCCAACTTGGATTCGCTTATGACTGGAACCGCGAGGTCAACACAACCGATCCTGGCTACTTCAAGTGGACGCAGTGGATCTTTATGCAACTTTTCAAAAAGGGTCTCGCTTATGTAGATGAAAAGCCCGTTTGGTTTTGTCCCGACCTCGGCACCGTCCTTGCCAACGAAGAAGTGCTCAACACCCCCGAAGGTCCCCGCTCGGAGCGTGGTAGCTTCCCAGTCGAAAGGCGCCCTATCCGCCAATGGGTGCTACGCATTACCGAGTACGCCGAACGCCTCATCGACGGGCTCAAGGATCTCGACTGGCCAGACTCAACCAAGCGCTTGCAGGAAAACTGGATTGGTCGCTCCGAAGGTGCCGAAATCACCTTTGATCTGTCAGGGCATGACGCTCAGCTAACTGTCTTCACGACCCGCCCCGATACACTTTACGGCGCCACCTATATGGTGATCGCGCCTGAGCATCCCTTACTCGATTCAATAGCTAGCGCCGACCAACAACACAAAATTTCTGTATACGTTGAAAAAGCCAAAAGTAAGTCTGACCTAGAGCGCGCCGAACTAGCCAAAGAAAAGACTGGCGTATGGACTGGCGCCTTCGCAATCAACCCTGTCAACGGCAAAGAAATCCCCATCTGGGTGGCCGACTATGTGCTCATGACCTATGGCACTGGCGCCATCATGGCAGTTCCCGCGCATGACGAGCGAGACTTTGAATTTGCCAGAGAATTTGGCCTCGAAATAATTCAAGTAATCGACGATGGCGGCTCTGCTAAAAAAGACGCCGAAGGTAGCCTCGCTGAAGCCTACACGGGCGACGGCAAATTAATCAACTCCGGCGAGCTTAGCAATAAGGACTCAGAGTCTGCTAAAAATGCAGTCGTCGAGCAACTAGCTGCCGACAAACGCGGCAAAGCTACCATCAATTTCAAACTGCGTGACTGGCTATTCTCACGCCAACGCTATTGGGGTGAGCCCTTCCCTGTCATTTGGCTCAAGGAAAGCAACTATTCTCAAGTCGACGACTCACTTAAATCCGTCGAGCGCCCAGTCACCTGTGAAGTAGACGGCGAGTTACTCTACGCCATTGTAGTGCCGGAAAGTGAGCTGCCGCTTGAACTCCCTGCAGTCGAGAGCTACACACCATCAACCGACGGCCAAAGTCCCCTCTCCAAAGCGGGTAATTGGCTCAAAGTCTTTATCGACCCCAAGACAGGCGCAAGCTCTGCGGAGGCAAAAGAAGGCTGGCTGCTCGGCATCCGCGAAACAAATACAATGCCACAATGGGCAGGCTCCTGTTGGTATTATTTGCGCTACCTAGATCCGAAGAACACCGAATCGCTAGTTAATCCCGAAAAGGAAAAATATTGGGGCACACCCGATCTTTATATCGGTGGTGCTGAGCACGCTGTACTTCACCTGCTCTACGCTCGTTTCTGGCATCATATTCTTTACGATATTGGTTTAGTCAGCGATCCTGAGCCATTTAAAAAGCTCTTTCACCAAGGCATCATATTGGGCGAAGACGGCGAGAAAATGTCCAAAAGCAGGGGTAATGTGGTCAACCCCGAGACTATCATTAAGAGCCATGGTGCCGATACGCTGCGCCTCTACCTTATGTTCTTGGGACCACTCGAGGCGATGAAGCCTTGGAACACTAAAGGCATTGAGGGCATCGCCCGTTTCCTGCGTCGAGTCTGGAGCCTCGCCACCGATGAATCACGAATGTCTGTTGATACCGAAGAAGAGAAAAAGCTTCGCGTTCTGCACCAGACAATCAAGAAAGTCACGCAAGACTATACAGAACTTGGCTTTAACACTGCGATCGCTCAAATGATGATTTGCGTCAAGGAACTCTCCCAAGGCGAATCAGTCGCCAAGCATTCGGTCGAAACTTTAATCAAGTTAGTCGCTCCCCTAGCTCCACACATCAGCGAGGAGCTCTGGCAGAGCCTCGGCCACAATGGCAGCATCGCCGAGGCTGGTTGGCCGGAACACGATGAGCACCAGCTGGTCGTAAACAGCGTGAAGATCATTTTCCAAGTCAACGGCAAGTATCGTGGTGATGCCGAGATGGCTGCCAACACCTCTAAAGACGCTGCCATTAACGCAGCCAAGTCGAACGAACGCGTGAAGAGCTTCATCGAGGGAAAAGAGATTAAAAAGGAGATCTATGTGCCGGGTAAAATTGTAAATATCGTAGCGATATAAATGAATTTAACATCAAATGGGTTCTCTTACCGCCGCTTGCCAGTGAGCAGCTCAAAAGATCAAGCCGTAACCAGCTTGTCTACCCTCCATATTGCAGGGGCATGTTCAAACTCCGACAGCAATAAAAGAAGCCTTATTTGTGCCCTATCGCGATTCTGCGCCTTAGGTAGCTACAGTTTTAAAAACCGCAGCAAATCAGCTTTTAATAGACCAAGTTCACAAGTAAAGCACTTACATCGCACACTAACCTTACTGGCCGCTTTGTTTATTTTCTCCCCGCTCCAAGCTCAAACAATGAACGAAGGTAGTGCTATCGTTACTAGTCGAAGCGGCTCCGTATCTGCGATTGACGCGTCTGGCGAACGAGTTTCAACCGCTTCGCACGAGATCCTAGACCCAGTAGGTCTGACTCTATCCACAAAAAAGGATGCTCGTATTTTCCTCACTTTTTCTAATGGTGTCGCTCTCGCTCTCAATGGGGCAAGCGTCGTAGAGTGCATTGATTACACTCAGCGCCCTTTCGACAAAGAAGATCAAGCCCTCGACCTCGAACCATCTGAATCCAATTTAAAACTACGCTTGATAGTTGGGCAGATTGCTGTTGCCAGCAGTCGGCTCTCTCCGATATCAGACCTACGTATTCAATTACCAAAAGGTGAACTGCGTCTACACAAGGGAACCTGTCTGATCAGCCTAGATGCAACTGGCCTGCATATCACAGCCTATGAGGGTAATTTAACCTATTACTACCCTGACAGCCAATCACGTGAGTTCGTCTCAGCACCCAAAAGTATTCGCATTAGCAATCAAAGCATGGAGCGCCAAAGGGTAGCTAAGACCTCAGCTGTGGAGTCACTCGAAGTCGAACAAATTCGCTTCTGCCAAGCCGCACAGCATGCCAGCAAGCGCGTCACTTTTCAGGCAAACGACTTTACTGGACTACCACCAAAACCAGTTCTTATTGTCAGACCACAATATTTTCAACAACCTAACTTTCGTCCTTATCAATTCGAAGAATAACTTTTCAGGAAACAATGACATCATTCAATTGGGAAGCCAACCTGCCCAGCAACTAAGAATTCCCTACGGGCAATTGCAGTAAGCACTTTCAGGAGTCAGAAGCGCTCCGTGAGTTCATTACGATTCTTAAAGCTTGGGCCTGCTCAAGCCAACACACTTCACAAATAAAATGCACCCCACATCCAAATTTCTACCCGACGATTTCGATTCCCAGCCCATCGGATTAATCGCGGGCAAAGGCCTCTACCCGATCTTGATGGCTGAGCGTATTCGTGCGGCGGGCATCCCCCTGCGTCTTATTTCCTTTCTCGGCGAAACAGAGCAGAGCCTTATCGACTCGACAGCTAACAAGGATCATCTGCAAGTCAAAGTAGGCCAACTAGGTAAGTTACTCAATTCGCTCAAAAGCTTGGGCTGTAAATACGCCGTGATGGCTGGTCAAATCTCCCCTAAGCGACTCTTTCACGGCTTGCATCCTGACCTAAAGGCGCTCGCCATTCTCAATCGCTTGAAGTTCAAAAATGCCGAAACCATTTTTGGTGCCATCGCCACAGAAATCGAAAGCATCGATATTAAAATACTCGATGCACGTTGCTTTCTTGACGATCAGCTCGCTAGCAAAGGCTTAATGACTTTAGGTAAACTCAAAGCATCAGAGGAGTTCATCGAACACGGTATCCAAGTCGCCAAAGGCATCACCGAGCTAGACGTCGGCCAGGGCGCAGTTGTTCGTAAAGGCACTGTCCTTGCAGTCGAAGCCTACGAGGGCACCAACCAAATGCTTATACGTGCGGGCAGCTTTAGGACTGATGGCCTCATTTTTGTCAAAGCCGTCAAGCGTAAGCAAGACTACCGTTTTGATGTGCCAATATTTGGCGAGCGCACCCTCGAGGTAATGCTGGATTCAGGCATCCAAACCGCCGCACTGGAAGTCGGCCGTGTGGTCATGCTTGATAAGGTGATGCTATTGGAAAAAGCCGCGAAGCTAAAAATTGAGCTCATCGGCTACTCTAGGTAGATGAGGAGAAATGCGCTCGACGCTCACGTAGCAAATCATAAACAGCACAGGGCGGCTTTAAGTTATAACTGGCTTTACGGTAGATTTTTGCAATGCCTGGTGAAGCGCTATGTCAGGAATATCAACCACTACATGCACTATCAAACGAGCGACTACTACTCCGATAATTTGCACCCCTGCCTTAAGAAGGGCCATGATCGCGACTGGCGCTGAAGTGTAGAAAAACATCGAAATTACCGCAATCATTAAGAACAATGCAATCGCGACCCATGCTAGTAAGTCAATAATTAGACGCAGATGGGCATAGGCAGATTGCTGACGCACGAGTTGGCGAAGATTGCTTGGTCCGGAAACTGTGCTTGGCCGTTGCGAACCCCTGATTAAACTGTCATCGTCGGGTGGATTCGCCGACTTCGATTTACGGCGCTTATTGCCCCTCCTATTTGAGTCTGCACTAATGCCCACCCTCTCACGCGCACTCCGGTTAGCAGAGTAAGATTGTTTCCATTGGTGATCGGTCATTTGACGTGAACTAGGGTCCATCTTCAGACGTAAGGCTTTAAAGGTTTCGAAATCTTCCATAACTTTATTCTACTTTCAGATCAAATCGCCCAAATACAGCTTCACCCCTAACTTGGATCTGAGCAAAAAGGCGATACCAGCCTGGCTTGGGCACGTTAAACATGAAGCTTAAATCCGTGTCGCTGGAATCAAGAGCACCGCCACCGCCTAGACCCGCCGTGCGCACCGAGGCCACACTCCCGATTGGATGCATGTGGGCAAAGCCCGTACCGGCCGAGTCAAAGGCAACCATGTGCCCCTTTGCACCCATCACGGTCTCGAGAGTGATTGCATTGCCTGCAGGATCAGTAATCTGAAGCTGAAGACGATAGTCACGTCCCGTCTTAAGAATATCAGGCACCTTCAGCAATTCAAAACGAATACCGTCGATCAAGCTCACCATGGAGCGTTCGAATTCAGGCGCGTTTGATTGTCCTGGCACTTCAAGCTCAGAGAGCGCAATCGCTTGTCGCCGACTACGAAGAGGCACAATCTCGGTAAAAACTTTGTAGGTCCCGGCCAGCGCTGGTGTAAAATCGAAAAAATACTGTCCGTCTAGCCCTACTGCTTCAGGGTGAACGTGATGGTAGTCCTCAAGCGAAGGATCAATCACCATGACGTGCATTTTCTCCGTATGCGTCACCGCCAACTCGTGCGGCGCGATCGACATCCCGCCTGCAGTCTTTAAATCCAGTCGCACACGTGAAGACTCGCCTTGCGCGACCGCATTTCCGGAGCTCAGCTTTGCTTTAATTGGATACTCAAGTCGTGAAAGGTCCAAAAAGCCGGCATGATTCGTCGCGCAGAACTCAATCTCCCCATCTGCATTCACAATTTCGATGTAGTGTAATAAGCCACACTCTACATCTGGCAGCGCACGCAAGAAAAAATAAGCACCGACAAAGATCACGCTTAGCGTGGCTATCGAAAACCAAGTAGCCATAGGTGAAGATTTAGAGGAAAAAACTGCCATATATTATTTCCAAAAAATAGGTCAATGTGCTGATCTTTCGCAAGCTGGAATCATTTTTACAGAAGCTTAGTCGCTGCTTCCATGAAATCTTTGGTTGACCAGGTAGCGCCTTCTTTGCGGTAAGCCACTCGACCGTTAGCATCGACCAGAAGGGTCGCCATCGTATGGTTAATGGTGCCATCCTCTTCCATAGTCAGGATCCCAAACTGACGAAGGAGATCATCGACCACAATTTGACTCATAGTCAGTAGGTGAAAATTTTCCGACTCCATGCCGTAGCCATCGGCATACTGACTTAGAATACCAGGCGAATCGAAGTCAGGATCAAAGGTAATACTGACAAAATGAAGGTCTTTGAGCTCCGCTTCGCGGGCGGCGTCTTGCATGTCCGCCATGCGAGTGCTTGAAGCGGGACACATCGTAGGCACTGTGCAACGGGTGAAGATGAAGTTGAGCATAAAGGGCTTACCCTGAAGCTGACGTATTTGAAGGAACTCACCATGCTGATCGATCATAGCGAAGTTAGGGATGTATTCACCCAGCTTCACGTATTTACGACGGCTCATCACAGCGGTGGCCTGATGAAGCTGTTGATTAACATCGCGCGCGGCCTTCGCACCGAGGCCATCTAAAGGAAAAATTTGCTCGATGTGCCATTGCTTGCCGTAGTAAGCAGCGTTGGCTTTGATCATACGGCCTGCATACCCAATCTTAAGATCGCCCGCACCAACTCGAAAAGTGCGAGTGCTACCTACTTTGAGCATTGAGTCCATCGACTGAGTTAACTCAAGTTCGAATGAACGAGTTTCGGACAAGACTTTAAGGACACGACCTTCGATGGCGGTTGCGAGAATAGAATGTAAGGCCAAAAAATAAAAAATTATGATACTTAGGAAAAAACGCATACTTAAAATAAAGAATATTTGGGAGTAGCTTGCAAGCCTACGAGCGTAAATGTGACTTAATCGCAGAAGGCCACTTTATCTATGCGATGGTAGAATTTTAGATATAATATCCTCAAACTCTTAATCAGCTACTTGCGCCGAGTGTTCTGAGCACTACTCCCAAGTGCCATCAGATTGGCGGCGCGCCCATTGCTTACCATCCTCACCAAGCGCTATAAGGTGTATCCAGCCGTTTTCGACGAGATTTCGGACGTGGTCCTGGCGCTCTAGGATATCGTCAAGTATCTTCGTTTCGGCTGCGATACAAGCGTGAAGGCGAAGTGGTTCGTGGATGAGCTTTTTGCCATCGTGCAGCGACTGTAAAGACAAACCAGGTCGTAGATCGTATTCATTACCAAGCGCTACTCCGACGCCGCCAACTACGTTGTGGATCGATTTGTGACCGCTACCGAAATGCGCATTATCGGTCGAGGATCCGAAGTATTGCAAATTGATCCAACTACCGACGACCATGGGACCAGCGATGACGCTTTCGAGTACGTTTCCTGTGGGGTCGCTCTTGGCGGAATATTCATGGAGGAAAGCGCGGCTCTGGAGATTGGCCTCAGCTGTCCATGCGCGGGGCGCGACGATAAAGGCAGCGTTACCTGCGAGCGCCCACTCAGGACGGACCTGCGACCAATCACGACTACGCGAGCGGACAGCAGATAAAATATCACTTTGCTTGGCGGCTTCACTGAATCGAGCGAAACGCTCCGTGGCACAAAGCAGGCCAGCTTGGTCGAGCGATACAGTCAGTTGTTCGATCAGTCTCGCGTCGGCAGCTTCATAGTCGAAGAGAGAGACCTCGTCGGTTGTAGTATTGTGAAGACCACCAATAAATACAGTATCAGAAGGAATCATAATGCCGCGTTCTGACAGTTCGGTGCGGACATCGGTTTGATTGAGCAGGGCAGCGGCAAGACGGGCATTCGCATCACCAGCGTGACCGCCACAAGCGCCGCAATCCAGACCAGAGGCGTAGGGATTATTCTTAGTCGCACTACCATGCCCACAGAAGAGGACTATGTGGGCGAAGTTTTCCAATAGACCGAGGCCTTTTAAGATATCTTCAGCCAAACTCACACGTTCCGCAATCGACAGTTTATCCAAAAATCCAGGTGCGCCTTTATCATGGCTGGATTTCGCATAGAGTGCAAAAGCGTCTTTAACTAGCTCTACTCCGTAACTTAGACCAATTGTCTCGACAAAAGTGAAGCAGGAAGAAGCGGCTTCCTTAAAGCGCTTCCAAGTTCGTTTGCTCTCGCGTGCATCGACGCGTCGAAGAACAAGTTGATCAAACTCAGAAACTTTAATCCCTGACTTGCTTTCGCAACTGCGTAAAGGTGGCACCATGAGCACAGGGCAGCGCGCTTCCGAGTCACCGAGACCGGGTATTCTGTGTTCGATTGGCAAGCCGAAGAAACCAGCGAATCCAAAAGTTTGAATTTTCATACCAGTCGACTCGAGCGAGCGGCGGAAAACTTCGGAGCGTACATCGATACAGAAGATCGCCTGCACCTTGGGCCTCTGAGAGGCGGCCTCGCTATTGGCTTTAGACGCAATTTCGCCGCGGAGTTTTTGCTCAAAGACGTGCTCCATTGCCGACTGCCAGACGAGGCGTTGTGCTAGATCAATTGGTAGCACAAGCGAGCCATCTTCTGAAGGGTCCTCCATCAAGTTACGCTGCCAACCCAAGACGAGGTCTTTATTTTCCGAATGGTTCGCATAAAGCGCCATATCGTAACTGAGTAAAATGGCTAGAAGTTGAAGCAAGGAATCTCCAAACTCACCACGGATCTCAAGCTCGCGATCCTTGTAGCGGAGGTGTCCTGCCCAGCCAGGTAGTGTTAGCATGTTGCGGTAGAGAAGCGACTCGATGCGGTCGTATGGCATTTGGAGTGCCTCAATGGCTAGATCAATCACGGCATACGGATCGTCAGGCAGTCGGGCTACGAACTTGCGAAAACCAGACAGCCCATTCAGTTCTGGGTTACGATCGATCTGTGCGGCGGCTTTCCATCCTGCAAAGAGACTCATATCCTTCCATGGAAACTTCCAAGAGGATTGTCCCTCGTCGTCGTAAGCGGCGACCCACTTGGCCACTTCCTCACGAATCAAATGCTGCCACTGTGTGCCTTCACGCAAATCAAGATACGCACTAAAGGAGCAAGTTTGGTAAAGCGAATCAGTACCTTTTGGGGATTCAGCCAGCAGCGCCACTAAATTCTCAGCGGTAAGTGCTTGATTAGCAAATTCGAAGCTCTCAATGAGTTCAGGAGAGGCGGTTGCGACGACAGCGCGAAGATTCTCTAACCCGATCTCACCTGATTCAAACTTGCCCTTAAACCAAGCAATCGGCATAACCAAATCTGATCCTTGTACACACTTGTGAGCCTGAGCAGTGCGGGCAAAGTTCTGGTCAGCAAAACCAATGAAAGGATTGACCGCGACAAAGTGCGAGAGGGGCCAAAGCGGTGCGATTTTTGAACTAGCTGAATTGATCTGATTCGAAAGTGCGTGTGACATTGCGTTTTCAGAGTTGTCGATAATACGAGATTAGATGAGAGGTCTAGCGCTTGCTAGGCATCAGGCCGATGGCACGAGCTAGACGATTAGCCAAGGTATTCATATAAAAACCATTGAGCGCATGGACATAGAGGCGGCGCTTGTAAGCGACTGTTAAAAATCCAGGCTCACCGTCTTGGAAGCGAATTGAAGTAACCAAGAAACCAAGTAACAGCACCGCGATAATCGTTTCGAAGACTGGCGCAACAGGTACTTTCGCAGGCAACGCAGAGGAGAGGATCATCTCAGCTAACATAGCGAGTAAGTAGTAGAGCGTGGCAATACTGCCAGCGACCCCTGTAGTAGCGGCGAAGGCGATACCAGTTTGGCTTCGACGCATTGCTGTCCAAAGAAGCTGCGTGAGCGCCATCACTACCACCATACTGAGCACCAGCATGCCCGGTTTATCAGATGGGCTGACATTGAAAGAAATACTTAGGCCAACTACGATGGCGAAAGAGACGCCAATCGCTAACCAAATACGACTCGGCTTTAACTTCGCGTAATGCGGCTTCGCGTTGAGCTTTTTTGCTGTTTCGACGGCAGACCCGCATGAAAGGAAGGCGTGTCCTTTATAGAGCGAGTGCGCAACCAAATGGAGCACCGCAAGATGGAAGGCACCCAGACCGCATTGCAAAAGCATAAAACCCATCTGCGCGATGGTGGAGTAAGCGAGTGCACGCTTCACACTAGTTTGAGAGAGCATGACCATTGAAGCATAGACTGCAGTAATGGCACCGACGATCGCCAGCACGTGAAGGGCACCCGGAGTGTGCATAAGCACAGGACTCATACGAACCACCAAGTAGCCGCCGCCATTGATAATACCCGCGTGCATGAGCGCGGACACAGGTGTTGGTGCGCCCATCGTGTCGGGCAGCCAAGTATGAAAGGGGAACTGAGCCGATTTAAGGATCGCGCCAAAAATAATCAACCAGCCGATCCAAGCGTGGTTACCAAGCAAGCTACCCTTGAACCTAACCGCCTCAAAGATATGGCCGAAGTCTTGCACTCCGTAGATCGTATAGATACCCGAAAAGGCTACGATCAGGCAAAGGTCTCCCACCCGATTAAAGAGCGACTTTTTACGAGATGAAAGAAGCGTGCCCAAACGATCAGGGAAATAAATTAGTAGTTTGTGTAATCCTAAACTGGTAGCGATCCAAGCTAGGACGAATTGGACAAGCCCCGGTGCAAGAACCATGGCAATGACCGCCCCAAGTGTGACGCACATCCATTTAAAGAAGTGCCCCTGCTTTTCATCTCCTGCGAGGTAGTTTTTCGAGAAGCGCAGAATAATGGCTCCCATAAAGCAGACTAATAAGAGGATGATCGCAGAAAGCGCATCGAGGCGAATTCCTATCCAATGGGCACTTGTGATAGTCGCCTCGACAGGACTTTTTGCGAATAACACCCATAGCGCGGTGGCAACTGTAGCACAGGCTACACTCACCCAAGCAATGCCCTCAGCTAAACGGCCAGCAGCGAGTGCTCGGGCATTGAGCCACTTAGAAGTAAGCACAACCCACAAGAGCGATACGGGTGCAATCCACAGTACAAGACTGCTGATAATTATATCCATAAAGCTATTATAACAAATTTTCTTGAATTTATCCAATATAAGTAAATTATACTTTCATTCTATTTAATAAATATATATGAATAAGCTTAACTACCATCATCTTCGATATTTTCATGCAATTGTTCGCGAGGGCACTCTCACGCGCGCAGCGGAAAGCCTCCATGTTTCCCAGTCGGCTTTGAGCATCCAGCTAAAAAAACTGGAAGAAGACCTCGAATGCGCCCTCTTTGACCGCCAGCACAAGACACTGTCATTAACGGAAGAGGGTAAAATGGTGCTCGATTACGCTGAAACGATCTTTCGTACGGGTGATGAAATGCTCGCCACCCTTCAAAACCAAAATAGGCGATATCGTGATACACTCCGTGTTGGCGCTGTTTCAACACTTTCTAAAAATTTCCAGCTCAGTTTTTTAAAGGAAGCCCTAGACGACCAAGCCATCGAAGTCGTGATTCACTCTGGCAGCCTGCAGAATTTGATGACACAACTGAAAGCGCACACGGTCGACCTCGTGCTCTCGAATAACCCCGTGCTGCGGGACAACGAATCAAACATACACTGTCAACTACTGGCCGAACAACCAGTCAGCCTCGTCGCTCCGCCTTCTTTTAGAAAGCACCGGAAGTTTAAATTCCCAAGCGACTTAAGAGATATTCCAATGATACTACCCAGCTTGGAAAGTAATATCCGCGCAAGCTTCGACTTGATCATGGAGCGCGAAGGAATTCGGCCACTCATCGCAGCCGAAGTAGATGCCATGGCCATGCTTCGACTAATCGCCCGCGAGACAGAGGCCATCACTCTAGTCCCACCAGTCGTAGTACAAGACGAGCTCAAGAACGATCGCCTAGTCGAACTCTATCAAATCCCTGAGATCCGCGAAAACTTCTATGCGATCACTGCGTCACGGCGCTACCCAAACCCTTATTTGAAAAAACTGCTTAAAAAGTAAAACGATAACCTCAATGACATAAATAGACATCGTAACGATTACTCTTACCTTCCAACTTATAATTAGGCTCCAGGCCTGCTAGATATGGCGCTATTCGAGGGCGCTTAACGACAACGCGTCTCTGCGCGCATTCTTGGGCTATTTGCAAAAGCAAGTTAGCGTCGGAATCTTTGGCGATCAACTGATGAAAAACCTGCATTTCTTTTTTCACTCGGGCACTCTTTGTCCGCTGGGGAAACATGGGGTCAAGATAAACGACTTCTGGCTTTTTGGCTTCTTCAATCGTTTGCATGTATTTAGCCGCGTCAGACCCAACAAGCGCCATTCTTTTGAGTATTGAGACAAGCGATTGGTCGTTTTCGCTACCCCACTCATGTGCAAGGCGAAGTCCATCCGTGAGCAAAGCGTGTACTTCCGGCACGCGCTCTGTCATAGTAACAGGACAACCTAAGCTGGCTAGCACGAAGGCGTCGCCTCCGAGACCTGCAGTCGCATCGAATACTTTTGGTGCTGTAGTAGAATTTAGGCCTACTGCTTTGGCAATCATTTGACCTTTTCCGCCCCCTCTCTGACGACGATAATTTACTCTAGCACTACAAAAGTTGGCACGAACACTCAGCAGATTATCTACGTCGACTTGCGC
>PKCJ01000021.1 GCA_002862945.1 Opitutia bacterium | reverse complement strand
GAACCGACACCTTTGTCGGTGAAGATTTCTAGTAATAGACTGTGGGCTTGCTCCCCGTCGATGAAATGGACGCGGTGAACACCGTTTTTTAGTGCGCTGACCGCGCTGTCAGTTTTTGGGATCATACCTTTGCTGATGGTGCCGTCTTTGACCAGCCCTTCAACTTCGTCGGCTTTGAGAGAAGAAATGAGTGACTCGGGGTCATCCACGTCACGCATCAGGCCAGGCACATCACAGAGGTAAACGAGGCGACGCGCGCGCAGCGCCGCAGCCACGCGACCCGCAGCTGCGTCGGCGTTCGTGTTGTAGATTTGGCCGTCATCGTCACAAGCCATGGGCGAGATGATAGGGATGTAGCCGTCGTTAAGAGCTTTTTTGATAATTTTAGTTTTTACGGTATGCGTCTCGCCCACGAAACCGAGGTCAAGCGATTTACCGTCTACGACAACTTCTTTCTTATCGCAAACGAGGATGCTATTGCCGGGTAATGCAATCGGTCGTGCGCGCATAGCTTGGAGGAGTTCACAGATCTCTAGATTGACAATTTTATTTAGCGTGTGATCGACTACTTTGACCGACTCAGCATCAGTGACCCGCAGGCCGTGCTCAAAGCGTGTCTCAACATCCGACTCAGCGAGTGCCCGCGTGATGGCTTTGCCACCGCCATGTACGACGACGACTTTGATTCCTGCGGCATGGAGGAATGCGATATCTGTCGCGACTCGAGTCCGCGCTTCTGGGTTGGCATCGTCCATAAATGCACCACCGTATTTGACCACGAAAATTGCACCCCGAAACCGTTGGATATAGGGGAGTGCTTCCAAGAGCACGGCTGCCTTCTTCGTGACGTCGAGATTTATAAGCTTAGACATCATTCTGACTTATTAAAGTTTACGTAGGCTTCGCTCAGATCTGAGGTGAGCAGACGATAGGACCCGCTGCCTTGATTCAAATTCAGGGTGATCCTGAAGCGTTTTTTGGCAACAATTGCTTTCCACTCGGATAGTTTACTGTCCTGTGGCATGCCGCCGATGAGAGCGGGCACTTCGTCATAGTGGATATCAAAGCATGCCTCTTTAAGGCCGACCAGAGCATATCCAGCTGCGTCAGCAAGCCGTCCCCAGTTGGGGTCAGAACCATACCAAGAAGTTTTGACTAGCAGTGAGTTACCCACGCAACGTGCCACCTTTTCGGCGTCTTCCTCGGTCTGGCAGCCTTTGACGATAAGTTCGACCAGCTTGGTGATCTTTTCACCATCGCCGACGATCTTTTCGGCTAAAGTATCGCAGACCATAAATACAGCTTCTCGGAATGCTTGGAGCAATTCGGGCGAATCGTCGGGTATAAAGCCAGACTTCCCATTAGCTAGTAGGAGCACTGTATCGTTCGTACTCATGTCGCCATCGATGGAGATCCGATTGAAGGTTTTATTGCAGGCTTGCACGAGTGTGTTCTTGAGTGCGGCGTTATCGACATCGAGGTCGGTCGCAAGAAAGGCTAGCATCGTAGCCATGTTTGGCTCAATCATACCGGCACCTTTCGCGATGCCAGAAACGGTGAGTGTCTCACCTGCATAAGTAAATTGCGCAGTCGCACATTTACGCCCAGTGTCGGAGGTGAGGATGGCGTCGGCTGCATCGAGCGAATTTTGCGACTCCTCACTGAGTGCTTTAGCGGCGGCGGCGATGCCTGTCTTAATATTTTGCATCGGCAACTTCCGGCCGATCCGACCGGTCGAGCAAACAAGGAAGGGATAGCCAATACCGGTTTCGAGTTGAGCAATAGCTGACATTTCTTTGGCGTCGATCATACCTTGTTCCGCTGTTGCGGCATTTGCGTTGCCACTATTGACGACGATACCTGCTATCTTTGCGGAGGGTGAAGTGAGTATCTCTTTGCAAACTAGAACGGGTGCGGCGCAGACATCGTTCATGGTGAAAACTCCAGCGGCATGACACGGTTCTTCAGAGGTAACGAGTGCAAGGTCGAGCAATTCGATGTCACCTTTAGCCCGGATGTCACAGGCCACCCCGGCAGTTTTGAAACCGGGACAATCAGAGATACCGCTTGGGCTTTCGATTAACTTTACTTGTATGCTCATGGTAAATGCTGAAATGTTTAAACTAGGCCGTTTGTTTCCTTGAAGCCAAACTTTAGGTTCATAATTTGCACGGCTTGACCGCTGGCTCCTTTGAGCAGGTTATCGATCGCGGAAGTGATGACGAAGTTTTCTGTCCGAGAATCATAGATGGCAGAGATGTTGCACCGATTAGTGCCAATTACGTGCTTGGTGTCAGGATGCGAACCGCTGGGTAGTACAGTAATGAAGGGCTTTTCTGCATATGCTTTTGCCCAAGTCGAGTAGAGGCTATCAAGGGAAGTCTTGGCCTTGGCTACGATAGTAGTGTAGATGCCCCGTGACATAGGGGCGAGGTGCGGATTAAATTGTACGACGCAGTCGGCGAAAGCGGCTTTTTCTAGCTGCTCTTCGATCTCGGAGAGGTGCCGATGCTTGGGCATGCCGTAAGCTTTCATACTTTCGTTTCTTTCGCAGTAGATGAAATCTTCTGCGACCTTCCTACCCGCACCGCTAACACCACTGTAGCTATTGATAACGATGCCTTTGGAGTCGATCAGTCCGGCTTTGAGAAGCGGAACGAGCGGAATTTGCACACTCGTCGGATAGCAACCTGGACAGGCGATGAGTGAGGCGTCCTTCCATTTGTTGTCAGCTAGTTCGGGAATGACGTAGGGTGCCGCCTCGAGCAGGTGCGGCGCGGGATGGGCTTGGCCGTAATAATCTTCGTAGACACTAGTTGTACTGAGCCGAAAGTCGGCGCTTAGGTCGATGATGGTCTTACCGGCCTTAAAGAGAGGGTCGGCAAAGTCCGAAGCCACGCCGTGCGGTAGGGCGAGGAAGAAGAGGTCGATGTCGGGATTGGCCGCCAGCTCTTCGGTATCAGAAGCCGTAAATGTAAGCTTACCGACGAGGTGTTGAAGCGCAGGCATCTGTTCGGCCACGAGCTTACCGGCTAGTGACCGTGAGGTGACTGCATTGAGCGTGACATCTGGGTGCCGCGAAATAAGCCGTACGAGTTCTTCGCCGGAGTAGCCAGAGGCGCCTATGATTGCTGCGTTCATGGATTTAATTGCTGATGACTGGTGTTAGATGAATATTTTTCATAATTTACTCTTAATCGACTTGAGCCTTGGAATTAAGATTAGGAAGACGCTTAAGATATGTTAAAATAGGGTAATGCTAGGTCTTGGGAAACAAAAAACCCTCCAAGCCACGCAATCGCGGCTTTGGAGGGTTGCAAAATATGCCACCTTTACCGCCGCTGGCGGTTTATCGTTTCGAGAATTGGAAGCGCTTTCGAGCTCCTGCAAGACCTGGTTTCTGGCGCTCGCGAGAACGGGGATCACGCTTCATGTGGCCCTCCTGCTTGAGCGGTATGCGCAGATCTGCGTTGAGCTTTTCAAGTGCACGCGCGATGCCGAGGCGAACCGCGCCAGCTTGACCGTTGAGGCCACCACCTTGTGCTTTGATAGTGATGTCAACTTGGTCGGCCATCTCAACTGTCTTCAATGGTGAGAGTGCTGCGTTAGCAAACTCTTCGGTTTTAAAGTAAGCGCGTGGCTCAGAGCCGTTGACGACTATTTTGCCAGTGCCACGTGTGAGGCGAACGCGTGCAGAGGCTGTCTTCCGACGGCCGACGGTTACAAATGTTTCTTCGCTCATTATATAAAAGTGTATTAGTTTAAACCAGCTCTTAGACGAGTGGTTTGGGTTGCTGAGCTTCGTAAGGATGTTCGGCACCTGCATGGATTTTGAGTTTCTTGATCATGGCACGACCGAGCTTGTTGCGTGGGAGCATGCCCTTGACTGCGTGCTCGATAATAAATTCAGGTTTCTTAGCGCGCATCTTGTCCATGCTGATGTGGCTTTCGCCACCCATCCAACCAGAGTAGAACATGTAGCTTTTATCGGTATTTTTCTTACCAGTGACCTTGATCTTCTCGGCATTGATGACTACGACGAAATCACCCGTATCTGCATGCGGAGTATAGATAGGCTTGTGGCGACCACGAAGCACATTGGCAATTTTTACCGACACGCGACCGAGTGTTTCATTGGCAGCGTCGACTAAATACCAGTTTTTGGTATGGTCTGATTTAGTAGCTAGGGTCGTTTTCATGATTTTTGGAAAATCGGTGAACAGTAGAATTGGGTATCTCGCTGTCAATGGGAATTTTGGCGAAAATCCTAGTAATCCTGCTTTTTTATTGCAAAGGGGCATTGGGATGTCACATTCAACTGTTTTTCTAATTACAACACTGCCAGAGGAATATCACTTTGAGAGACGACTATTTAAAAGAAGCCCAGAAGAAAATCACAGATCCAATGATCCTGATCAACGTGATATCGCGCCGTGCTAAGCAACTGAAGAGTGGCTACAAGCCTCTCATCGAGTCTTTGGAACGCCTGTCTGCTGAAGATATGGCCCTCCGGGAGGTCATGGAAGGTAAAATTACACATCAGCTGGCTGAAGTTGACGACGAGGTTTAGCTTCCAATAATCTAAAGCGTGTCCTCTGCGTTTCCCAAATAGAGGGAACGAACTAAAGTGTGCGCCAAAAAAAAGTCGACGGATCATCAACGCGAGATTCGTAATGCTAAAGCCCACCACAATTATTTTGTGGGTGATTGTTTTGAGGCAGGCATCATACTTCAAGGCACTGAAGTAAAAGCAATCCGCTCGGGCGACGCGCAGATTAGTGAGGCTTTCTGCCGTGTTGAGAAAGGCCAAGTATGGATGTATAATTCTCACATAGGTGAGTATAAATTTGGTAACTCTCAAAACCACCCACCTCGCCGCAAGCGAAAACTGCTGTTGCACCGCCGAGAAATTCATAAATTCATCGGTGCGATGGAAGCGGGCGGTAAATCGCTCATTCCTTTGCGTATTTACCTAAAGCATGGCCTGATTAAAATAGAGATTGCGCTTTGCACGGGCAAAAAGTTGCACGACAAGCGGGAAACTTTGAAAAAGAAAATTACGATGCGCGAAGCAGAGCGCGACATGCGCGATCACCGCTAATACTCGCTTGGCGATAGACGGGTGAGAGTTAAAGTTGAGTTTTGAAAAAACTGACTAGGTCACTCATACTTAAAACTGTGCGAGAACGCCTAAGCGATCTAGAGCACTACGTATCACAAGTTGACCTTATAGATTTTTGCGCTTCATCTATTGTCAGTGAACGACCCAACTAGAGATTTCAACGAAGTGATCCGCACGATCCGTAAAGACGATCCGCGATACGCACGTGGTGCTTATTACTTCCTGCGTCAAGCGCTCGATTTTAGTTTGAAGAAGCTCCATAAAAGCGGCGATCTCGATAAGTCGAATCATCTGACTGGACAACAGTTACTAGATGGCATTCGCCTCTACGCGATCGACCAATATGGCCCCATGGCGCGACCTGTCTTGGCGCATTGGGGTATCCGCGAGTGTCGTGACTTCGGTAACATTGTCTTCAATCTAGTGGAGTGTAAGGTGCTCGGCAAAACTGACCAAGACAGCGTCGAGGATTTTTCGGGTGGTTACAATTTTAACGCCGCTTTCGACAAACCTTTTCGCCCTGAACGCATCATACCGACAATTAAGAAGCCGCGCCTAGGTTAATGTTCAACCAGGCAGGAGTTTTATTTGTGATTGAATGTTTGAATGCAACACGATCAAGCCACAAGACGCGGGCGCGTGGATCCTCAAAGCCTTAGTCGCGTGCATACACCCAAATGTCAGAGTCATCCTTATCGGCATTGAGTCTAGATCGAAGTAGTCAGCTTAAACTAAAGATGGAAATTGGTGATGTTCTTGTTCATACTCTTCTCTTTTATGGATATAAGCCCAAATCAGTTCTCAACCGCCGAATCTCAAGACCTAATCGAGCGGCTCTTTCGCGCTCCCGTCGAGCGGCATACATTGCCAAATGGGCTTACTCTTGTGCATCGCCCAGACTTCTCTAGCGAGGTCGTCTCTGTCCAGATATGGGTCAAGACGGGCAGCATCCACGAAGATGCACTCGTCGGCTCCGGGCTATCGCACTATTTGGAGCACATGCTATTTAAGGGTACCTCGCGCCGTGATGGTAAATCGATCAGCCGCGAAGTTCACGCGATGGGTGGTTTGATTAACGCCTATACGACTTTCGACCGTACCGTCTATTACATTGACGCGCCTTCGACTGCTTTCAGTCAAATCCTCGATGTGCTCTCGGACATCGTCATGCATTCGACCTTGCCTAAGGAAGAGGTTGAGCGCGAGAGAGCCGTCATTTTAAGAGAGATCGACATGGGTTTAGATGATCCTGATCGCCAGCTTAGCCAAGCGCTTTTTAGAACGGCTTATCAGCGTCACCCTTATCGTGAACCAGTGATTGGCCATCGTGCGCTTTTCGAAAGAGTGAGCGCCGATGAGTTGCGCGCCTATTATCATGCCCGATATGTCCCAAATAATATGGTTGTGACTGTCGTTGGCGCAATCGCTCCCGAAGACTGTCTCGCTCAGGTGGATCAATGCTTTGGCGCAATCCCTCGCGGTCGCCTCGCCCCTGTTCAGATCGAAGAAGAGCCCGTTCAACTGGCTGCCCGCCGCGAAGAAATCGTGGGCGAATTTAATATCTTTCGCGGATGCTTAGGTTTTAAGGTGCCTCATTTGAGCCATCCTGATTCGCCTCGCCTCGATGCGCTAGCGCTCGCCCTCGGCGGCGGCGAAAGTTCTTTGCTCTGGGAGCGACTACGCAATCAGCAGAATCTCGTGAGCTACATCGATTGCCGTAACTGGAGCCCCAGTAGCAAGGGCCTCTTTTGGATTTCCTACGTTTGCGATTCGGTGAAGAGCTATGATGTAGAAAAGGCCATCCTTGATCTCCTTGCCGATGTCGCGAACAATGGCCTTCCCGAATCGGTCGTCGAAAAAGCGCTACGCCAAGCGCTCAGTTCCGAGATCAACGGGCGTAAGACTATGAGCGGACAAGCCTCCCGCCTCGGCCTCGGCGAGGTCGTCATTGGCGATATTAATTATGGACGCCGCTATTTAAAAGCTCTACAGGCCATCTGCTCTGCTGATCTGCAAGCCGCTGCGCAGCTTTATCTAGTCAACAAAAGCATGTCCGTGGCTACTTTAGGGCGTGCACCCAAGGTTAATGAGTCGATGGCTAAGCTTGAGGGGGAGCTCTCCCTCGATCCCTTTGAGCAGATCGACCTCACTAGCGGCGCGCGCCTCCTTCTCCAGCCTGATGCTCGTTTGCCAAAGGTACATCTACGCTGTGTACTGCAGGGTGGCCCCTTTTATGAGCCAGCCAATCAGCGTGGTGTCTCCGCCTTACTCGCAGAGTTATTGACTAAAGACACCGAGAGTCGTAGCGCCCAAGTCATTGCCGAATTGATCGAAAGCATCGGCGGCAGTTTCACAGCTACTGGTGGGAATAACACAATCGGTCTATCGATCGAAGTCCTTCCCGCTGATCTCGACATCGCGCTGGATTTACTAAGCGAGGCCTTGACCAATCCTGTATTCGACCCATCTACCTTTGAGACCGAGCGCAAAGCACAAGTTTCTGGATTAAAAGAGGACGACGACGAGATTCTCAATTATGGCTTACGAAGGCTACGCGAGCGCTTCTTTGACCAGCATCCCTTCGGCGTCAGCTCTGAGGGTCGCGTCGAGGATCTTGAAGCGCTCACGGTAGAAGACCTTGCTGCGCACTACCGAGCACTCGTCAAAGCTAGTAACATCGTGCTCGCGGTGACCGGGGACTTTAAGCGCCAAGTAATCATCGAGCGCCTTAGTCCGCTCTTCGAAACCCAAATGCCTGCGCAGCCATTCGAGGTCGTCGACACATCGGCTCCGCTTAAGGGCGTCGCCTGCAGTGGCCGCGAAGCGATGGATCGCGAACAAGCGGTCGTCCTTCAAGCCTATCCCGACGTAGGCATTCAGGACAAAGACTTCGTCGTGGCCGAAATGCTTAACGAACTTTTCAGCGGCATGTCTAGCCGACTTTTTGAGCGCGTTCGTGAGGATCTTGGCATGGCCTACTATGTTGGCACTACTCGCGTGATCGGTTTAAAAACGGGCATGTTTGTCTTCTACGCAGGCACCCATCCCGACCAAACAGAAGCCGTCGTGAGTGAGATGAATATTGAGATTGAGCGCGTAGCCGCCGGCAAAGTGACTGAGGACGAGCTCGCTCGCTGCCGCACTCGCTTGAAGGCCGCGAGGCCCATGGGTAAACAAACCATCGGTGCGCGCGCCATGCACGCGGCCATCCAAGTCACTTACGGTTTGCCAGTCGAAGATGATGCTGAGCGCGCCGCTCAATTAGACCGGGTCGACGCAGTTACACTTGCACGATTTACGAAATACCACTTTGCTGGGTCCAAACGTGTGCAACTCATAGTAGGTCCCCAAGTTTAGAGGTATGCCAGATGAGTCACTTCTACCAAACTGTAGTCCTAGTGAGATCTTGCACAGTCTACGCTTGATCCCGTATCTTGGATTTCTAATTTTCGATGAATTGGATGTCCCCTTAGTTTAACGGATAGAACTACTGTTTCCTAAACAGTCGATCTGGGTTCGATTCCCAGAGGGGGCACCATATTTTTTCGCTTTGCAACTATGGGGTAGAATGGTTGTCATTTTATACAACTTTATGTCTTTTGACCGTTTCTCTTATTTCCGGCCTCTCGCTTTATTTTGCCTTTCGATCTTTTTAGGGGGGACTTTACCTGCGCAGGCACCACTTACAGTAGATCGCTTCGCGACAGTGGATATGGGCGACGAGATTGAGCTTGAGTGGCGTATGGGAAGCGCGGCGCGCGCCTTGCAGTCTGGGCTTTCGGGTGTGGCTGAGACGATTTATCGCTCACTGCTAGAAAAAAGTGCTCAGATATCTCCAAGTGAATTGGCCACGCTTAAAATAGGCCTAGCTAAAGCTTTGATTGGGCAGGGAAGATTTGTTGCAGCTCGCGCGCAGCTAGATTCGATACAAGAGGAATTTCAGAATGGACAGTATCTGGTTTACTTAGCACTTTCAATTTATGGAGAAGGCGACGGTCGGATCGACTCCGAGGCCTTCCTGGTAGCTTTGAAAAAAGCGTCTTCAGCAGATTTGAAGGCCGAAGATCTACCTTGGTTAGCAATGCTTCAAGGTCTTGCCGCTGAGTTTGACGGCCAAACCGAGATAGCGACCGCTGCTTATCAGCGTGCTCTCGAACTTACTGATCAACCGATGCTGCGTTCGCACTTCGAAGGGCTCATCATGCGTCAGAAGTTGCTGGCGTCGTCTGCTGATGAGGCTTTAGTTGCGGAATTGCGGGTGAAGATTGATCAGCTAGAAGGTCAAGCGGCGGCGTATCCTTTTGTTAGGGAATACGCAGTGGGACTTTATGGGTTGGGCCGTATCGACGAGGCAACCAGCGCGATCGAAGGTGAGTTGGATAACACTTCGGCGGGCTATAGCCCTGATGAGCGGGAGCAATTACGTTTACTCAAAGGTATTATCCTTGGAGCCAATTCAGAAACTGGACGTAACTCGCTTAAAACCTTGGTCCTCAATGGACAAAACCGAGAAACCCTAGGTATTGCGCTACAATTGCTCGCACGGGTGCCCAATCAAGATGCCGATTTGCTCAGTTTTCTAAATGTCGTCTTATCGCGTACAGAGCCACACTTGTTAAAGGGACAAATATATTATCTGCGCTGCCAGTTGGCGATGAAGATTGCGCAGCAGGTGTCGCTTGAGGAGCGTGTGGGGCTTATGGCAATTGCAGAGAGCGACGCCCGCACCTTGCTGGATCAGTTCCCCGGACTGAGTCAGATCACTAATGTTTATCGCCTACTGGCTTATGCGGCCTTAGAGCGTCAGCCTGCTCAGTATCGTGCGGCGGCGGATTTTCTCATCCAGTTGCGCGACCAATCTCGAGAAAACCAAGACTTAGCCGAGGTTAACCGCTTGATTGGAGATTGCTATTTTCTAAATCGAGACTTCGCGAATGCGGTAGACTTCTACTCTGCCGCAGACAGTCTTGAGGTAGGTTCGCCGCGTGACGGCGAACTCTTCTTGCGATTGATTTCGGCTCAAGTACGCGCTGGTTTGATCGAGCAAGCCTCGCAACTGATTGATCAGGCTGATTCTAGAGGCAGCATTAGTCAGTCAGACCGCTGGCGTGCTGAGTGGAATGTCGCTCAAGCTTTGCAGGCTTCGGGCGAGCTAGATCTTGCTTTGCAGCGTCTACGTTTGCTTCTAAGGGATGATTCGCCGTCGACGGTACCGGCTTCGCTCGATATTCGCCTGCGATGGTTAGAGTCCTATCTTTCGTTACAGGCTGAAGAGCTCGATGGGCTGGCTAACCGAGTAACCCTGCTCTTAGCGCGTTTGGACACCATGCCGCCCCAGCAAGAAGGAGCGGACGATGCACTCACGCCTAGTGAGGCTCGTTTATTAAAGACCGAGATTCTACTGCTACAAGGAAGCGTATACATGCGCGAGGGCGACGCCAATGCCGGTATGGATGTCTTGACTCAACTACGTGATGAATATGGCGAAACTACTGCTGCGCTACGCTCTTATTTGATCGAAGCGGCCTACCACGGTTTGATTGGTGATTTTGTCTCCGCTCAAGCGACGATGACGAAACTGGCAGAAATTTACCCTCAGGACCCACTTGCGCCGCAAGCCCTTTTCGAAGCCGCGCTCTACTGTGAACGTCGCGGTGCAGAGTTTTATCCTCAAGCCGTCGTCCTGCATAATGATCTAGCGACGCAGTATGCAACTGACCCGCTCTTTTATTATGCACGCTTGAAACAGGGTAATCTTTTGCGTTCGATGAACAACTTCGCGGGAGCGCAGATTGTTTATGAAAATTTAATCAACGGCTTCCCCGCTCACGAGATGCGCTACATTGCTGAGCTCTCTCGCGCAGACTGCATGCTGGCTCTTGCGGGTAACGATTTCGGTGACCTAGCTGACGTGGCCGTGATCCTCGAACGCTTACTCGACTTGCCAAATTTACCGCTCGATTTTCAAGCGGAAGCAGCTCAAAAATGGGCTTTTGCTCTGATTAAAAGCGGGTCCAATGAGAAGGCTAAAGAGGTACTCTGGCTGAGTGCTGACCGTTTTATTGGAGATGGAGAAAAAGCAGTCGCTTTGGGAGCCGCGGGTCGGTATTGGCTTGCACGCTCAATGTTACAACTGGGGGAAATTTTTGAGAAACAAGGCAATCTTGCCGAAGCAAGAAAGGTCTATCGCCAAGTAATCGCTTACAATTTACCTGGTCGGCACATTGCGATCTCGCGCGTTGACCAAATTCTAGAGCTCGAATAGTTTTAACAAAAAAATAAACTAGTTTTATTAAATGGATTATTTTCAAGATAATTTTATTTCACAGGGCGGCGCAGTCATGTATCCGCTGCTCTTTATTAGTCTGCTGGGTTTGGTGCTCTTCATCGAGCGTTTGCTCTTTTTGCACAAAGGACAGATCGGCACACAGGACTTCCTCAGTGGTATTAAGAATCTAGTGCGCAAGAAACGCTTGGTCGAAGCGCTCACGCTCTGTGAAGATACACCAGGACCGATGGCTCGCGTTATGAAGTCAGCCTTGCTCAACTATGGTGAATCTCGAGAGACGATTCGTTCTGCTATTCAGTCGGCAGCCATTGTCGAGATTCCTATTCTAGAGCGACGTATCGGCACGATCGCAGCACTCGCAAAGGTAGCGCCCTTGCTTGGTTTTTTAGGAACGCTTATTGCAGCGCTTCAGGCACTTTATTTATTGGAATCTTTTAATGGTGATAGTGGGGTGTTAAGTCGTTTACTCGCCGAGGCTTTGATCACTTCGGCATTAGGTTTAGCGATTTCAGTTATGTCGATGTTGGCCCACCACTTTCTTTCTGGTCGCGTGCGTGCCTTGGTGCACGATTTTGAATGGATGGGACACGACATCCACGAATTTTTAATTATGCAATCAGATACCGAAGTATCCACGCTCGAAGACGCGGAGTAATCATATGGCTACCGAAAAAAACGATAGTCAAAGTAGAGTAAGTCGCGGTTACACCGAGTCGCTTGGCTTGATGGCCCAGCTTAAGCGGCCTCACATCAGTTTTGATATGATACCAGTGCTCGACCTGCTGGTCATTGCTTTGCTCTTTAGCCTCCTCTTTACCCGTTTCGTCATGGTGCCAGGCCTGCGGGTGGACTTGCCCGATTCGGATATACAAATGCAACCAAGTAACCTGCCTGTCGCTGTTTTGACTATTGGTAACCGTGGCATGCTCTTTTTCGACGGTGCCGTTTTCGAGCTCAATTCAATTGATCCCATTTTTCAAAATTACATCGAAGAGTTGTCAGGGAAGGATGTGATCCTGCTCGTTAAAACCGAAGGTTCCATGGATCTGCAGCTATTTTTAGAGCTCTGCCAGATGGCTCAAAATGCAGGCTTCGTGCAGGTGCAGATTGCAGGCGAGCACTTGCCTAATTCTGAGTCTCCGCTTTCACCAGCTAATGAGGCAGAATCTACTTTGGATTCTGGCTTCCTTTCTGTGATGTGATGGAAGTGGTAGACGCTCAGTCTAAGCCAGCTGGTGATACAAAAAATAGGATACTGTCGCCTTTTTCCTACTTCTTAATTTTGTTAGGTGTTTGCGCTCACTTGGTCGGTTTCTTCGTTTTTCGTGTGGTTTCGAATCCTCTGCCGACTCGCGATGTGATGCCGCCTTTTGTTCAGTTCATTTCGCCGAGTACACTTATCTCAGGGGCAGTTCTGGAGGAGCAGGCAGCGCTCTTAGATTCGGCACCGCTCTTTGTGCCTGGAAAATGGAATGCCTCTCACAACCTCCGACCACTCTCACGTGAGCGCACGCTACTGAGCTTTTCCGCTTACGGTGAACCTCAGAGTGATTTCTCTACGGCTTTGATTACTGAAGGATTACCTGTGGGCCTTGAGTCCGTGGTCACTGAGCCGGCTGATCTACTTGCATTGCGTTATTGGGACCTCTTTCGCGGCGTAGGCCAAACTGCTTCTTTTGTCGAAGAATTAGAGGACACAGGCGTTTTTGTTGAAGTGCGTACAATCGAGGGAAGGGTAGTGCAAACCGTATCTGCCGAGTTGGCAGTGCTATCGATGCAGGCGATACAACCGACGACCTATTTCCAACGAGTCGAAGCGGGTGGCCGCGTTCTCGGCAGACCCACGCTTTCCGTGAGTTCTGGGGATTCCACTTTCGACACCGCCGCCTACACCTGGCTTGTCGAGTCTGGCTTTTCTGCTGGGCTACCTGCAGGTTTTTTTGAAATTCGAGTTTACCCCTAGATCCTTTGAAACAGACTGCACTTGATGAGTATTAATAAATCCAACGAAGACGCTGCGATGCTCGATCAATTAGAAGCCTTGACGCAGTCTTGGTCGCAGCGCCCTTCTTGGGATGCCTACTTTATGGCCACGGCTTTGCTCATGGCATCGCGCTCCAGCTGTGAGCGTCTCAATGTTGGCTGCGTTATCGTTTCGGGTGGGATGCAGAAAAACCGCATTGTCGCGGCTGGATATAACGGCTTCTTGCCAGGTGCATCCCATACATCCCGGGTTCGTGATGGTCACGAACAAGCCACTGTACATGCTGAGCAGAATGCGATCAGCGATGCCGCAAGACGGGGTGTATCGTTAGAAGGTGCGACCATATATGTTACCCATTTCCCCTGTATTAATTGTGCCAAAATTTTGGCTGCAGCAGGTATCAAACGCATTAAATACCACCGTGATTATCGAAACGACGAGCTGGTCAAAGATATTCTCGGCGAATGCGGTGTAGCACTCGATCAACTTTAAGAGTAAAGCGTCTTTGATCTTATGCGTATGAACCGAGACCAAATTGTCAGCGAAGTGCAAAGGCCTCATGCCGGCAATTTACTGCTCGCGCATCCGCGTCTGCTTGACCCTAACTTTCGCCGGACTGTGATCTTACTGTCGGCTCACTCAGACACGGAAGGTTCTGTCGGCGTCATAGTGAATCTTGCCTTGGGACAAACACACGGCGAATTCGATCCCGAATTGGCTAGATCAAAATTCGCCAGCATACCACTTTTTGTCGGCGGCCCCGGCGCGACTGATAAATTAATACTCGTCGTATGGATGTGGTCATTAGAAGAGGGCACTTTTAAGTTGTATTTCGGAATTGATGGCGAAAAAGCTCAAAGTATTTGTGGAAAAGACCCTGCGTTTCAATTGCTAGGCTTCCTCGGGCATGCCGGGTGGAACGAGGGGCAGCTCAATGCGGAGCTCGATCAAGGCTCTTGTGCCCTTTCTGGTTGTTTACCGGCACTCAAAGACAAGCTTAGTGAGATAGATTGGTACGACCTGCTTTGCCAGGAGCGACCTGAGCTTCGCTTGCTGGCCATTGCCCCAGATGATCCCTCTCTGGGTTGAAGTCCTTCAAGCATCTAGAGCCCTATAAACTAAGCGGGTGGTAGGCATCGCTCAACAGAAATATTTACGCCTTTGCCATTGACAGGGGTGTAGACGGAGCCTTTTTTCACCCATTCCAAATTTTACGCTATGAAAGTTGTATCTTCAATCAAATCTCTCAAAGACCGTCACCCCGACTGCCAAGTCGTTCGCCGTAAGGGTCGCGTCTACGTAATCTGCAAGTCCAATCCTCGCTTCAAAGCCCGTCAGGGTTAGAGAAGGGTTCAAGCTACATTAATTTTATTAGAAGGTTTATCACCGTGAAAGCTGATCTCCATCCTGCACTCAACTCTGTCGCATTCGTCGACGTCTCCACAGGCCACAAGTTCCTAACTCAGTCCACTATGCGTGGCAGCAAGACAGAAACAATCGACGGTAATGAATATCAAGTCGTGATTTGCGACATTACTTCTGACTCGCATCCCGCCTTCACGGGTGAGAAGCGTTTCGTCGACACCGCAGGCCGTGTAGAGAAGTTCCAAAACAAGTTCAGCCGCCGCGGCTAGCTGAGCAGTTGATTAACATTCTTCTTATTTTAAAAACCCCGTCTCGAAGGAGCGGGGTTTTTTGTTTGCGACCGCTTTCGCTGCAAGATTCAGATATTCGCCAAACCAAGCAACAAGCCTGCTATGATTACTGCGAGTGGTAGCAGCCAGATCACCGCTGAGCTCTGGGATCGCTCACGATGTAAACCGAAGAGCAGGGTGAAGTATGCGATCAATGCACTGTAGGCGATCCATTCGGGGAAGACGTCGCAGTGTAAAATCATGCCCGGGATCTTGGTGCTTCCTATGACGAGCGTATCCATAATCTGAATACTTATCCACGCAGCATGGTTGATGAAGCCCACGGCACTGTCTAGTCCAACAAGTGCCAGCGAGAGCGAAACCACGCCTGTCGTGATGGCGACTGCTGCCAAATTTACGAGTAGCATATTTAGTAAAATCGCCCCAGGCGAGAGATAGCCGAAAAATGCCGCACTGAGCGGGGCGCTGGCCAGCCATGCCGAGAAACTGATGGAAAAGAGTAGAAGTAGGGCGTCTTGTATCCACGCATATAGATGTTGTGGAGGTGCCCAGTTTGCCTTGGGCAAATACCGGAAAGGCGCCAATTTTTCCGAAGCCGTTTCGTAGAGTGGTAAGCCAAAGAGTAAAATACTCAGCACCACTGTGTAGGATAGTTGAAAGCCAATGCTCCAGAGCTGCGCAGGTTGAAAAATTAAGACAAAGACGGCAGAGGCCGCTAGGGCGGCTAGAGGTGAGCGCTGCCGGACAAAGGCGAAGCTCGACCAGAAAAATAGCGCCATTAAAAAAGCCCTCACCGCAGAAGGGGACGCTCCGGTGATCTCGACATAGAGATAGAGCAGGGGCAGTCCTATAAAAGGGCTTACTTTACGCGGTATGCGTATGAGGATCAGAAACTGCGCGATGACCGTTGCGATGACTCCGATATGCAAGCCGCTGATCGCAAAGAAATGCATGGTTCCTGTCATCCGAAAGCGGTCGGACTGCTCATCACTGAGTTCCGCTTTACGCCCGAGTAACATTGCCTTATAGATGCCATCATGGTTCTTTCCCTCAGGCGCGCCGAGGCTTAGGTATTCTTGGAAGCGCAGATTCATCCTATAGCAAAATTGATCAAAGCGTGAGGGTGGACGCGCCAATTCTAGAGCACTGATGCGCTCAAAGCGGTAGTGGATGCCCGTGTCTTTTAAATAGCCCTCGAAGCTGTCGGGTTCGACCTCGTGCGGAATTGGCTTGAGCACGCCAGTCGCCTTGATTTCGCTGCCGTTATGCACCTTAGAAGCTTCCGCCTCTGGCAGTTTGATTCGGAAGAAGACTTTGTCACCAAGTATGAGACGGCTGGTCGCATTTGCTTCAATGATTCGCGCGACACCACTCGCATTGCCAAATTGGCTGCGTGCTTGCATGACTCGGTCGACCTCGAAATGTAATTGGGCCTCACGGATTGGAAGCTGCAACTGCGCGGACTCGGGCTTCGTCGGTAAGCGTAATGTGCCGTAAGCCCAAGCTGACAGCGTCGCGGCGGTCATGAAGCTAAGTAGCCAAAGCCCGCCGCTATGTTTAGATAGACCATAGCTCAGCCCCGCCATGAGTCCTGCCACGCTGAGCACAAATCCAATGGGAGCTGTGACCTCGCGGGCAAGGACCAGGCCGAGAACTATGCCGATTAAAAGAAACAATGCAGGCGCACGTGTCGGTGTCTGGTTGTGGCGAGGCATTTTTCGCAAAAGCTTTAGTGCAAATTATTAACTCTAAGCCTTTAAAATCTGTTCGCACTTGCAAGGCTCTAGCCTTCTGTCAAATATTGCATCTTAGAGACAAGCGTCTGTTTATAGCGGTTTTTGTCACACACCTTGTATGTGAATATTGAGGTCGATTCGACAGTAGGCTTCTATACTTCAATTATGGATTACAAATCAATTTTTAAAAGCTGGCTGCTCGTAGCTGTCGGCGTTCTCATCGCTTCGCATATCTTTACTGGTATCCGCTATACCGACGCGAGTGCGCTCATCGTTGCAGTGCTTCTACTGAGTCTTTGCAACGTCTTCTTAAAGCCACTGCTAATGATCTTTGCGCTGCCTTTCATTATTCTGACCTTTGGCTTAGGAATTTGGATAATTAATGCGCTGCTGTTTTTACTTGTCAGTAATTTAGTTGTAGGTTTCACCGTGGACAGCTTTGGCGATGCACTTGCTGGGGCACTTGTGGTTAGCCTGACAGGCCTTGCGGCTAATCTGCTTTTTGGGAAAAGTAAGGTGCAAGTGCGGACCTCGCGCCCCACTCAAAGTGTGGGCCCTAGTGCTGATGTTCAAGGGCGCTCAAATGTTCAGAAACCGATTAAAGACGACGACGTGATTGATATTTAATTGTGCGGCAACTCCGCTCGCTCAGGTATTAGCTCGAAAATTATGCTCTTGCTTGGCCGATATGACTTTCATATACTGTTGATAAAAAGTGATATATATTATTTTAGTCTAGCTCAATTTAGTAATGTCTTAAAATTCATGAAAATAAATTCGCATATTTGATAAGAATTGACTCTTCTTATAAGTTACAGCTTTTTAGTTTAGTTTATGTCATCGACTACCAAATACGATCTCGTCGTCATCGGCGGTGGTCCAGCGGGCTATGCTGCAGCCATCCGTGCTGGTCAACTAGGCAAAAAAGTGGCCTGTGTGGAGCAGGAGCGCCCCGGCGGCACTTGCCTGAACTGGGGCTGTATCCCCTCAAAAGCCTTGCTCAAGAGCGCGGAGCTTTTTAACAAAATCCAGCACAGCGAAGATCTTGGTATCACTGTCAAGGGCGTCGATTACGACTTTTCAAAGATTATTGGTCGTTCGCGTAATGTCGCGGGCACCATGGCCAAGGGGATTGGTTTCCTTTTTAAGAAAAATAAAGTCGATCATGTGATCGGTACCGGCACCATCAATGTGCCTGGCATGGTCGAGATCACTGCTGGTAAGGATAAGGGCAAGGTTTTAACTACGGAGCGCACCCTCATCGCAAGCGGGTGTAAGCCCCGACGTCTTCCTGATCTTGAGGTCGATGGCGAGCGCGTGATGACTTCCCGACAGGCGCTGGAGATGAAAAAGCAGCCCAAGTCTATCGTTATTGTTGGAGCAGGCGCGATCGGTGCAGAGTTTGCTTATTTTCTTAATGCTTTCGGCACCAAGGTCACGCTCGTCGAGATGCTCGACCAAGTCTTGCCGGTTGAAGATCACGAGATCGCTGCCGTTGTCGAAAAGTCTTTTAAACAAGAAGGTATCGACTGCCGTGTATCGACCGCCGTCGAGAATATCAAGCTTAACGCCAGAAGCGTGAAGATGGATCTGGTCAAGGGGGACAAGACTGAGAGTATCACGGCTGATTCGATCCTTCTGGCTATTGGAGTTGTCGCGAATACCGACGGACTGCTTTCACCGCGCGTTAACCTAAAGCTCGATCGCGGCTACGTAGAGGTCGACGATAACTATGAGTCTTCTGTTAAAGGCATTTTTGCTGCCGGCGATATCATAGGACCTCCTTGGCTCGCACATGTGGCCACTTTTGAAGCCATCCAGGCTGTCAATGGCATGTTTGGGCATAGCAAGCCCGAGCGCGTTCGAGAGTTTCCTGGTTGCACTTATTGTCTGCCACAGGTCGCCTCCATCGGTAAGACCGAGAAGGCGCTCAAGGCAGAGGGCATCGACTACAAGGTCGGTAAATTTCCATTCCAAGCTTCAGGTAAGGCCGTTGCCTCGAACCAGCCAGAAGGCTTCGTTAAGATGCTGGTCGATCCAAAACACGGTGAGATTCTAGGTGCTCACATCGTCGGTTCCGACGCGACCGAATTGATCGCTGAATACGGTCTAGGCATGAAGCTAGAAGCCACCGCAGAGGAGATACATAATACCATCCACGCGCACCCCACACTGAGTGAGGCAATGATGGAAGCTGCTGCTGCCGTATTTGGCGAAGCGATTCATATTTGAGCCTAAGGCAGGTAACTCGTCTGCGCTCCAATTGAGGTCATTTACAAAAGGACAGATTCACTCGGAACTTGGCCTTTTTTGTGTCAGCATATTTACTGCATGTTAAAGCCAATCAATCGAGGTGGACTCCTCCTACCAGGCCTCCAACTATGGTTCGACCCGCGCAAAAGCAAGCCCTTCGCGGTCGTTTCGCATGCGCATGGAGACCATGTCGCCAATCACGATTGCTACCTAGCCACACCTGAGACCATCGCCCTCATCCGTGTGCGTAATGGCAACGCTCTGGCTATGCGAGGTAAGGCACTGCCTTATGGCGAAGTTTATCAAGGCGAAGGCTTTCGCCTAGAGTTCTATCCAGCCGGCCATGTGCTTGGCTCTGCCATGGCCCGTGTTGAGACGGATGCTGGGGAGACTTTCCTCTACACGGGAGACTTTAAAACGCGCAAAGGCCTATCGGCAGAAGCAATCGATATCCCGCAGGCTGACACGATCGTGATGGAGACTACCTTTGGGCGCTCCGATTATGTATTCCCTGATTTCGAGGAGACTTGTCAGAGAATCCACGCCTTTTGCGACCGCGCTAATGTAGAGAAGAAAACGCCCGTCTTGTTGGCCTACAGCTTAGGCAAAGCGCAGGAGCTGATGAAAATAATCGAAAGCCGCTCGCAGGCTTTAATGGTTTACAAGACAATAGCCTCTCTCAATCAAGTCTATGCATCCTTTGGTGTTTCTATGCCCCAGACGCGACCGCTGGACTTCCTTAATATGAGTGAGAGTCTTGTCGTTATGCCACCCTCAGTTTTAAATAAGTTGCCGCGCAAAGACTGCCTCGTAGCGATGGTCAGCGGGTGGGGGATGAACGATTCCGCAAAGTATCGTTACGGTGTGGATGAGGTCATCCCGCTCTCGGACCACGCTGATTACCCCGACTTGTTGAAATTCGTGGATGCTGTCAAACCGAGGGCCGTATACACGACTCATGGCTATGAAAAAGAGTTCGCCGCCACACTTCGTCAGCGAGGCTACGAGGCTTGGTCGCTTTCTGGCGATGATCAATTAGAGCTGACGCTCTAGCGAATTTTGTATTTAGCTAAATTCATTCCTGAGTCTACTTGATTCCCAGCCTCGCCCGTGCTTGCTTGCACTGATCACTGCCTGCTTCAAATCGGCGGCAGACTGCGGGCCGTGTCGTGTAGATTCGGCATAGCTGATCCTCCTTCAAAAATGCACACTGCTTCAAAAAGGGCAGAGGATGCATTTGATAGGCTTTGTATTCAGTTACTAGGTGCGACTCTACTTTACGGGTTCGCGACTGATTGCTGGTTCGCGTGCGGCGTCGGCCTCACTCGCAAAAATTGGAAAGCAGCGGCAGCAAGCACCGCAATTTTCGCAATCGTAGATTTCACTGCTCATGTATTTTTCTGGCTGGCGATGTGTTCGCTTGGTTGCCTCAAAGGGTAAGAACTTATTTTGCCAAAGATGCGTCCGTCGTGCGGACACATGACAATGTGGAAGGCAATCATCAGCATATCCAAATCAGATCACCTTCATCGACTCGGTCAAATAGCTCGATCACATCAGCATTGAACATTTCTACGCAACCGCCGCTGAAAGGCTGGCCGATACGGTCTTCATGGTTGCTGCCGTGAATGTAGATGTAGCGGTCGTAAGAATCGCGACCCTCTCCGCTATTTTTACCGATTTCCAAACCACGCAGGCGGAGGATACGGCTGGTGATCAAATTACGCTCTCCATCTTCTGAAGAGACTTGGCTGTAAACTTGTCCTGTGGGTTCTCGGCCTTTGAAGACTGTTCCTTCGGGCGCACCGGCTCCGATCTTATCGGCAATCGCGTGGAGGCCTGTCGGCGTGCCGTAAGAGTCAGCAATAAAAGAAGGGGGATTTTTTGAGGAGGAGATGGTGAAAACGGCGGATATTTCTCCCTTTTCGAGTAACGCCATTTCCTGTTTCTCAATCGAGACGACCAATAAGCGATCTGTCGGCGTGATTGACAAGGCTGCGCAGCTTTGTTTTACACGCGCACTTTCCTTTATAAAATCATATGGCATACAATCTAGGTATCCTCGGAGCGACTGGTGCAGTCGGTCAAGAAATCATTCGTCTCCTCCATGAGCGAGAGTTCCCCATTACGGAGCTCCGGCTCCTTGCGTCGGCTCGTTCGGCCGGCAAGGAGCAATCCTTCGGCGGCAAGACTTGGACGATCCATGAAGCCACGCCCGAGAGTTTTGAAGGTCTGGATATTTGTATCTTTAGCGCTGGAGGCGATCAGTCGAAGCTATTTGCCGATGAAGCCGTCAAGCGCGGTTGCGTAGTGGTCGATAATAGCTCTGTCTTCCGCCAAGATTCAGATGTGCCCCTCGTCATCCCTGAGATCAATCCCGACGCAGTCGACGACCACAAGGGCATCCTAGCGAACCCGAATTGCTCGACTGCAATCTCCCTGATGGGTCTCTACCCCCTACACAAGGCTTTCGGGCTGAAGTCTTTTATCGCATCCACCTATCAAGCTGTTTCCGGCAGTGGTGCCGGGGGCATCGTCGAACTAGAACAGCAGGCCCGCGCTTGGGCAGAGGGCGGCGAAATAAAGAAGGAGGTTTATCCGCACCAAATCGCATTTAACTTGCTACCACATGTGGATGCCTTCCTCGACGACGGCTACTCCAAGGAAGAAATGAAGATGCTTAATGAAGGCCGAAAGATCATGGGCATTGATGATCTTCGGGTCACTTGCACCTGTGTGCGCGTGCCCGTCTTTCGTGCACACTCTATCTCAATCAGCGCTGAATTTGAAAAGCCGGTTACTGTGGAAGCTGCTCGCGAAGCAGTGCGTCATTTCGAAGGCTCTGAGCTCGTCGATAATCCCGAAAATGCGGAATATCCCATGCCACTCAACTACTCGGAAGTCGTGCCCTGTGGCGTCGGCCGAATCCGCAAGGACTCTGTCTTCGAAAATGGCCTCGCTCTATGGGTGACTGGTGATCAGCTTTGGAAGGGCGCTGCGCTCAACGCAATTCAGATCGCTGAATTATTGCATAAGAAGGGCAAAATCTAATAAAAAGAGGCACGTCACTAGCCCAGCAAGGCTCACGCAGACGCGCCTCCATCCATAAAGATGATAGCTATACATGAACTTCACAGCCTCGTCGATTTTGGGATGTGTGTCGTGCTATGGCTCGTCCAGCTTGTCATATACCCTAGCTTCCTTAGGCTTGAATCAAGCGAGTTACTTGCATGGCACAAAGCCTACACCTTCCGTGTTTCCTTTGTCATCCTGCCACTGATGTTCGGACAGCTTGTGCTTTCTATTTTGAGTGTCGTGGGTGACGCTAGTATCCTAGAGTGGACCGCTTTCGCGTTCGTTCTCGTCTGCTGGATACTTACCTTTTTTGTCTCAGTGCCTTTACACCGAAAAATCGAACAAAATGATATCAGTAGGGTAACACGTCAAAAACTGATCACGACGAATTGGCCAAGAACTATTCTTTGGTCGGCTATTTTTGGCTTAGGTTTATTTTGATACGCGAAAGTATTCGACGCAGCCTCAAATATACTTTTGCTACAAACATTCTAACTGGGCCTGTAGCTCAGCGGTTAGAGCAGGGGACTCATAATCCCTTGGTCGTGGGTTCGAACCCCAACAGATTGGTAACGTAAATCTTTGTAATTTAGTTATTTATCGGATTATTAATTTCTCAAATACTTTATCTGAAAATATACTGAAATGCACCGAATTCAACTAAAATGTGGGCATTTCTGGTGACCAATCTGGTGACTGATTTTTTCACAGTAGCCGAGTAGGGCTAGGGGGCGGGGGTTTGCTTGGTTGCTCTCTTGCTGATGTGTATATACATCAAGTGCCTTCTTAAAATTACTTTCATATATCGCGTCCCAATAATTCTTGATTGTTAGAGATTTGGAATAAAAGTGCCTAACTGAAGGCAGAGTGCTTAGTATAGTTGGTTGTATACAATATAAATAGAATGAAATTTACTCACTTTTTAAGTCCGTATCTCTGATGAAATCTACCAGCTTTTTTGCCACTGAACTAGAGTGATTTAATACCTCGTCGTTAGTGAATCTTATTACGCGTATTCCTTTTAAAATGCATTCAGCTTCTTTTATGCAATCCCTTCTCTTTTGTTTGTGATACAAATGAGTATAGCCATCAATTTCAACACCGACTTTAGGATTAAATAGATAAAAATCTAATATAAACTTACCATTAAAGCAGTATTGTGCTTTATATTTAATCTTTAATTCTACAAGTATGTTTTGGAACTTCTGCTCTGCGAGAGTAGGGTTGTTTCGATTCTCATCTGCAAATCGATATACAGCTCTTGCTTTCCCTATATTGTATTTTTTTTTACCCATGTTGTCGTAACCCGCAGTTTTAATAGGTAGATACATTATACATTATGGAAAGCTGTGCATATTGCGGTGATTATTATCAGTGTAGAGATCATGTAGTCCCAATATCTTACACGTCTAATCATAGATACTATAAAAGGGGTGATACGGTGAAATGCTGTAATATGTGTAATGGATATGCAGGCGCTAATATATTTTTTTCTGTAACAGAAAAGGCACGATTCCTATACCACAAATATAGGTATAAAAAGAGAAAAGTATTAAGCTTCCCAGATTGGGAGGAAAAAGACGTTTCACAGCTTGGATATAGTCTGAGGGTTGATGTAGAAAAATCGTTATATATTAAAAAACTTATACAAAACAAAATTGAAAATTTAGATTTAGTGTCTAATGGATTTCTGCCTGAAGTAATACACGCCGATTTAAAAAGGGCTAAAAGTGAAACAAAATCACTAGGAATAGACCTTGATAAGCATTTTTCCAGTTCTGATGGAGCTGACACTGCTGAAGAAGATGCTAAAATTTACAAAAAGCTTAGAAAA
>PKCJ01000022.1 GCA_002862945.1 Opitutia bacterium | reverse complement strand
GCGCCTTCAAAGCCAGCAGACCCACGACATTGCTATGTGGAAGACCAACGTGCAATACTTGGAAAACTACCTCCAACGCCAAACCCACAGCGGCGTAGCCAAGCGTCTCGATATCGAGTCGCGACTTACTGAGTCAAAGGAAACCCTGGATACCGTCAGTTCAAAGAAATACCTCAAAGCCCTCGTTGGTACTCTTGGTCGCCAGCCTATCGATGCATATGTGAAATAGGCAAAATTCAAAAAAGTTATGAATTAAACAGTGAGCAACAGCTTTAAACGGTTGCCTCCACTCAACACACTCGTTTACACAGTGTAACTCATTTTTCACAATAACTTAAAGGATAGATTACCATGGCCTTCACACCTAGCAAAGATCAGAGACGTCGCGATCGCGAACAAAGGAAAAGAGATAAACGTTTGGCTCGCGAAAATGCGAGAATCGAAAAACTCGAGGCTCAGAGAGCCGCCAGAAAGGCGGCTGAAGAAGCCGCTGCCTTGGAAGCCTTCTATAAAACTCCTGAAGGTATACTAGCGAAAGAAGAAGCTGACTTTGAGGCTGAACTAGCTGCAGAGGCCGAGGAAGCCGCAAAAAAACAAGACTAGAATACAAAGGGTAAGTTATGACCCTTCCAACGATTTTAGTGGAGTCCTCGAACACCAAGCCTCTTAGTCGCTTGACTACGAGGTTCGTCGGAGAATTCTAACAATATGCCTACACCGAATCAGGAGAACTTCAAATATTATAAAAAAGCTGAAAGTAAGGCACTCGGAATCCTTGCGGAGATGAAGGCAGCCACCCCTAAAAAAATGGATATCGAACTCGCGCTTCTGGTCGCTATTTTTGAACTGCACAAAGACGAAATGCCAGCTGAAGCGATTAGTAAAATAGTGCTTGGCCACCTTGAAACAGTTGAACCTTATTACACCTCACAAGCGTCGCAGTAAATAATGTCAGTACCAAGCGACTCGGGAAAAGCTAAATTAAAAAGCCGCACGTGCCTACAAGCAGTGACATGAGTTTAGAACTCGAAAAGAGTGCAGCTGCGCTTGGATTGACGAGCTTTAAACGACACATCTTTTTGTGCGCTGATCCAGCAAAGCCAAAATGTTGTGCGAAGGAAGATAGCCTCGCGTCGTGGAACTATTTAAAGAGGCGCCTAAAGGAGCTAAACCTCACTGGGCCTGACGCGCTCGTCTATCGCTCCAAGGTGAATTGCCTTCAAGTATGTATGCGAGGTCCCATCGCAGTAGTGTATCCTGAAGGCGTCTGGTATCACTCCTGCACCCCAGAGATACTGGAGCAGATCATACAAAAGCACCTCATCGGAGGCCAACCAATAGAAAAATACAGCTTCGCTCAGAACACTTTAGATTGATCATAAAATAAGAAGCGCACGCGCACTACTCATTCTATGTCAACTTTCAGAGAGGTTTGAGCCTAATAGATCTTCTTTGACCAACTCCGGCTCTACTCGTAGCGTAGCGCATCGATGGGATCGAGGCGAGAGGCACGCATCGCTGGATAAATACCCGAAGCTAATCCGATCAGGCTACTAAATAAGAAACCATAAAACATAGCCGTTACAGGCATGTTGCTAATATTCTCACCCTTCGGGATAAGGTCTTGCGCGAGGGTTAGTAGACCGACGCTTGCGATTAAACCAAGGATGCCACCCAATATACTGATGACAACCGCTTCGGCAAGGAACTGGATAAAGATATCGTGGCCGCGCGCGCCGATGGCTTTTCGCACGCCGATCTCTCGTATGCGCTCGCTGACGGAGGCGAGCATGACATTCATAATTCCAATGCCGCCTACGATCAGTGAGATACCGGCGATACCGCCAAGCGAATAGGTAAAAGAATTTTCTAGTTTTTTGAGTTCTTGCATTTGCTCATCCTGTGTCCGTATTTCAAAATCTTGAATTCCACGGTGAGTCTGAGTGAGCGTATTATTGATCTGGCTCATGAGATCTGGCATGGCCTCAACGCTACTCGCTAAGATCTCGATGCGATTCACACCGTCATCTCCTTTATAACGTGACATAGCCGTAGTCGCAGGAATGTAATTCATACGATCTTCATAGTTCCAACCGCGGCGACTACGACCAAAGCCTCCGGTGGCTGTGGGCTCAAATTGCCCTATGATAGTGTAGACCTGACGACGGACGCGCAACTGCTGGCCAACAACATTTCCTATGTTTCTAAATAGATCATCAGCTATATACGAACCGACTACAATCACAGGAGACTTTGCATTAACGTCGCTATCTGCGATGAAGCGACCATAATCAAGCTTACGGTTTTTAATACCTACTAAGTCTGGAGTCACACCGTGAAGCATCGCCCTTTCACGACGACCGTTGGCAATGAAACTTTCCCAGCCCATATCAACGATAGGTGTGACATAATCTGCAAGTGGAATAGCCTTTTCAATGGCAACGATATCACGCCAAGTCATGCCTGGCGAGATGCCTGCGATGTGTTGCTGGGATTCGGGTGCTTCACGCGGATACACTTCGAGCCTAAGAACACCTCCGCTCCGCTCGAAGGAGGCACGCATGTTACCAAGCATTCCTTGCACTATACCGACCATAGCAACAAGCGCTGCCACGCCGAGGATGATACCACTCATAGAAAGTAGAGTGCGCACCTTATTCGACCAAACCTCACGCAGTCCGTTAGATGCACCTGCATAGATATCAACAATCAGATTCATTTGAAGCATCCTTTCACTACGAGACTGTCGCGGAAAGAGAGACTTTTACTACACTCTTTCCTTACGAGACTGTACGATCGAAAGGAGTGATTTATTTCGCTACACAATAAAGTTGTAAATTTCATCTCCCTCATCAACGGTCATCATCCACTATTTTGCCATCTTGCATACGGATGCGGCGTTGAGCGTATTGAGCAACTACGTCGTCGTGCGTGACAAGTGCCAAAGTGATCCCCTCGTCAAGCAAGGAGCCAAATAGATCCATGATACGAGCTCTATTTTTTGTATCGAGATTACCCGTCGGTTCGTCAGCAAGAATTAGCCGCGGTTTGTTCACTAAGGAACGAGCGATGGCAACGCGTTGACGCTCGCCGCCAGAGAGTTGACTCGGGCGATGACTAGCTCGGTGTTCCATCCCTACGCGCTTGAGCACAGAGTATCCAAGCTCTCTTTTGTTAGTGGAATTCTGACGTCCATAAATCAGAGGCAGCAGAACGTTATCCAAAACGGAAAGTTTTGGTAATAAGTTATAAGATTGAAAAACGAAACCTATACGCGTGGAACGAAGCCGTGCGCGAGTGCCTCGTCCGATATTGGAAACGTCCTCTCCCTCAAAGGACATTTGACCAGAGGTTGGGCTGTCCATGAAACCGAGTGTGTGCATAAGGGTCGACTTCCCAGAGCCAGAAGTGCCAATTACAGCGATGAATTCACGATCCTGAATCTGAAGGTCAAGCCCGTCGATGGCATGCACGAGTTCGCTACCTACCTGGTAAGTGCGGCGAATATCCTGTAGTTCAAAGACGGTGCAAGAATCACTCATCGTTATTTCGAAACTCGGGCGGTCGACTAAGCGCGATGACATCTTCGGCATCAAGACCGTTTTTGATCTCTACATGCTGCAGATCGTTAATACCAACTTCGACTTTTTGTTTCTCCCAGCCCGTGGCAGTTTTTAAATAGACATGACTACTCTGTTCTTCAGTAAAAACACCTGATATCAGGACACTGACCACACCTTCGACCGAAGCGATCGGCACCTCGACAGTGGCGCTAATGCCTGGGCGTACACGATTGTCTGAAACCTCGAAGACGACTTCGATGGGAAAAACGCGAACATTACCATCGCGCATCGCTGAGGGAGCAATCACGTCTATGCGACCTTCGACCTCAAAATCAGGTATGGCGTCGAAGCGTAAATAGGCAGACTGACCAACAAAAAGCCGCTCAACATCGACTTCGTTGATATTGGCCTCCAAGTAAAGCTCGCTGAGCTGGGAAATAGTGAGGAGATCCGTGCCGTTGGAAAAGGAAGTCGCGCCAGTGATAACTAACCCATCTGTCACATTGATCATAGTAAGGATACCATCTTGTGGCGCCGTTATAACAGTTTTCGAGAGATCCTCTTCGGCATCTTCAAGACGGGCTTGTGCGATCTCAAGGTTGAGTTCAGAAAGTTTAAAATCGGTCTTGGCATCTAGGAATTCTTTTTCACCAACGAATTTTTTAGTGTGAAGTTCTTTCAGTCGCTCGTAGTTACGCTTCGAGCGTTCTAGGCGCAGACGATCAGCTTCGAAATTACGTTCGGCTTCTAGTACTCGTGCTTGCAGGCTGATACGATCTAGCTCCACAAGCACTTCACCCCGCTGAACAGAGTCGCCCTCCTCTACCAAGATGCGGGTGATACGACCACTTATCTCGGACTTCACGATCGAACTAAGAAGAGGTAACACCTCCCCCGTGGCGGGGACAACGGATTTAAGATCGCGAAGCGAAGCGATGTCTGTTTGAACCACACCAGACTCTCTAGCCTTACCCTCGGGGACGACCTGAATCAAGCCGTAGATGCCCGCAACAATCAGGAATGAAACAAAAATAATTATGGTGGCACGTTTCATGGTATTTATTTGGTAGATACTGAATCGAGATCGACTGTCGGCGCGGTCAATTGTGTGTAGGGTTCGACGACATTCCAATCAAGACCATTGCGGGCGAGTAATGTGCCATCGACACGGCTGAGTCGAACTGTAGCACGGAGTGTTTCTATAATTGATTGTAAGTAATTGCTCTTCGCACGGTCGTAGTCACGCTGCGCTTCGAGTAAACTGCGATATGGCACGAGGCCAGAGCTATAGCGAGCACGTTCTTGGTCGAAGGCTTCTTCGTTGAGTACAACTGAGGCACGAGTGACTTCAATACGTTTAAAACCTGCGCTGGCGGAGCGCCAAGCATTACGAGCCGCAAGCGCCTTTTCCTGCTTAATGTTATAGAGCTGGAGGGTCGCTGACTCCAGGCCCCGCTCTGCTTGACGAGCGCGAGCTTGGGCATCACGGAAACCCCAAGGCATACGTACTTCAAGGCCGAGTGTCCAATCATGACCATCGGCATTGTAGGCGCCACGGTAAGCGGTATTGCCATCTTGATCGCGGCCAAGATAAGTAACACCAGTCGTCAGATCGAGATTAGGAAGCGTCTCATTTTGGGCGAGGATACGATTAATCCGTTCAACTTCGATTCGGTGCTCCTGCACCTTAGCATCAACATCACTCAGTACGCTGTCCTTGACCACATCGCCAATGGAGCGGAGCGGCTCCATGCTATCTGGTAAACTCATGACAAGGATCTCGCCACTAATCGTTCCCATAAAATTGGTCTGTCCCATGGCGTGCCGGAGCACATCCTGGGCGTCTTCAATCGCGCGGTCGGCTTGGATAATGGCCTCTTGTTGGTTAAGAAATTCAGCCTCGGCTTGTAGCACTTCGAGCGAAGTGACAAGGCCAAGACGCTTGCGCTCGCCATTTTCTTCGAGGAGATTTTCCGCAAGAGCTAGACTTGAGGCGATCAAGGACTTATCGGCGCGAGCGTAAGCAAGATTCCAATAAGCGATCTCGGTATTAAGAACTAGATCGAGCACTTCGGAGCGTAGCTCAAAGAGGGAGCGCTCAGCTGTGACTTTAGCCCGAGCTAGCGGGGCGAGATTGACGGTCGACCACGCATCCTTTAGTAGTGGCTGGCGAATTGATAAACCCACTTCGCTGCCGTAGTCCGGATTGCGTGCGGCATTGTTATTAGAATATCTTCGGCTTGTTGAAGAATCTATGGTAAGGGTCGCACCAGTTGAAAAGCGCTTATTAGCACCCGCTTGCGCGCGTCGATTTTCGCTTTGAGGGACAACAAGCTCATCCAATGCACTACTTCGAGCCGCAGATTTCCGCTCTTGTAAAGAAGCGCTCGCAAATAGCGATGGGTCGAACCGAGCTTCTTCGATCGCAACCGAATCAAGTGCGTCCACAGGTGCGTAAGTAGCAATCCGTAGATCTAGATTATGCTCTAGCGCCGAGGCGATAGCTACGCGCAAAGGTAGTTCTGCATCTTCGGCAGAAAGAATCCCTGTGATAATAAATAAGGGCAGTAAATAATTGTAATGGCGATCAAGCATGGACGCAGAAAGTTTAAGAAGCCACAACGCGGCAAAAGTTCAAACAAATGTTCTTAGTAGAGCGTGAATCAACCATCAATTAAGACCAATCGATTGATTTAGGGGTTAAAACAATGCCGCTTAGTCAGGAGTGGACTTCTCAAGCTGGTCATCCAAGCCAATGGTTTGCTTGGGAAGTCCATGGTGAAAAATGTACTAATCGGAGAAGCCATCGGGCTTGGCCTGATGCCAGCGCCAAGCTGTCTCGATGATATCTTTGACTTCAGTGAATTTAATCTCCCATCCCAATTCATTCTGCGCCTTACTAGAGTCGGCGTAGAGTGCGGGTGGGTCTCCCGCGCGACGATCATCTTCAATCACGGGCACTTTGAGGCCAGTCACAGCTTCGACTGCATCGATGATCTCGCGTACAGAATTGGGGCGACCTGTGCCGAGATTATAGAAATGACTCGCGCCAGGGGTCTCCAACTTTTCAAAAGCGGCAATGTGTGCGCGCGAAAGATCGTCCACATGCACGTAGTCGCGCAAGCAAGTGCCATCAGGTGTATCGTAATCCGTGCCGAATATTTTGATATGATTGCGGCGGCCCGTGGCCGCATCAATCACGAGCGGGATGAGATGCGTCTCAGGTTGGTGGTCTTCACCAAGTGTGCCGTCTTCTGCTGCGCCAGCGGCATTAAAGTAACGAAACGAAGCAAAACTGAGGCCGTAAGCATTGGCAAAAGATTTGAGGCAATTTTCCACATCGAGCTTGGTCTGTCCATAGGGGCTGATCGGCGCTTGTGGAAGCGTCTCCACGATGGGGAGCGAATGCGGTTCGCCATAAGTTGCGCAGGTTGAAGAGAAAACAAATTTATTAACTCCATTATCTAGCATTGTCTCTAGGAGGCGGAGCGTAGCGACAAAATTATTTTCGTAGTATTTTCGAGGCTCCGTGACCGACTCACCGACATAGGCAAAGGCAGCAAAATGCATGACTAGCTCGATCGACTCATCACGCAAAATTTGCCCCACGATTTCCTGGTTTCCCAGATCCGCATCATAAAAAGGTATTTTCGCGCTGACCGCGGATCGGTGGCCGAATACCAGATTATCTAGCACTACAGGACGATGCCCCACTGCGACGAGTTGACGCACACAATGGCTACCAATGTAACCTGCTCCTCCGACTACTAATACGTTCATGTACTCTAAGATGAGCTTAGCAATTCACATTCCAAACAAAAAAGTAGCGATTAACCAAAATACCGAATCCGCTTTTGCCCCAAAGCAAAACTTTTCCACTATTGACAGCTTCAATGCTTCACGTGGTATCCCATTCTGCACTCCCATGCACCAATCACGCATCGTCATAACAGGTGTCGGCCTGACTTCGCCCAACGGCAACTCACTTGAAGAATATCGTAAGAACCTTCTCGATGGGGTCGCGCGTATACAAATGATCGACATGCGCTACATGGGCCCAAAAGGAGCCACCGGCCAAGTGCCCGCAGGCGTTTGCGACTTCGATCCTAAAAAGCACCAGACCCGCAAGGAACTTCGTGTCGGTACCCGCGCAGGCAGCATCGCGATCTTTGCAGCGCGAGAGGCGATCGCGAGCAGCGGACTCGACTTTGAAAACTATGATAAGTGCCGGATAGGCGTCTATGTGGGCACGACCGAACATGGGAATGTAGAAACGGAAAACGAGGTCTACAACATCTCGAAGTTCAACTACGACACCAAGTTTTGGACGCACCATCACAACCCCCGCACCGTGGCCAACAACCCTGCGGGCGAAATCACAATTAATACTGGCATTACTGGCCCGCACTACACCATTGGTGCGGCCTGCGCTGCAGGTAACGCTGGGCTGATCCAAGCCCTACAAATGCTGCGCCTCGGTGAAGTCGACTTTGCTTTGGCTGGTGGCGTATCTGAAAGCATCCAGTCCTTCGGCATCTTCGCGGGCTTTAAAAGCCAAGGCGCGCTCGGCACTCATGAGTCCGATCCAAACAAAGTCAGCCGCCCCTTTGATAAGACTCGCAACGGTATCGTAGTCTCCGAAGGCGGCTGTATTTACACACTGGAGCGCCTCGAGGACGCGCAAGCTCGCGGCGCCAACATCTTGGCTGAAATCATTGGCTACTGCATTAATTCGGATGCCTCCGACTACGTTCTACCCAATCCCGAGCGTCAGGCCGAGTGTATGCACCAAGCTGTTGCCGTAGCAGGCATCGAGGCGGGCGAGGTCGACATCGTTAACACTCACGCAACCTCGACCCCGATGGGTGATATTCAGGAGATGAAAGCCATTGCTGAGGTCTTTGGCGATTGCCCGACTACCTACATAAACAACACTAAGAGCTACATCGGTCACTGTATGGGTGCCGCTGGAGCCCTCGAGCTAGCAGGCAACCTGCCCTCTTTTCAGGATAACATCATCCACCCTACCATCAACGTCGAAGACCTCGACCCCGAGTGCGCACTTGCAAATCTCGTCATAAACGAGCCACGCAAGGTTGACGCCGTCAAAGTTATCCTCAACAACTCTTTTGGTATGCTTGGAATCAACTCTGCTCTCATCCTAAAGAAATTTGAAGATTAGTCGCCTTTTTAAGTATCATTCATCATTTATCAGCCATCTTATGACCATGACCGAAGACCAAGTACAACAGATCGTAATCAACATTATCAACGAAATCGCGCCCGACGAAGACACTACTGGCTTAAAGCCTGAGGTGAATCTCCGCGACCAAATGGACCTCGATTCCATGGACTTTCTCGACATAGTAATGGAGCTACGAAAGCAACATGGGATCGAAGTCCCTGAAGAGGATTATCCCGAGCTCGCTTCACTCAAAAGTTGCTCGGACTACCTTACACCCAAGTTCAACGCTGAGTAAATTTTCGCGACCTAAATAGTATCACCAAAGTAACACAGGCATCTAGTCTGTGTTTCGTTGTATATAGATGGCTACTCTGTCATTTCTGCCATCTCGGCAACGACAATGCACTGCCTTGAACTCTGAGAAACTCCCTAATGCCAAGCTCCCTCGATCAGCAACACTATGAAACCGTCATCATCGGCGCCGGTATGGCTGGTCTTGCTGCGGGCATTCGCCTCGCACTTGCCGGTAAGAATGTCATCATCCTAGAGCGCCACAATGCCTCAGGTGGACTCAACTCTTTTTACAGTCAGGCAGGGCGTAAGTTCGATGTAGGCCTACACGCCATGACCAATTATGTGCCCAAAGGCACCAAGGGCACCCCTCTGACCAAGCTGCTACGCCAACTTCGCATCCCTTACGATGCCCTCGACCTCAGCCCACAGAATTGCTCACGCATTCAATTCCCCGAATGCCAACTCGGCTTCAACAACGAATTCGCTTTTTTCGAAGCCGAAGTCGCCCGCGCCTTCCCCAAGCAAATCGACGGTTTCCTCGCCCTTGCCGAAGAAGTCCGCACCCTCGACGCCTTTAATCTTGGCTCTATGCCCTCCTCCGCCCGAAAAGCCCTGCAGCGTCACATATCCGACCCAATGCTGGAGGACATGATTTTTTGCCCCGTCATGTATTATGGTAGCGCGCAAGAACACGACATGGACTATGGCCAATTCGCCATCATGTTTCGCTCCCTCTTTTTCGAAGGTTTCGCCCGACCACTCGACGGCGTGCGCGTGATCGTGAAACTCCTTCAAGACAAGTATCGGAGCCTCGGCGGCATCCGTAAAATGAAGTGTGGTATCCAAAAGATCCATACGAGCGGGGACAAAGCCACCATCATCGAACTCGATAGCGGCGCCACAATCACAGCTGACAAAATCATCTCCACAGCCGGAGCCGTTGAGACCGCACGCCTGTGCACTGATCAACCCTTCGACGCCGAATCCAACAACATCGGCCAACTAAGCTTCACCGAAACAATTACCGTGTTGGATAAACAACCCACTGAATTCGGTTGGGACGATACCATTATCTTTTTCAACACCGCTGAACGCTTTCGCTACGCTCGCGTCGAAGACGATCTCGTTGATCCAAGCAGCGGAGTCATTTGCTTTCCCAACAACTACCAATATGGCGAAGATCGCCAACTCAATGAAGGCTTTCTTCGCGTCACCGCCATGGCCAATCACGACAAATGGTGTGCCCTCAACGAGGATGACTATTTAGCACAAAAGTCTCACTGGTATGACGAATTACAAAAAGTCACTCTCGGTCTACTACCTATGCCCAAAAAAAATCTAAATTTTGATGATCACCGTCTAGCTAAAGACATGTTCACCCCCCGCACCGTCCGTAAATATACGGGTCACCTAAACGGCGCAATCTACGGTGCACCTAACAAAATCAAAGACGGCCGAACTCACCTAGAGAATCTTTACTTGGCTGGCACTGACCAAGGCTTCCTCGGCATCGTCGGCGCCATGCTCAGCGGCATCTCGATGGCCAATATGCACGTGCTGCAGGGTGACTGAGGCTTTTACTCAATCAAGATCCTCTCATCAAGTATTGAACAAGCGATCTCCAAAGTCACCTAGGCCAGGGAGGATGTATTTTTGATCGTTAAGTTCCCGGTCAATTTTTCCTGCGAGGATGCTAACATCGGGGTGTGCCTCTTCGAAGGCGGCGATGCCTTCGGGGGCGGCGATGATACAGACCATGTTCACATTTTTAGCACCTCTAGCTTTGATCTGATCGACGCACTGTGCAGCTGAACCGCCAGTGGCAAGCATAGGATCCAAGACGAATACCTGAGTGCTGGCGCTGAGGTCGGGCATCTTAGCGTAGTAGCAATTTGCTTCGGCCGTAACTTCGTCACGCTCCATCCCTATGTAACCGACACTGGAACCAGGAATAATCCCCATGGCAGGATCGAGCATACCCATACCTGCCCGAAGTATCGGAACAAAAACAATACCCGGTGAAAGCCTTGCTCCATCCGCGATCTCAAGTGGAGTTTGAACTTGCATAGGGTCTAAATTTAGCTGCTTAGCTGCTTCGACAATGATCACTTCGGTGATGCGTTTACAGCATCTACGAAACTCAGAAGCTTTGGTTGAACGATCCCGAAGGATCGTCAAGTAGTGCTGGACAAGTGGATGGGTCGATAGATCAGTAGTCATGATGTAGATGGCTTAGGTGTGTGAATTGTAATGACTGAATTCGCAAAAATGATGACAATAGAAACTATGATAATACGTGATTTATAGCTTTCGTGCTTTTCCTAGTTGAAATAATTTTTAGTTGAATTTAAGCAAGTTGCACCCCAGCGGAGAGCAAATCTGCAAACTGTGGTCGAACACGGTCGGCAGTCTCAGTGACTTCTTCATGAGTCAGATCAGTTTTAGAAATACCCGCCGCGGCGTTGGTGATACAGGAGATACCGATAACACGCATGCCAAACTTACGAGCGACGATGGCCTCGGGCACAGTGGACATGCCGACTGCATCCGCTCCAAGTATACCAAAGGCTTGCACTTCAGCGGGCGTTTCATAACTAGGACCTGTTGTGGCGAGATAGATGCCCTCTTTAAGATCGACTGAGTGAGCCTTCGCCCAGTCGCGGATCTTTGCACGAAGCTTGCCATCGTAGACCTCACTCATATCAGGAAATTGAACGCCCTCGCTCCCCTGCCATGCAATTAGGGGATTTGTTCCGAGTGCGTTGATGTGATCGCTAAGTAACATAAAGTTACCTGGCACGTAGTCTAGATTGATGCCACCTGCAGCATTTGTCAAAATGAGTGTGTGGACACCCATCTGATGCATCGTGTGGATAGGTAAGGTGATCTGAGCCATGGTGTAGCCTTCGTAGAAGTGAAAGCGACCTTGCATACAGATCACCCGCTTACCTTCGATTGTGCCGTAGACAAATTGGCCAACATGCCCCTCCACCGTAGAGACAGGGAAGCCTTCAATATCGCCGTATGGCAAGCGGCCGACAACATCGATGCGGTCGTCAGCAAAGAAGCCAAGGCCGGAGCCAAGAATGAGGCCGATCTCTGGTTTAAAATCTGTGAGCTCTTGTGGTAGTTTTGAGATTATCATAGTGTAATCTTTATTTTACTTTCATTATTTAAATCGGACAACAGGCACCGTGAAACCTTTTCACATTGCAAGGAGGCTTGGCCGCTTTGCCAAGACGGCGCGTTGATTGAACACTTAGTTATTCTCATAGCTAATTCGATCGATAATAAGCGAGCTCAGAATAGGCTTTTTCGAGGAAAGTTTAATTGCTTTCTCAAGTCGAGCCTCTGCAGCCTCTAACGCATCTCTACCCTTATAATGGATACGCGCAATCGCCTCATTGGGTTGAACAGCCTGGCCAACTTTTTTCAGGAGTTCGATCCCGACAGAGGGGTCGATGATCGAATCGGTGCTAACGCGTCCAGCACCAAGTATGCATGCGGCATCACCAAAGCTACGTGCGTCTAGGCCTTCAACATACATCGGCGAATCATTCTTTAGGAAGATGTCCTTTGTCTTTTCTGTCCGCGGCAGGCAGTTATAATCATCAACCACAGTCCCATCACCCCCTTGTGCCTCGACGAGCGCGCGGAAGCCATCAAGCGCTGTCCCTGAATCGATCGCACTCTTCAAGGCAGTCATTGCACCTTCTTGAGTCGATTCAATTCCGCCCAATATGAGCATTTCAGCACTCAGAGCGTAAGTGACCTCCATCAAATCGGCAGGGCCCTTACCTTTTAGGCAATCGATCGACTCAATGACTTCAAGAGAGTTGCCGATCATACAGCCAAGAGGTTCATCCATGCGTGTTAAGATCGCGCTGGTAGGCTTGCCCATACGGACGCTGATCGCCACCAGAGACTCTGCCAGTTGGCGCGCTTTGGCTTCAGTCTTCATAAATGCACCGAGTCCGCATTTCACGTCGAGCACGAGTGCATCAATGCCTTCGGCCATTTTTTTACTGAGGATACTACTACAAATTAGCGGGATGCTCTCAACTGTGCCGGTGACATCACGTAGAGAGTAGAGTTTACGATCAGCCGGCACGATGTCAGCGGACTGACCAATCATGGCTTGATGAAGCGAAGCAAGCTGTGCACGATATTCGGCATCTGTCAGATCAGTACGGAATCCAGGGATGGCTTCTAGCTTATCCAGTGTGCCGCCCGTATGGCCAAGTCCACGACCACTAATCATCGGGACGCAGAGTCCGCAGGCCGCGACTAGGGGTGCAAGAATGAGCGAAACTTTATCACCCACCCCTCCAGTGGAATGCTTATCGACCTTTGGACGCGTAATTTCGGGCAAGTCGACGATCCGCCCCGAGCGCATCATCGCTTCAGTCAGCCAACCCGTTTCGTCGGAAGTCATCCCATTGAGTAAAATGGCCATCAATAAAGCACTTGATTGGTAGTCCTTAAAATCTCCTGAAACGACACCAGAAACAAATTGCTCCACTTCCGCCTGGCTTAAAGCCAGTCCATCGCGTTTATGGGCAATTATCTCTTGGGGCGTAAGCTTCATAGTGACCAGTGTGCCTCCTCAAGAGAGCTTGTCCAGACAGCTTCAAACAATTGATTACATTTCCAGTTGCTTCTAAGGCGACCTAATGTAAGTTACATACTACCCTGCGGTGTTCGAGACTTAACGGAGAATCTGTCCTTTACTCTTTAACAACCGAGAGCTTGACCCAAGTAGATAGCTGTCCTGCCGTCAACCGGAAGACAAAAATCTACGAGGAAAGCGCTCACCTTAGATACAAAAGGCTAAGAACTCCCACTAATACGGCACAAGCGGGGCCTTTTTATGTACGAGCGCACAGTGTGCAGTCCTGTATGCACACGGCTTAGACCTAGCCTCAGACAAAAAGGCTTCGAATAAGTGATTAACAGCAATGGTGGCTGAAAGAAGCGCCTCGATAAATTAACCTGCTGTATTGCATAAACTACATTCTTGACTTTCTGACTCAAAAACTAAAGATTAGGGTAATGGGTCGGATTAAAACTGCACAAAAAACTGTCATAAAGGAGCTTGATCTAGAGATCGCTTCAGCGACTGAGCGTGTGCGATGGGCTCATGAAAGCTACGGCGACCAACTCGTGTTAACTACTAGTTTCGGTGTGCAAAGTGCCGTTATGCTCCACCTCGTTACGGCGCAAATGCCTGAAATCCCAGTGATCTTCGTCGACACTGGCTACCTCTTTCCATCGACCTACACTTTTGCCGCTGAGCTAACAGAGCGTCTCAAGCTCAACCTCAAAACTTATACTCCACTGCAAACAGCCGCTCAGCAAGAAGCCCTCCACGGTAAGCTTTGGGAGCAAGGTATCGATGGGATCGAACGCTACAATCGAATCAACAAAGTCGAACCGATGAATCGAGCCGTGCAAACACTCGGAGCCACTGCTTGGCTCTCAGGCCTCCGTCGCAGTCAATCCAGCTCTCGCGGCGAGCGCAGCGTAGTCGAAGTACAAAACAAAGTAACGAAAATTTACCCAATCATCGACTGGAGCGAACGCGACATTTATCAGTATCTTACTGAAAACAGCCTGCCCTACCACCCGCTCTGGGATCAAGGTTACGTCTCCGTCGGCGACTGGCATAGTACCAAGAAACTAGGCGATGGCATGACTCAAGAAGATACTCGTTTCGGCGGCATCAAGCGTGAGTGCGGTCTCCACGAAATGACCGGCGGCAACGACTTTCAAATATAGCCTTATCCGCAAACTTGGGAGTCGCTATGGATCAAGTCTGCTTCCCTATCCATTTTACACTAGTAGAGCGTAATCCATCCCGATCACGCGCGCAAAGGTCAAAGCTATTATCGCTAAAATAGACTGCGCTCTACCCTTGCGCACAGTTAACCATGCGTTTTTATGAAAAATACCTGAAGATTCAGCGATCAAATTCATTCTAAAGAAATAACAGGAGATCAGACTTAGACAGAAATATGAAAGCCGCAAACACCCCTAAACACATCGCGATCATTATGGATGGCAATGGTCGTTGGGCAAAGCAGCACAAACTTCCACGCATCGAAGGGCACCGCCGTGGTGCCGAAGCGGTCAAACGCACTCTCAAGGCAGCCCAAGAAAACGGCGTTAAAAACCTCACACTCTTCGCTTTTAGCGTCGAAAATTGGAACCGCCCAAAACCCGAAGTTTTGGATCTCATGGATCTACTCGAACGTTTCCTTAGCGAGCAAATGTCTGAGTTAATCAAGCGCAAGATCCGCCTTCGCGTCGTTGGTCGCTACCGCGAACTGCCCGAGCGCATCCAAGCACTCCTCCATAAAGCCGAAGAAGCCACTCAAGACTACAAGGAATATACCCTCGGCCTTGCGCTGAATTATGGATCGCGCATGGAAGTGATTGATGCGGTTAAAGCTGTCGCACAGGCCGCTATTGAAGGCTCATTCGACCTAAATGACCTCGACTACGACGGCTTCCGCCAATACCTCTACACTCGTGACATGCCCGATCCCGACCTTATCATCCGAACATCAGGTGAATGCCGCCTCAGTAACTTCCTCCTTCTTCAATCCGCATACTCCGAAATCTATTTAAGTAAAGTCCTTTGGCCAGACTTCGGCGAGGCCGATTTTAAAGCCGCGATCGACGAATACGCCTCCCGCGAACGCCGCTACGGCAAAACCACCGAACAGATAAGAGTCTGAGCCTTTACAACCTCTCCGTTACCTTGACTAATCATATCAAGCTATGAAGCACCGTATAATCAGTTTTGCCACACTCTGGTCGATTCTCGGAATCTCGCTCTGGCTCTTCGGCGTCCATGCGGGTGTACTCATCATCGCGATCCTAGCCTTTCTCACGCAACTGGAACTCTACCAGCTCTTCACGAAGATGGGGCTCAAACCCATGAAAGGCCTTGGCATCACCTCTGGTGTCGTAATCACCCTGGGCGCCTACTATCTGGGTGATATCGACTCAGGCAATGATCTCTTTATCCTCAGCTTCGTCGTAATCGCGCTGATAATCATCTGCCTCGACTTACAAGCAGGCCGCCTACGTAGCTTTATGCCGACTCTCTTCGGCCTGATCTACGTGCCCTTCATGCTGCACTTTCTTATTAAGATCGTGAAGCTGGCAGAATCCCACGGCGAGACCGCCGCCACAGGTATGTTCCTCGCTCTCTGGGTCGTGGCAGTGGCCAAATGTGCGGACGTCGGTGGTCTACTTGTTGGCATGAAGCTAGGTAAAACACCCCTCTCCGTAATCAGCCCGAAAAAGACTTACGAAGGAGCTGCCGGTGGCATCGGTTTTTCAATGCTCATCGGCGTCATTCTAATCAGCTTCTTCCACGCGCTCGTACCAGCGAGCTTAAGCTGGTGGCTCGGCGCGCTAATCGCCGTCCCCATCGGCGTCGCAGCCATCGCCTCCGACCTTGTCGAGTCCGCCTTCAAACGCCAAGCCGACGTCAAAGACTCGGGTAAAATTGTTCCTGGCATTGGCGGCATTTTTGATCTCGCTGACAGCCTTATCCTGTCCGCTCCGCTCGGATATTTATTTTTTAAATATTTACTCTACTAGTGACCAGTTACCAAAAAGCTAGCTAAGCGAGAAGCGCTTTCGAGTTGCATTACAAAAAGTCAACACAATAGAAATGGATTACCCTTCACGCGTCCACTCATTAGGATGACCACACCCAAAAAAGTCGTCCTCCTTGGCGCCACCGGTTCCATAGGTAGTAGCACCTTGCGCGTGCTTCGCACCCACGCGGACCGCCTCCAACTCGTGGGTGTGGCTGCGCAAAGCCGCCATAAAGAGCTCGCCGCAATCTGCCGCGAGTTTGACGTGTCACACGCCGTCCTTCAGGACGAAAAAGCTTACCTTCGAGCCCAACAAGCGGGGCACTTTCCAGCCACAACGCAGCTTAACTCCGGCACTGAAGGCCTCACCGAACTTGCTACCCTTGCTGAGGCCGACATCGTACTCGTCGCCGTCGTCGGGGTTGCTGGTCTGCTACCTACCCTCGCCGCAATCGAAGCGGGCAAGGACATCGCATTGGCCAATAAGGAACTCCTTGTGCTCGGCGGTGCCCATGTCATCAAAGCCGCCAAGCGTAAAGGCGTGCGTCTACTACCGACCGACAGCGAGCACAACGCCATTTTTCAATGCCTACAAGGCTATCCCTCCGAGCAAGTCGACAAACTAATTCTCACCGCATCTGGCGGACAGTTTCGAGACACCCCAGAAAAAGAGTTAGCCGTAGTTACCCCTGAGATGGCAACAAAGCATCCTAACTGGTCGATGGGACCCAAGATCACCGTCGATTCTGCCACCATGGCTAACAAAGGCCTCGAACTGATTGAAGCACACTGGCTCTTTGGCTTGGAACCCGATCACCTCGAAGTGGTCATTCATACCCAGAGCTTGGTGCACTCCTTCGTCCAGTTCATCGACGGCTCCATACTTGCGCAGGTCAGTCCCCCCGACATGACCTTTGCTATCCAGCACTGTCTTCTCTACCCTGAGCGAGCGCCTAGCGTTACGCCGAGTATTGACTTCCATAAAGCCTTTTCCCTCGACTTTTCACCGCCCGAATATGCTAAATATCCCTGCCTTCAGCTCGCCTACAACGCCTTGCGTATTGGTGATGCCGCTCCGGCCATCTTTAATGCTGCCAACGAAGTCGCTGTCGAGCGCTTCCTAGCTAAAGAAATCAGCTACCTTGATATACCCAAGCTAATCGAGTACAGTCTCACTCAGATCGTATCACCGCTTAGCCCCAGCCTCGATCAACTCTTTCAAATCGACACCGAGACACGTGACGTCGCACAAGCACACAATCCGTAGTGCCTGAGCTTACCCAAGCCCACCTAGGTCTTTTCCTCCCACATAGCTCGTTAAATACAGATTTCAGCTTAACCAAAACATGCTCTCCACTATCCTTTACATCGCACTAGCCCTGTTTGCACTTGGCTTCTCCATCTTCATACACGAGCTCGGCCACTTTATTGCGGCAAAGAAGCGTGGTCTCATCGCCGACCGCTTCTCTATCGGCTTTGGACCACGTCTTTTCGGCTGGCACCGCAATGGCACCGACTTCCGTCTTTCCTTACTGCCACTGGGAGGCTACGTCTCCCTCCCACAACTCGCAGACATGGGGCGAATCGAAGGTGGCGAAAAAGAAGAAGACAAGCTCGCCCCCATTTCTTACGCCGATAAAATGATCGTCGCTGTAATGGGTGCGGTCTTCAACCTAATCTTCGCCCTCGTGCTCTCGCTCGTACTTTGGGGTGTGGGTCGGGAGATTGTTAAGTCGACCAGCGTCGGCTTTGTAGCCGAAGAGATCCGTAATGCCGATGGGGCCATCGTGCCAGGTCCGGCCTACGTAGCGGGTATCCGCCAAGGAGATACCATTTATGCAATCGATGGCAAGCCCGTGCCTGATTGGTGGTATTTCCAAAACGCTATCGCCACAGGCGTAGGCAAAGAAGAGGGCGAGGCAGGTCGCCGCCAAGTCGAAGTCGCTATCCTTCGAGACGGCGAGACCATCGCATTTACCGTCTACCCCGAACTCGTTTCCAGCGAGCGCATGCGCTACATCGGTATCGAACCTGAGACCGATGAGACCTCCGCACCCATCGTCATTCACCTAGAACCTGATATGCCTGCCATCGAGTCCGGGCTAGAACCGATGGATCGCCTTATCAAACTCGACGGCGAAGTCATTATCTCTGGAGCCTTTCTCAACACTTACCTCAGTAAGCATGGCAACCGCAGCATCGACGTCACAATAGAACGCGACGGTAACGAATTGACACTCCCCATCCACCCACGGATCAAAGAAGGCGAAACCAGCCCACGCTTCGGCTTTGCTTATGATTTTCAATACAAAACCGAACGCGTCCACTACAATCCTGTCGAACAACTCTACCGCTTCGCCGAGACCATGAAGATGACGCTCTACGCGCTCATTCACAAAAACTCCGACGTTAAAGTGAAGAATATGAGCGGTCCCGTCGGTATCGTCCACGGACTCACCCGTATGGCGCAAATTGGCTTCATCGACCTACTTTGGATGCTCGCGTTGATCAACGTCAACCTCGCGATCTTCAACTTACTTCCGATCCCTGTCTTAGACGGCGGTCACATGCTCTTCGCCACAATCTCGAAATTGATCGGCCGCCCATTGCCAAAAAAATTCATGGAGAACCTGCAAGGCGCGTTTATGATTTTACTTCTAGGATTTGTCATCTACGTCAGCTTTTTCGATGTCGGCCGTGTCGGTCGTGATATTGGATTGATCGATGATAAAGCACCGACTGAAGAAACTCCATAAGTCCTCCGTGCAAAGCTAGCTTGCCATATCGTCAAGCGGATGCGCCACGGATTAATTAAAAGATCTGGTCCCGTTCGTCCTTATGCCGCACATTAGTGAGACTGCCTTTAAATTTTTTGGAGAGCACTTTCAAAATATTCGGGCTCAGCTTGGCTTGTGCATATTCGAGCGAAATCAGTGGCTTAGTAATAACTAGGTCTGTCGCAGAGCTTTCATTTAGTATCATCGTATCGTGCGCATTGTCTAATATAGCAGATTCTCTATCGGTAAGCTCACTATCCAAGACTGCCGCTGAAAGGGCAGGCCCTTGCTCTGCTGGAGAAACTAATGAAGTGCCTTCTGAGTACTCCTGCCCAAGCCCTTGAGCCTGTCTCGATAGCGCGTCTGTACTTTCTTTTTGGTTTAGGCCAAGCTTGACCATGCCGCTTTCACCCTTCGGTATGACTAGGGCTTTTTTTTTTCGACCTGAGCTGCTTCGCTTGTGCTCCTAGAGGCCGCCGTGACTTGCTTAATCAAGCTATCAATCGCGCGGGACCGGGACTCTTCAGACGCTTTGAGTAGCACAACTTCGAAATTCACTTTTTCCGACAGTCCGCGTTGCACAGAAGCTTCACCGCGATGTAGCGCGTCGAGCATACGCATGATCGACTCAGTGCTCATATCGACACCGAGCATCTTCGTGTTACCAGCATTTTGGATCGCATCCAGTAATGCCTTGCGTGCACAGGCTTGGAGGTCGACTAAAATGCGGTAAAGATCGCGCCCTTCTGCCGCGAACTCATCGACCGCCGCGATGATCGCAGCGTAGTCGAGCGTAGCCAAGGCTTGCGCTAACTTTCCGATGCGCTCATCAGAGACGAGACCATATACATCAAGCACGTCGCTCTCTTTGATATCGCTACCGCAGAAAGAGATCATTTGGTCAAGGATCGACTGCGCATCGCGCATACCACCGTTAGCGAGACGAGCGATAGAGACCAACGCGGGCGCTTCAACTTTGATCCCCTCGGTCTGGCAAATTTGCATGAGCTTCTCGACGATTACGGCGTCCGAAATCGGCCGGAACTCGAAGCGTTGGCAACGCGACACAATAGTGGGCAGTACCTTGTGTGCCTCGGTCGTGGCGAAAAAGAATTTAACATGTTCGGGCGGCTCTTCGAGGGTCTTGAGTAGCGCGTTAAAGGCCGCTGTCGAGAGCATGTGTACTTCGTCGATTATGTAGATTTTGAAAGTACATTGCGCGGGGGCGAACTGACACTCCTCGCGCAGACTGCGAACTTGCTCGACACTGTTGTTAGAAGCACCGTCGATTTCGATCACATCCATGCATGAGCCATTCATAATAGCCTGACTGGTCTCAGACTCATTGTCGGGCGTCGCACTGGGACCGCCTTCAGCATTGAGAGCCTTAGCGAAAAGACGAGCGGTGCTGGTCTTACCCGTGCCGCGTGGCCCCACAAAGAGGTAAGCGTGAGCGATCCGCTTGGTATCGATGGCATTACTCAAAGTGCGCACGATGTGGTCTTGCCCCACCAGTTCATTGAACTGCTTGGGACGCCAGCGGCGAGCGATTACTTGATATGCTTTATCCATCGGTCAGCCCTAAAGAAGCTCGTAAGATCTGCATCTGGCAAGGGACTTTTTTTTAAATTAACGACTTCCTTTTGGAGTGCTATATAGCAGATGATACTGCTGTGAATTTTGGTTTGCACTGAAAGTCCTAAACACGCCTTACAATTGATGCTCTTAAAAAATATTTGCAACTTATGAGCTATCTACGCGATGAAATGTTATAAAACTTGGTCAGAACTTTTTCAATCAATCAATTTTAGCAGGCAACCGAAAATATAATATGAGCTTACGATTAATAATATCCTTATCCATTATTCTTAGCGCTTCGTTGAACCTTGGAGCCCAGTCCTACCCTCCGAAAATTAGCAGCGATTCCGTACACACATACAAGAGCGTTGAGGGCCATAATTTAAAAATCTGGGTTTTCAATTCGACGATCAGCTCCAAAACAAATGCTTCGGCCCCAGCAATGCTCTTCTTTTTCGGGGGTGGTTGGCATAGCGGCTCCCCTACGCAATTTGTAAAATATTGCGAGCTTTTAAGTGAACGCGGAATGGTAGGTATCGTCGCAGACTATCGGGTCAAATCTCGTCATGGAGTCCAAGCAAAGACTTGCGTCGAAGATGCCCTAGATGCCCTTCGATATATCACGGAAAATGCCACCATCTTGGGGATTGACCCTATGCGAATTGGCGTTGGTGGAGGCAGTGCAGGTGGACACTTAGCCGCAAGCTTGGGGACTATTCATGCAAGCGACCCTGCAGCGCCGAAAGTGATGGCGCTATTTAATCCAGCGACTGTCCTAGCACCGATAGCTGAAGATCTCTCAGACGCACCTTTAGGAGAATTCGAAAAAATAAATGCGCGTTATCAAGCAAATGAAAGGCACTTGCGTGCTCGAATAGGTCTCGAACCCGTTGAGCTTTCTCCCTTTCATCATGTAGCATCTAACAGTCCACCCACTATAATCTTCCATGGCACAAACGATAAAACGGTGCCTTATGAATCTGCGAAGCTATTTGCGTCGCAGCTCAGAAAAAATGGCGTTTTTGTCGATCTTAAAACCTACGAAGGGGCAGGCCATGGATTCTTTAACCGAGAACCCTATTTTAGTCAGACCTCGGGAGAACTGGATGAATTTCTCCTAAATTTAGGTTGGCTTAAATAGACACGATGCATGCTCAAAACACGCAGAAAGAGTCAATTACTCAGAAGAGAGACAAAGCAAAGCTGCGCATTTTATCCTAGCAGATAGTCTGGATTCAGCTTCTTGAGATCTTCTTTTACAAAAATCCCATCTCTTCGAATGAGTTCGCCATCGAACCAGATCTCGCCACCTCCGTATTCAGGGCGCTGGATCTGCACCATATCCCAATGCACTTGCGAGCGGTTGCCGTTGTCAGCTTCCTCGTAGGCTTGCCCTGGAGTAAAATGGAAAGAACCCGCGATCTTTTCATCGAAAAGGATGTCGCGCATCGGCTCTAGTATGTGGGGATTAAAGGCAATAGCGAACTCGCCGATATAACGCGCTCCCGCGTCGGAATCGAGAATTTCGTTGAGTCGGACAGGGTTGGTGCCATCGGCGTGGATGATTTTGCCCTTTTCAAATTTGAGATGAATACGATCGAAAGAAGTGCCTTGGTAAACGGTCGGTGCATTGTAGGTAATCTCGCCCTCAACGGATTCTTTTACTGGGCAAGAAAAGACCTCGCCGTCAGGAATGTTATGGCTGCCACCACAGGCTACGGCGCTGATGCCCTTAATCGAAAAACGCAAATCACAATCTGGCCCCTTTAGTTCCACTCGGTCAGTCTCAGCCATAAGTAATTCGAGTGCGGCCATACCCTCGGCCATACGGCTATAATCTTGCGTACATACGCGAAAGAAAAAGTCCTCGAAGCTCTCAGTGCTCATCATAGCTTGCTGCGCCATAGCGGGGGTTGGCCAACGGAGGATGACCCACTTAGTCTTGTTCACACGATAATCAAGAACGCCCTTCATCGCCTTCATAACCTGTCCCACTTTGGACGGGTCTACATCCGACATTTCAAAGATGTTGTCCGAACCTCGCACCGCAATGTAGGCGTCCATCTTTTGCATACGGGAGAGTTCCCATGTCGCCTGGGTCTCAAATTGCTCGGCATCGAGTTCGTTAACTAACTCGCGGCTGATCCGCGCACGCTGGATATTGACAAAAGGAACTGCACCTCGCTCACGAGCGGCACGCACCAGCGCCACGACCATTGCTTCGGGAATATCAAAGGCATCGATGAGCACGCGTTCCGCTTTTTGCAGATTCGTAGAAAAGCCGGTCAAAACGCCAGCGAGCTTCGTAAAATTTACATCCATACTGATAATGCGAACGATTTCGGCCAAGAGGTCAAAGCCGCAGATCGAAAATTACAACTCCTTCTGAAAGAGGTGGACCGATATGGCAAGCATGACAAGATTGGGGATCCATGCAGCGAGCATGGCGGGTATGATCTGGCGCTCACCGAAAATTGAAGCGATGCTAACTAAAACGAAGAAGATAGCGAAGAAACCCATCGCCTTGGAGACACCGACCATGGGATTGGTGCGCACGCCAGTAAGGGCAAAGGGCACAGCGATGCCGACCACAACGAGACAGCTAAAAGGCGCGGCCAAGAGTGCATAAAAACGGACAAGGTAGGCATGAGCAGTAGGATTTTCCTCGGGAGGAAGCGTATCGATGATACGACTTAGTTCGTTGATCGACAACTCTTTAGGATCTTTATAGAGTGCAAGCATAAGGCTAGGATCTTCATCGAAGTCTTCATATTTCTTTTCTTCAAATGGCAGTGCGCGTAGGATGTCGCCCGTTTCGTGGTCGAGCAGTAACTCGCGCCCATCAAGGAAGACCCAGTGCCCATGGGTATCGTCGAAGTATGCCTCGGCAGCTGAGATACGGCTTAACTCTTGCCCTGAGGCATCGCGGGTATGCACATTCACACCAAGCCCTAGCCATGCGCG
>PKCJ01000034.1 GCA_002862945.1 Opitutia bacterium | reverse complement strand
AATGTCTATGCTGCGATCTTTGCGAATAACATGATCTTCCCTGCACCGCCCAGTAGTTATCAAGACGATGACCGAATCTTAAAATTACAAGCCCAAGATGGTAAATCTATTTCGGCCTACTTCCTTAAGAATGACAGCTCCGATAAACTGCTCATCTACAGCCATGGTAATGGCGAAGACATAGGTCAAATTCGTCCACTACTTGAACATTTTCAGCAACTGGGGACATCTATTCTCGCTTACGACTATCCTAGCTATGGTACTAGCACAGGAAGGGCGAGTGAGTTCGGGACTTACGCCGCAATTGAGGCTACTTTTAAATATGCGACTGAATCACTTGGCTACTCGCCTAAAAAAATCACGCTTTATGGGCGTTCGCTTGGTAGTGGTCCGTCGACATGGCTCGCTGAGCACGAATGTGTAGCAGGACTTATACTAGACGGTGCCTTTACCTCAACCTTTCGTGTAATGACAGGCATTAAACTTCTCCCATGGGATAAATTCGATAACTTTGCACGCCTGCCAAATATCAAATGTCCGATTTTGATGATCCACGGCACCGAAGACCGCGTAGTGCCCTTCACCCACGCGCGCAAAAACTGGGGTCAAATCGAAGGCACCAAGCAAAAACTATTTGTTCAGGGTGCGGGACACGGGGATCTTATTGAAACTGCGGGTGATGATTACTGGAATATCGTTCTACCTTTCATACAAGGGAAGCTACAATGAATTCCGCATGGATCTACTACACAGCTAACTGACAATTTAATTCAACCCGTTTGACGATCTTTACTTTGGAAAACTCCGCTCAACTCCGACCGCGCGACAAACTACTGCGCGACAATTTTACGCCAGCCGAAACTTTACTCTTCGGCGTCACTCTAATCATGGCCTCCATGGTCTATTGGATCGGTGACCCTCGCTCTTCTTGGTTACTAGGCAGCCTAATCATCGTGGGATGCCTCACACCGGTCATCTTAAAGACTCACGAGCATACGCATCCCTTCTTCATTGATTTATTGTGGCCTAAATTCTGGATCTGCACTGCGCCCGCGTGGGCATTTTTACTTCAATTCATAATTGGATTAACACAAAACCCACTCAGCACGCTCACCGTCGGAGAGATAGTTTTTAATATCGTTCAACCAACCAACATCTGGCGACCGAGCTCCGCAGCAGATAGTACGGCTTGTGTCACCATCTTCGGTTTTGTGGCGATTTACTTATTGACCAGTACGCTCTACATTGTGCCAAAATCTCGCTCATACTTTGAGCGCATATTACCTGTGCTTTGCTTTGGCGCCGTAATTGTTGGTATTATTGGATTTATCCAAAAGGGCCTTGGATTGACCAAGCCGCTGTTTACCAAGGGCACAGGCGCCAATGATTTCTTTGCCTACTTCCCTTATGATGGCCACTGGGCAGCATTCGCCACTCTTTGGTGCTGTGCCTGTATTGCGATGATGCTCCTTTCTACTCGTTTCGACGACAGCCTACCTTTTATCCAGTCGGTCGGCCCATGGTATCTGACAGGTGGGGTGCTCTTAGGTGCCTCAGCCATATTCGTTGAAGCACTGCTACCTTCAGCCATTCTGCTACTCACTCTTTCAGCTATGCTCTTGATCACAACAGTCGATTTCTTGGTCAACTCCAAGGACATACATCGCAAATCTATCGCACTTTTCAGTGGCCTCATTGCGTGCTTAAGTTTTGCTGCAGGGATTGCTCGTGTATTTCAAGACGATGCCTTTTCAAGCAATACGTTTGCCCTGCGTAGCGCCGCATTTGATATGTTTAAAGCCAACCCTATATTCGGCTGGGGCTTTGATAGTTACAACAAGCTACTTCCCTTTTATAGTGATGATATCTTGCTCGATCAAAGATACGAACGTGCGAACTCTGATTTACTACAGTTCATGGCTGAATTCGGTATCTTTGGAACGCTAATTGCAATCGGCTTTTTATTAGCGTTTACCTTAAGATACTTACTGAGGCTTCGCGATATCCGGCTCACAAACCACTTACTAATCGGCTGTGGATCGGTGCTATTACTTGCTTTGTGCGATGTGCCCTTCATGTCGCCTGCTGTCTTTTTTAGTTTCTTCACGATCTTTTTCATCGCGCTACGCTGGGCAGAATTGAGCCGAAATAAGATCGACGAGGTCGATGCGCATCGCCCTCTACTCGTGACGCCTAGCAATCGCCGAGTCCCCTACTTCAATGAAGAATACAAAGAGGAAGAAAAATGAGTCGGACACATTTTGATTACATTGTCATCGGTGGCGGTAGTGGCGGTTATGCAGCCGCGCGCACAGCACGTGAGACACATGAACACGTGGCTATCGTCGATAATTCAGAGATACTTGGCGGCCTCTGTATCTTAAAAGGCTGTATGCCTTCCAAGACTTTAATCTACTCTGCCGAATTACTTCACCTCGCACAAAGGAGTGAAAATTTTGGGCTTAAAATTCCTGTTGCTGCAGCCGATATGCCTGCCCTACACCAGCGCAAGGTCGATACGACTAAAGAATTTGCGCAATACCGCCAAGAGCAACTCCGTAGCGACCGCTTCACTCTCTTTCGTAATCATGCTAGATTTGTCGACGCCAATACGATCGAGCTTAAAGACGGCCTCCAATTGACTGCCGACTACTTCATGATCGCCACTGGATCCGTCGTATCTGCTCCAGCAATACCAGGATTCAAAGATGTACCCTATTGGACAAGCGACGACATTCTAGACCTCAACTTTCTCCCCGAGAAAATTATTATACTCGGCGGTGGAATCGTCGCTTGCGAGCTTGCACAATTCCTTCGTCGCATTGGAAGCGAAGTCATCCAGATCCAACGCAGCCCACACATTCTCAAAGAAATGTCGTCCCGTGCGTCCACTGTGATTGAGACTGCGTTTAGAGATGAAGGCATCCAGCTCTACACGGACACTTCACTAAAAGAGATTTCACACCTAGATAGCCGATTCACCGTCAAATTTGACCAAAATGGTCAGACGATCGAAGTCGAGGCACCGCATTTACTCAATGCGCTTGGTCGCCGACCGGCAACTCAAGGCCTTAATTTAGAGGCCGCAGGTGTGACGACACGCGAGACAGGCCACATTGAATGCGACGAAATGCAGCGCACAGCTAACCCAACGATCTACGCTTGCGGCGACGTAGCAGGCCCGCACGAGGTCGTGCATATAGCCATCATGCAAGGGGAAGTCGCCGCTAGGCACGCGACTAATCGCGAGACTACTCCCATCCACTACGACGACCTCATCGGCGTCGTCTTCACTGATCCACAAGTCGGTGTCGTCGGGTTAACCGAAGCCACACTCAAAGCACGCGACCTGGACTACCTGAGCGCTGAATACCCCTTTGACGATCACGGTAAATCCATTCTTATGGGAGCCAAATATGGCTATGTAAGAGTCTTTGCCGAAAAGAAAACGGGCATCGTCCTTGGTGCCGAGTGCGTGGGTAAAGATGCTGGTGAGCTCATTCACTCCATGGCTGTGGCCGTCACAATGAAAGCGCCTATCAAGGACCTACTCAAAGTCCATTGGTATCATCCCACACTCTCAGAGGTTTGGAGTTACCCAATCGAAGACATCGTTGAACAAATGTGAAATTATAGTGTGAGTTCTTTCGCCCGTATTTACTCCTCTTAGATCAACTTCGATCTACCAATGGAGTCTGAAGCTTATTAGTGGAAGCAATCGTGGTCCACGCCACGGTGGAGGGATTCGCAAGGGCGGACAAGATGGTCGCAGACGTATTCGCCCACTAGGAGGCAGAAAAAGTGGAAGCGGCAATCCAAAACCAAAGAGTGACAGTCATCCCATGGACGGCTTCTAAAAAGGAGCTAGGCAACGCAGTAACCGCAGCCGAGGTCTTAACCGCTAAATAAGGAGGAATTAATGCAGCTAACTCCTACAGGACTCGTTATAAGTTAGGGATATATATTTAAGCTAATCTCATGTTGCAACTCTCTGCACTCTGATACTTAATTTCAGCTAATGTAAGGTTCGCTGGCTTTACCTCACTTACCCCAAATGACCCCCATAAATAGAGCACTAAGCATTTTTTTTATAACTGCTGCGTATGTATTACCTTTAGGAGGTCCGATCAAAGTAAGTTTCGCAAATGCACTTAGTATTGATCAGCGCGCTAGTAATACGGATCAAGTTCAACTAGAATGGCCTAGCCAAACTGGCAAGACTTACAGCATCTACCAAAGTGAATCCCTTGAATCCGATTTCACGATTCAAGCCGAGAATATGCAAGCCACTCCACCCCAAAATATATGGTGGACCGACAAAGCTCCATTCGAAAAGAGATTTTTTAAAGTCCAAGCATACGGAGAAGCTACGCTGTTACAGTCAGTAATTAATACAAATTATGACTTTTCTGAAGGAACAGATGATTGGATAACCTCGATAAACGCAGCTAACGCTACTGCTGACATTAGTGTAATAGATGATGAGCTATCGATAGATATTACTAATGGAGGCAGTAATAGGAGTCATATTTTTATAAGGCAGTTCGGTATTCCATTTGTGGGAAACCAAACTTACACCCTTCTATTTGATGCCCGAGCGACGGCTCCACGTGACATACGGGTGAATGTACGCGATGAAAATACCACGACTAATTTTTTCCCATCAACAAATATCGCCATTTCTAATATTGATGAGATGCAGACATACCGCCTGACCTTTACGTCGACTAGCCCAGATACATCTAATGGAAGATTAACTTTCCTTTTGGGGAATAATGATAACAGTTTGTACTTAGATAATATACGAATTTTAGAAGGAGCCGGAAATATCGAACGCGCTGCCGCACACCGCATGAATACTCGATTGTTTCGAGGTAACAATTTTATGGCTGCAAAGGCTGTGAATGATCAAGGCGCGCTGGATGATTATTCTCTACTCAATAACAGTGGGTTTAGTCATTGTAGAATCGGCTATAAAATGGATGAAGCTGCTGGCACAGCTCCCAATTACGCATTGCCCAATGAGGACCTACTTATACTTCAAAAAATGGTGGATTGGTGTCTTGAAGAGGGCTTAATTGCGGTGGTCGATCCTGTTCATAACTGGGCGAACAACAACGATCTTGGAGGAGCAGTAGCATTTACTGCTACTGAAGAAGAATTTAATAAGCTTGGCAAAATTTGGGGACAAGTGGCAGACCACTTCGCAAACTACGATAACGATAATGTTGTATTCGAAGTTTTCAACGAACCGCACGATGGGCATGATGTAGCCCGCATCATTTCTACTTCGCTAACTTCTATTCGATCGAGTTTAGGTAATGAAGAACGTATCGTGATTGTGCCTGGCGATGGATTCTCCACGCGGCAGGCTCTGATAGATGCCTTCAACAATGACGAGATTCCCTTCGATGATCCATATTTGATTGGCACGTTCCACTACTATGATCCCTTTAGTTTTACCAAAGTCGAAAACACCAATCCCGGCTATAACCCAGTCTGGGGAACGACTGCAGAACTCGCGCAAGTGGCCACTGACTTTGATGCGGTAGTAAGCGCAAATAATAGTTGGGCTACTCGTAATTTAACCGAACCTCTACCGATTTACTTAGGCGAATTCGGCGTAGACAATGAGGCTGATAACCATGGGAGCGATCGCAAAAAATGGCTAAGCTGGATACGAATGCAAGCAGAAGCTAGAGGCATGTCTTGGGCACATTGGAATATGTATCAAAATCAACCTACTACTAAGGGTATGGGCGCTTGGACAACTGGCTCTAATGGAACCATACAAAACCCATCCACTCGAGCTTTTGATGAAGGCCCTCTTGAGGCACTAGTCGGTCACTATGAGTTTGAAAATGTGAATCTTGTAGGCGGGCTATCTGTTAGCCAAGAATACGCTGGATTTAAGGGCAGCGGGTATGTCAAATTTCCAGAAAACACAGGAAATGGAATTTTCATAAGGACCGATGATTTATACATCCCAGTCAGCGATACCTACGCTGTCAAAATACACTACTCTAGCGCTACAGCTCGCACCTTACGCGTAGTCTCTGGTAATTTAATAGACGGAAACTTTGCACCGGCTAATGCCGTAGGCAGTGCCGTGGATCATCTCTTCCCTGCAACTGGTGCAGATGGCTCATGGAACACAGAGACTATTAGCCTGTATTTTGAAGCAGGCCTTGCGCCTCAACTAAAAATAGTAGCAAATACCGAGCCCGGGGTGAATTTAGACTGGCTCGAAATAAGCTTACCCCAACCCTGATTGGGTAATTACAAATCTGCGCCATTTGAGGCGATCACACCAGAGTACCACTTCGCTGATTCCTTTAGCGTGCGCTTTTGCGTCGCATAATCGACGTGAATAATACCGAAGCGTTCACGGTATCCTTCAGCCCACTCAAAGTTATCAAGTAGTGACCATAAAAAATATCCATCAACTGGGATACCTTCGGTCGCAGCACGCTTGTAATGGTGTAAATAACGTTTCACGAAATCTAGGCGCTGGAAATCTCTTACCTCTCCATCAGATTCGATCCAATCGTTAGCCGACATACCATTTTCAGTAATATAAATCGGTTTTCCGTAGCGCTCATGAAAGAAGCGCGGGCCCCAGTACAGAATCTCTGGAGTCACTGGCCACTTAAATGCAGTTAATGGAGCACCCTGAGGCATAGGGACTTCCTCCCAACGGTTGCCACGCTTGCTAGCTTCAACTTTCCAGCCATTGTAAAGATTCATTCCGCAGAAATCTAACGGCTGGCTAATCAAGTCCATATCAGCGTCGGTAAAAGCAGGAACATTTTTACCAAATGCAAGTAGGCCTTCTTCTGGATAGTGCCCGAGAAATATCGGGTCTGTATACCAAGCAATGTTCCAACTAGGCTCTGGTGAAACCATCCAGCTGTTAGTTCCTTCCGGATTTAATTCAGCCTCACCGGGCACCGAAAAAGTAGCGTCAAATGCGGCCTGTATGTCAGCTTTTGATTCACTATTCGGGAATGCTACCGAACCGGTAGGTGCAGCACCGATTTTTGAATCAGTGTCAACTGAACGAAGCGCCTGCACTGCGCTACCATGTGCTAGTAGACTGTGGTGCGTGGCAAGCAAAACATCGTCCAATCCCATTTTAAGACCGGGAGCTTTTATACCTGTTAATAATCCATGTCCTATAAAGCACTGCGGCTCATTTAGCGTAAACCAATGCTTCACTCGATCCGAAAGTTTATCCGCTACGATTCTAGTATACTCACCAAACCAATCAGCGCTGTCACGATTAAGCCATCCTCCACGTAAATGTAGCGCCTGAGGCAAATCCCAGTGAAAAAGCGTCACGTAAGGACAAATATTTTTACTCAGTAACTCATCCACCAAACGATCGTAGAAGTCTAAGCCTTTAGCATTGATAGCTCCCATGCCATTTGGAATCACGCGAGACCATGAAATTGAGAATCGGTAAGCCTTTAGGCCGATATCCTGCATCATTGCGACATCCTCAGCATAACGATGATAATGGTCGCAGGCGACTGAACCAGAAAAGCCATCACGTGTGCCCCCAGGTTGATCGCAGTAAGTATCCCATATAGATGGGCCACGACCGTCGAGCTCTGTTGCGCCTTCGATCTGATAAGCTGCAGTCGCTGCGCCCCAAGCAAAGTTATTCTTAAATGACATGTTTATTTGTTTATAAGGTTCTTATTTAAGGTCACTGATAATCGAGTCATCTCGCTTTGATACTCTCGCTTATCTGCTACATTATTATTTTCATCGGGATCAATGTGATGGTCGTAGTATTCGCGAGCAATTATAGCATTGGTTTTTTTGCTTCTCCATTCGGTATAACGAGCAGAAGGTGATTTAACGGAATAGCCTACGACTCCGCCATGACGCGGGTATTGTGAGTAGGCGAAGTCTGTCCAAGGCGCCTGAGAATCTTTCAACAATGGCAACAGGCTGGACCCTTCGCACTGATCAGGAGTCGGTAGAGCTGTAAGATCGCATAAAGTTGGATACAGATCTAAGAGCTCAACTAGAGCAGTCGTGCTATCAGCTTTTAGAGATGGCCAAGGAGTTTTAATTAAAAATGGAACGCGGGTGTCGATTTCATAGTTCGTGTGTTTACACCACATAGCATGCTCCCCAATCTTAAAACCATGATCACCGAAGAGAATGACTATGGTATTATCTAATAAGCCTTCTTTTTCAAGAGCCTCCATCAAACGACCTATTTGTGCATCTACAAAACTCACAGTAGCGTAATAACCATGGATTAAGTGGCGCGCGGTCATGGTGTCTACCGGACCCTTTTCCGGTATGCCCGAGTAGGCCCTTAATTCGCCCCAGCTCATCTGAGCTATGCTGGGTGCTGCCTTAGGAGTATAGTAATTTTCGGGTATTTGTATCGCATCGAAATCGTAAAGATCCCAGTATTGCTTAGGTGCGACAAATGGAAGGTGTGGTTTTTTATACCCTACGACCATGAAAAATGCCTGTTCCTTCACTTCTTTTAGGACCTCAATAGCGCGGCTTGTCATCGCGGCGTCATGATACAACTCATCAGGAACGTCAGCCATCTCGAAGGCTGGTCCCCTAGTGTAGCGCCGTAACTGAGCACCCTTAAGACCTTTCTGCCTAGCTTCTTGCCTTAGAGATTCGATCTTCGCTTGGGTTTCTGGGTTCTGGTAGGGCTTTACGCCTGATAACTTGTTTGTATCGATCCATTGACTCCATTCTCCCCACTGCTCGTCGTGGAAAACTTTTCCCATGCCAATAGTCTCATATCCATGTGCGGCGAAGTGCTGGGGGAGCGTTATCGCCTCAGGAATTGTGTCCCTGAATTTGGTCTGTAAATCATGCACCCCTGTGGAATTAGGGCGCATCCCCGTGAATAGACTGATGCGGGAAGGTAGGCAAACTGCCTGCTGTACATATGCCCGGTCGAAGCGCATCGATTGGCTAGCTAAATGATCCATATGAGGAGTGACCATGTGCGTGGCTCCGTAACATCCTATTTCAGGACGTAAGTCATCGATCGCAAGTAGCAGAACGTTTGGCTTTGCAGCCGATGATGTGCTAGCATTCAAAAATACCAGCAAAGCGATAAAAAGTGTGAGCAAATTTAAATAATTCAAAATAGAAATACGCTGGTTCGAGTTAATGAGATAACCGTATATAAATCTAATTTATCTGATTGGATAAAACTCACAAAACAGCTAAGTGCGAGGATAGAACATCAAGCTAAAAGGATTTATAGAGCACCCCGACGTGCTTCTAAGGAAGCACGAATTTCGTTAGCCTTGGCTCGGTCAATTGGGAAAAATCTTAACATCGCAATAGCAAATGCTACTGCGACCATAGGGATAAATACAAAACCTAACCGTAAGAGCTTGAGTGTCTCGCTAGATTGCTCTCCGCCTAAAGCGGCATCAAAACCTGTCATCTCTAATAATGGTCCAGAGAGTAGATATCCGGTACAGAAGCTTAATTTTAGCACCCAAGAATAAACTGAGGCAAAACTACCCTCTCGGCGGGCCCCTGTTTTGAGCTCATCATAATCGACAACATCGGTCTGCATAGTAGGTAACATAGTCCACAGACCCGCGTATGCGACCCCCAGAAAGGCTCCGTTCACTAGCATGAGATAAGGCTGCTCAGGCGTAAAGGTGTAATAGGTTAATGCTGCCGAAAAGAGAAATAAAAAGGACGCATTAAGAAGACATTTATTCTTACCAATATCCTCCGAAATTCGGGCAAATACAGGAATCATAAAAAGATTGAAAACTACATATACCAATGTCCCCCAACTTGTTATCAGTGCACTTTTTTCCCAATCTCCACCAAGGACATAATAGGTCCCCACGTAACGCCCATAATTATCGTAGATGCTCTGCCCGAAAAGAAATAGAACCGTAAAAACACATAGTACTAGGAAAGGTCCGCAACTTAAAGTAATCTTTAAGCCTTCAAAAAGACTCACTCGTTTTTGTGATTCAACAAGGCCACTCGTATAGTAGCGCTCTTTAACAAATAAGGCGGGCAAGAGACCCAAAATTAGGATAGTTAAGGCGACCCCGAGGCTAATGTATCGCATGCCGTTTATCGTACTTGGCACCAACTCTCCTGCTTCGTTAGTCATACTAAAAACTGGGCGCAGGGAAAGCCACCAACAAAACCCATTAAACAAACCTGCCAAACTCTGGAAAATTCCACGTATACTTGTAACTCTAGTCCTCTCGTCATAATCTGGAGTCATCTCCATCAGCAGACTCTGAAACGGCACTGCCCAAATCGTGAAGCAGGTGTAAAATAATATACCAAAACCAATCACCCAAATCATCAACTGGTCGTGCGAAAGGTCCATAGGGAACCACCAAATTAAAGGGTAAGTAATCGAAGCTAAAATTGCCCCAATAAAAATAAAGGGGCGGCGGCGCCCCCAGCGAGAACGAGTGTTATCCGAAATCCAACCCATGACCGGATCGGCTATGCCGTCCCACAGACGCAGTGCCATCAGAATGACCGCTACTCTTGTCGGAGACATCTGGAGTTCCATGTTAAAAACAGGATAGGCAATCGAAACAAAAATCCATATCGCTAAAATATCTACAGGTCCTCCCAATCCGTATGCTAATTTCTGCTTCAAGGGCACACGGTCAGCAGCAGCGATAGTATTATTTGGGGCAATGGGAGAATCCATAAAAAAGGTTTAATTTGAGGAAAATTTGCCGCAATGGTATTCGAACACTAAATAATGAGGCCTCAAAATAAGAAACGCCTAAACTAACAATAAGTGGGTAAAAATAGTCACCAATACATACAATAGACGATTTAATGAACCATAAAGTAAACAAATCTAATATTAAGCGTTAAAGTATAAATGACATATTACATTTACCTGCCATAAATATTCCTCATCTTGTTTATTTACGTTTTTTCCTCTTATGGCTTATCACTTACCTCAATACATTAAATCGACGATGCCAATAGCCATCGTCGCACTTTTGAATGTTAATTGCTACGCCACAGTAGACTCAGTAGATGCAACTCTCAGTATTGACTTAGATAGAGTTGTTCAAATAGCCGACCCGCATCGTCTCTCTGGCACCAACCTCTCACTATGGAGTCGCCTCCCGATCATAGAGAATGTAAACTTTCAAGAAGCAATTCGCGACTGGCATCCTGGATCCATTCGTATACCGGGTGGCTCATGGTCGAATGAATATTATTGGAACGGTAATGGGGTTCGTATAGGCAATAATGACCATAATATTGAAAACTTTGATCTATCCAAGCAAGAAGCAGATGGCAGCTGGAAGGTCGACTACTCTGGATATAAGAAAGGCTTCCGACTACATAGCGAGGAAGGTCAGCTATCCGATTATCACGGCGATTTGGATGTCAAGACCCAACACGAGTGGATCAATAGTCTCAACACCGAGGCTATGGTAACTGTTAACGCCGGTTCAGGAACTCCGGCACTCGCTGCCGAATGGGTCAAATGGGCCAACCAAACACATGGATATAGCGTTCGCTACTGGGAAGTCGGGAACGAACTCAATGGCGACTGGGAGTTAGGCCATCGCCTTCCAGACGGATCCTCCATGGACGGCAAGATTTATGCGCATCGCTTTACCGAATTTGCAAAGGCAATGCACGCAATCGATCCCAACATACACCTCGGCGGTCCAGCTTGCTCCGACTTGTCACTAAGCTTCGTCGAAGAACTAATACGCGATGGTGGCGAAGCAGTGGATTTCATTAGTATACATGCCTACCCCGTGGGGGTAAATACGCGCCAAAGCGAAAATAAATTTGCTGCGGTTTCAGATCTCCGCAAAGCGATCAAACGCGTAAAGGACTGGATCAGTAAATATCAACCCCAGCGTGTTGAAGAAATTGAAATCGGAATTAGCGAGTGGAATATCAAGGTCAATGAAGACCGCGACACCGCCGAACTAATCAGTGCCCTCTGGTCGGCCCTATGGATTGGAGTCATGTTTGAAGAGGGTGTTGATTTTGCTAACCAATGGGACCTGACTACATACACTGAGAGAGGCGGTCACAGTGCATTTCATGTTGATGAGGACAACATGTCAGTGCTGCCCAAGAGTCAATACTGGGCACTCTGGATGTGGACTAATTTAATGGGACGCGAGATGCTAAAAAGTGATCTCTCCGGTATGAAATCAGTAAGGAGTTTTGTTACTCGATCAGATACGGGTCTACAAATTATGTTGATCAATACTTCCGAGACCGAAGAAGCCACCATCGCATTAAAAATCAAGGGAGCCAGGGAAGTTGAAGGGCAACTGCATACCTTTTCGGGTGCCGAATATTTCTGGGATATTCACGCCCGCAAGCCACTCTGGAGTCGTCCGCCCACAGTTCGAAAAATCACTTTCAATGATAGCCCCAAAATTACATTGCCTAAATTCAGTATAAACGTGCTCGAACTACCATGGACAAAACAAGGCACTAGCAGGCAAACACCCACAACTTCAGCAGCCAAACTATCACTCCAACTAAGCCTGCCAGACCGAGTGCCGGCTGACCGTGCAATCGAAGCTTGGGTCATTGCCAGCGACCCCACAGCTCAACTACCCTACCTTCAATCAATCGATACAATACAACTAAGCATCGATGGGCCTGCGATACTTAGCCAAGCTTCGCTTAAACTGGATAACGCCGTGGCAGACTTCACCGTGACCCCGAAAGCTGCAGGAAAGCTTACAATACACGCGCGCTCAGGTAAACACAGCGCCAGTCATAGCATCGAACTCGTTGCAATTGAGGAGCGCGCCTACACAAACTGGACCTTCGACAACCCGATTTCCGAATGGCAGACAAAGAGCACCTTTGAGCTTGGCTCTGAATCTTCTATCAAACCGAACCAGTACGTCGCAGCCGCTCGACTAAATGGAGAAACCCCAAAACGTGATGCCGACCTACTGTTCCACTTTGAGCCATTGCCACGCGAAAAACTCTCCTTCGCAAATGCCAACGGCGTAACTGGCCAACTCCGGGCCGCTCACAATCTAAAATGCACTGACCCCAAAGCGCGAATTAATATTATCCTCCAAAGCGATGCCAACCACTGGATGCCAATAGGTTCGATAAAACTATCAGATATTATTGGCGAATGGGAACCCTTCACTGCTAAAGTAAGCAAGCCGGAGGAACTCGATGCGATGGCGAAGCTCTACGGACTCCGTTTTCAAATTCAATCCCAAGCACCGATCAATGGCGATATTTATTTAGACGACCTTGGCTTCATCTTCCGCACGGGACTCTAATGAAAAAAATCTTCACTTTAAGTCTTCACTTCACGAGCCTCGTCTTCGCTTCTTCTCAACTGGCTGGGGAAAAGCTTAACATCCTCTTCATCGCGATCGATGATTTAAAACCAACCATTGGAGCTTACACTAAGGCTGTCCCTACGCCTGCCATGGATCGTATTGCGGCCCGAGGTACTACCTTTTTAAATGCCCATTGCCAGCAGGCAGTCTGCGGCCCCTCACGCGCCAGTGTCATGACTGGAAAATATCCAGACTTCACCCAAATCTGGGATCTAAAAACAAAAATACGCGCGATTCACCCGGAGATCATCACGCTAACGCAACACTTTAAAAACAACGGTTACCTCACCACTGGAGTCGGTAAGATATTCGATCCTCGCAGCGTCGACAAAGGAGCCGATTCACGCTCCTGGAGCGAAGCTTATACGCAAATATGGCACCTCACATATAATAAAAAAACTGGTAAGCCAATCGGGCATTACCACAATTCGAAAAGCAAGACCATTGGCGCAGAAGATAAAAATGCCAACTGGTCTGCCGTTAATAAAAAGCTCTTTGCGAATGACGCATGGCCAGTGGTTGAAGCACTAGATGTGCCGGATGATGCTTACGACGATGGTGCCATCGCTGCTCACGCCGTCAAAAGTCTCGCTAAGTTAGCCAAAAAAAAGAAACCCTTCTTCCTTGCCGTCGGTTTTAAAAAACCGCACCTCCCCTTTGTTGCCCCTAAACGATACTGGGATCGATTTGATCCAAAAAGTATTCAATTAGCGCCCTACCAAGAAGCACCCCTCGGTGCACCTAAATATGCCCAACACAATTCCTCAGAGCTTCGATCTTATAACGGCATACCTGCTAGCGGACCCCTTGATCTAAGCACTCAACGCACCCTCATCCATGGCTACTATGCTTGTGTCGCCTACATCGATACTCAAATCGGTAAGATCCTTGATCAACTCGAACAAGATGATCTAGCCGAAAACACCATCATCGTTCTTTGGGGCGACCACGGCTGGCACCTCGGCGACCATGGCCTTTGGTGCAAGCATACCAACTACGAACAGGCCACTCGCGTGCCGCTCATTATTGCTCATCCAGGCGCTAAAACTCAAAAAACTGAAATGCCCGCCGAGTTGACTGATCTTTTCCCTACCCTTTGCGACTTAGCTGGTATTCAAATACCCGATACACTCGATGGTATTAGTCTTGCTCCCACCGTCCACAATCAGAACATCTGCCCTCGGGAATTTGCCCTTAGTCAATTTCCTGCTGGTAAAAAAATGGGTTACGCCCTACGCAATGATCGTTACCGTTTCGTGGCATGGTTTGTAACCGGTGGCGGCGGCGCGCAAGCGGATGATCTCATTGCTGCGACGGAACTCTACGACTACGCTACCGATCCCCTTGAGCAAAAAAATCTCGTGAACGATCCTAAATACAAAACGGTAGTCGCAGAACTCTCTAGCAAACTTCTAAATTCCATCCATTCCTTTTAAAGTCCTTTACCTTTATGCGCTCAATCATGAAACGTAGCCTTACCCTCCTCGCCCTCGCTGGGCTCAGCCTGTCTATGCAGGCCTATGCCGAGCGCCCCAACATCATTTTCTTTATTGCCGATGATATGCTCCCCAACCACTTCAACTGTCTTCAGCAGGGCAGAGATAAATACCTGACCCCCAATCTCGACCGCCTCGCCCGCGAAGGCACCCTCATGCTACAACAGCATGTGGTGTCACCTGTCTGCACTCCAAGTCGTTACAACGTCCTCACTGGTAACTTTGGCAGCCGTGCACAAAACCATTACTTTACACAAAATACCAAGAAAAATGGACAAAGCATTGTTGAATTCAACACCCATATTCTTTCTACTGACCTTACTCTACCCGCGCTATTGAAAGCCGCTGGTTACACCACTGGGATGGCTGGCAAAGACCACGTCGTAGAAGTGAATGGGCTGAAACGTTTTAAAAACTTCAAAGGTAGCGCCCATGATCCTGCCAACAAAGCTCAGCTCAAAGCCAACCATGAGCACACACGCCAAGCTATGCTTGAGATCGGCTTCGATTTCGCCGACAGCCTGTATCACAACAACCCCAGCTTTCTCGGACTGTATGAAGTCGCTGTTCAAAACATGGACTGGATCACCGATGCTGGTGTGCGCTTTCTTAATCAACCTCATAGCGACCCCTTCTTCCTCTACTTCGCCACCACTGTTCCCCATGGCCCCACTCAAGCAAAGCGCTCCTGGAAAGCCGACCCCCGCCTGACTGCGATCGGATACCTCGACAAGGATCTCACCGTTCAACCCAGTCGCGACACCATTCCTAAACGCCTCCGCGCCGCCGATCTTCCCGTTAACGATAATACCGCCAATCTCCTTTGGCTTGATGACGCGCTCGGTGCCCTCCTCGATACCCTCGAAGCCACCGGAGAAATCGATAACACAGTCATCTTCTTCTTCAACGACCATGGCCAACTCGCCAAAGGTACTGTTTACCAAGGCGGCGTTCACAACCCCAGCATCGTTTGGCGTAAAGGTGGTTTCCCCGCTGGAGCCACTTCTCATGCGCTCATTTCAAATGTTGACTTTGCGCCTACTATTTTGGACCTCGCTCAAGTTGATTATTCGCAACACAAATTTGATGGTCAAAGCTTCCTTCCTTACCTCAATGGTGAGAGCCCTCCCGAAGAACGCATGCTTTACTTTGAGCTTGGCTACGCACGGGGCATCCGCATTGGTGATTGGAAATACATGGCTATCCGCTACCCCGAAGCCATTGAAAATATGAACCTTGAGGAACGCGCCGCTATACTTAAAGAATGGAACGATGCACGCTATCGTCGTCAGCTCAATATTGTAACCGACGACCCCACTCAACCCTTCAGTCACCTCACCGCTATTCCTGGCGGCGGTGATGCAGAAAAAAATTCGACTGGTTCCTACCCTGCCTATTTTGAGCGCGATCAACTCTATAACCTTGCCAGCGATCCAAACGAACAAAGCAACCTTGCCGGCGATGCTCGGCATGCTTCTGTCCTCGCGGAAATGCAACTTGCCCTAAAAAAACAGCTTGAAACTCTTCCAGGCACTTTCGGCGAATTGAAGCCATAAGCACTAAAGAGTTATCGAGCAAAAAATAACATTTATGCCATTGCAGCTTACAATGAATTTAAGCAACTGACCCCGACAACACTCCTTTAAAGCTCTTCGATTGTAATTACTTTAAAGTGCCTGTTTAATACGGCTGTAATAACGCGAGTCTTCTAGGAAATTAAACATTTTTTCAAACCCTGCGCGAGTAACTGAGTCTACCTTTAAGCGCTTAATTAAACTCGTCAGGGTCTCTTGCTTTGAAAGTGCCTGCATACCAGGTTCTTCGTGATTATGGATATTCGAATAGGCATTTCCACTAAAGCGCAGCGTCTGCTGATTAATTGGCTTTTGATACTTCCAAAGCCCCATGCCGCTACCATCCCAAGTGCCCTGATAGATTCGAGCAAGGCCAGTCGTGTAAAAAAGGTTATCACGCACCTCTACCGATTCAGCGAAGCGACCAGCTTCCCAAGGCGTATCAACAATTAACTGGTACTCTGATTCAATCGTATTATAAACAATGTTCTCATAGATCCTAACCCCGCATATGGGACCACTAAGGACAAAGCCACGCAGATGGTCATTTAGACTAATATTATGGCGAATAATAGTATTTTTATTTCCGATAGATTGACCCGAATCTCTGTGCTTTGACCAGTCACAGACGAGAAAGAAACCACCCGCATTATCTGCACTAAGATTATATTCAAAAACAGTGCCCTCACAATTATAGTCCGAGTCTAGGCCCTGACCATCGAAAGTGCCTGCGTAGCCCCAGACTTCGTTGTATCTAATTTGTGTATTCAAACTACTCCACGGCCAAATACCGATACTCGGTCCAGCGAACTGTGTAACATTTTTTGTGTCCAGGTCCTTGATGCGCTGACGTGCGCTATAAAGACGGTTATGTTCAATCACAGCGAAATCGGTGCCGATTGGCACGATCCCATCACCACCAATATCTTCGAGTAAATTGCCGCGGATCACTACATTGGTGCTAAGGTGGGATAAATCATCCCAAGGGTCCATCCACCCTTTAATCGCATCTCGATCACAGCGCAATACATGGCAATTCTCTATCAGTAAATTATCTATTTTAGTAGGTATATTGCGTGTATCTACCTCCCAGCGAATCCCGGTACCACCACCTTTATCCTTAGAAATCACGCCATTGACATCACGAACTAGCAAATTGCGCAGTGTAATGTCCTCAACCAAACCTGTATTCTTGGCAAAAACCAATACCCCAACCCGCTTTGCCTCACGTGACTTTCCTGTGTTGGTAATTTCAATGCCGTCAATTACCCAATGCGATAAGTTTTCAAGAAAGACCGCGGAGCGTGTCAAACCATGACCTGCAATCACAGGCTTCGGTCCATCCATGTAACTGGTGAGTGTTATCGGCTGGTCATCTGCACCCGAAGATATTGGGCGAAACTGCCCGTCAAATATCTGTCCACTGTGAAGGTAAATCACATCGCCAGGCTTGAACGCGTGCTGGTTCGCCGCTTGAAGGCTCGACCAAGCACTTTCTGGACAAGTCCCCGCAGCAGCATCATCACCATGACGTGAATCAATATAATATTCCTCAGCTGATAACGCTGAATAGCTTAGGCATAAAAGAGCCAAGGCAACTGAAGGTTTTTTCATCATAGTTGAGCTAGCGTTAACGTTGCACGCGTCCAGATGCATTACCATTGGCCAAAGCTTCAACCTCAGCGCGTGAATTGAAATTAAAGTCCCCCTTGACCGAATGGGCTAAGCAGGATGCTGCCACGGCAAAATCAACCTGATCTTGAGCCGAGGCGAAATCTTTTGTCGTCATCGCATAAATCAAACCTGCTGCAAATGAATCACCACCGCCCACTCGGTCGACTATATTACGAATCTCGTACGGTTCGTACTGTTTACCATTCATGGGAGCAAATACTGCGGTATCACTGCAAACATCGAACAGCATTGCACCCCAATTATTGTGTGTTGCAGAAATACTCTCGCGTAAAGTGATCGCAACTTGATCCACATTATTAAAGCGCTGTGCAATTTGACGAGCCACATCTGGATAGTGCGCAATTTCCAAGCTCCCTGAGTGAACATCCGTATTACCTGCATGAATATCAAGGACATCTGCAGCATCTTCTTCGTTACCGATGATGACATTCACGTTCTCAAGGAAATCAGGCATAATAGAACGTGCTAAGCTACGCGCATCCGAACCTGACCGCCAGCGCCATAGATTTTTTCGGAAGTTTAAATCACAAGACACTTTGACACCTGCAGCCTGCGCCTTCTCGGCAGCCAAAATCGCCGCATGTGTAGCCGTCTCTGAAATAGCCAAGGTAATACCAGAAATATGCAACCATTGCGCATCTGCAAAAATAGCATCCCAATCATACTCCTCGCCTGAACACATCGAAACCGCACTGTAATCACGGTCATAAATCACACGACTGGGGCGTTGATTTGCGCCAGTTTCGACGTAGTAAATACCAAAACGTCCTGCTTCCCGTCGTAATACGTGATCCACATCGACCTTGAATCCGCGCATCTGACGGACAAAAGCATCGGCAATGGCATGCTGCGGCAATGCACTTACGAAGCGTGAACTGCCACCCAAGATCGAAATTGATGCGGCCACATTACTCTCTGCACCACCAAAAGTCAGGTCTACCGAGCCAGGGCAGGATTGTACGAAACGATCATGCTCACTCGGCGCAAGGCGCACCATCACTTCTCCAAAGGTCACTACTTTTTTCATATTAATTTGTATTATTCGTTAATTATGATTACTGCATCACCGCATTCGATCGCTGAGTAATCCCTACCCAATCGCCTGAGGTAATAGCAGATGCACTAGCAATCCATGAACCACCGACTGCTAAGATAATGTCTTCTTGCAAATAGTCTTCTGCATTCTCAGCAGTGAGTCCGCCTAAAGGAATAAACTGTAGGTCCAGATGCGCATACGGTGCTTGCATACTTTTTAAATATTTAAGCCCTCCCATCGGCTCTGCTGGAAAGAATTTCAAGATGTCGCAGTCAAACTCCATTGCTTCCTCAATCTCACTAGGAGTCGCGACACCTGGCGCGAATGGAAACTGAGCCTCTGAAGCCGCCTGCAGCACGCGTCTATTCACCCCCGGAGCCACTGCGCAAGTCGCGCCAGCGTCTTGCACCTGTCGCACTTGTAGCGAGCTTATGACGGTGCCTGCCATGACCAGCATCTCGCTATAGTTCTCAGCAATGATTTTCATCACTTGTAATGCCGCGGGTGTACGCATGGTAATCTCAACTGTATTTATTCCTCCAGCCAATAGCGCATCAGCCAGTGGTTTGGCATCCTCAACATTCTGTACAGTCACAGTCGCAATTACGCGGGAAGCCACCAATCGCTGGCGCATTTCAGAAGTAAATAAGTGTTTCATACCAGTTTAAGTTATTCAACGATCGCAAAGCTAGTTTAGTTGTTCACCTTGGGATCGATCACGAAGGGCTCCATCACCGATTCATCGACATCGACACCGAGTCCCGGCAGATCGTTAAAGTGTAATTTTCCATCAATGACATCATGCGATGTTGAAAAAATAGTGTCACGGATAGGATGCTCAGTTTGATCCACTTCGAGAAATACTGGGCGACGTTCGAAACGCCCTGGATTTTCAGGTATCATACTGATCGCCGATGCAGCCACAGCCTGGTTGATCTTCAAGCCCCAACAGTGCGGCACTATATCCGCATGTGCCGCAGAGGCCAATGCATTGATTTTTTGAAATTCAGTAATACCGCCACAATAAGCGATATCGGGTTGAAAAATATCGAGACTACGCGCGCTGGCAAAGCGTTCGAAGCCATAGCGCGTTTGCTCGCATTCGCCGGCAGCAATGGGCACTGACAAGACCTTACGTAAGCGCGCCATATCAGCGTAATTTTCAGGCGATAGCGGCTCCTCAAACCAGCAATAATCATTTGCCTCCAAGACCTTACCGATCGCAATCGCTTCCTTATAATTGTAGGCGTGATTCGAGTCGGCTGCGATTTTTGTTTTAGGGAATCGATTACGAAATTGAGCAATCAACTCTTTATCAAATTCAAAGTTCTTACCCACTTTCACCTTTAGGAAGTTATAACCTGCGTCAACATAAGTAGCCGCTTCATCGATTAGCTCCGCAAGCATCTCGGCTTCAGGCTTATCGTCACGATAATACATGCCAGTTGCATAACAAGGCAGGGGCTCGCTTGAACCACCAAGCAAAACGCGAACAGGTGTATTGAGCGCCTTTCCCTTAATATCCCAGAGCGCAATATCGATTCCCGAAATGGCTGCCATAAAAATGCCATAACGATTAAAGTCGCAATACGCGCGCCACATGAAGTTCCACAACACCTCGTTTTGCAGAGGGTCCTTACCGATAAGCAAAGGCTTGAAGTGATGCTCTACCGATGCGGCGATTGCTAGGTTTGGCCCATAGCACTCTCCCCAGCCCACTGTGCCATCGTTACACACCACTTTGAGAACAAAGTTATTCTTGGCATGATAATACCACTGTGAAAAACCGATTGCTCGGCTCAAATCAGTTCGTAAGGGAAAACATTGAATATCGACAATTTTCATAATGGCGAATTCTTAACGCTTAATTGAGATGCGCTTGGTATCGTAATAATCATCGAGCGCTAGATGGCTGACATCCTTGCCAAATCCACTCTGCTTGAGGCCCCCGTGAGGTAATTGTAACGCGTAATAAGCTTCATTGATTAGTATGTTACCAAACAGTAAGCGACGTTCGGCCTCGAGTGCACGAGCAAGGTTTTGAGTGTAAAGATATGCCGACAATCCATATTCAGTTTCATTAGCAATCGCGAAGATATCATCATTATCATCAAATGACATGACGGGCATAATCGGCCCGAAGATTTCTTTACATGTCAAGGCACTGTCACGCGCTACATCTTTAATCAAAGTTGCCTGCATAAAATACCCCGGGCGATTTGCCCGCTTGCCACCAGTAACAATCGTCCCCTTGTGCACCTCAGGTTCACAGAATCCCTCTAAGCTTTTGAGAACTTCTTCAGAAACCACCGGACTTAGTTCAGGGCCAGAAGTTTTCTCACCCACATATTGATAACTTTCCATAAGCACCTTAGCTTTACCAATAAAATCTGAATAGATATTACGATGGACAAATACGCGATTAGGAGCGACACAGATTTGACCCGCATTTGCTAATTTTAGCCCCACTATATCTGCGACTGCTGCATCCAAATCGGCATCGTCAAAGACAAGCACAGGCGCATCACCTCCTAGTTCAAGCGATAAACGCTTTACGCTGGTAGGAGATTTTTCAACTAATTTCTTACCCGCAAAAGTCGAGCCAATCATCGTCAACAAGCGCGGCACAGTGCTCCCCGCCATGGCATCACTCACTACTTCACCGTGACCACAGAGCAGATTCACTGTTCCCTTTGGAAAAGAAACTTCATTGATTAGCTCGGCAACTCGCATCGAAGCCATCGGTGTCTTGTCAGAGATTTTAAACACTGAGGTGCACCCGCTCGCCAATGCGGGTCCCAATTTATAGCCAAGATTTAATAGCGGGAAATTCCATGTCAATAAGCCAGCCACAACACCGACAGGTTGATATGACAGAAAATTCAGGTGGCCACCATCATAGTCAGGAATCGTTTCCGCATAATGACGTTTCACTTCTTCCACGTAATAGCCCAAACAGTCGACCAGCATATTAAAGTCATAACTTGCCACGTCGTGCGTTTTGCCAGTCTCTTCTATCAAGAGATCGACGATAGTCGTCTCATCATCTTTTAATTTAACAATGAGCTCATCTATTAATGTTTTTCGCGTATTGATGGAAAGCTGGCCGTAGGTATTTGAAGCAGTTTGTGCCGCCTGCAGAGCACGGTTAACGTCCTCTGCGCTGGCACTAGCTACCCGGGAAACTTTTTTGCCAGTAACAGGGTTGAAAACGTCGATAGTTCCAACGCCATCGACAAATTCGTTATCGATAAAATTTTGAATATTCATTTAGAAAGTTATCTAATTTTAGCTAGAACAATACAGTCTCAAAGCGATACAAATTGATTCTTTTAATAATGTAAAATTGAGGATGAAGTATAATATAAGCTAGTCTATGACTTGATGTCGATAATCCATACCCCGAGGCGGCTGTAAGAATGTATTGGATAATTTTGTTCTCAGTGATTCTGACGTATTGTTAGAGCTTGGATCTGATCGCTAAATCGTGTGCTACAATTAATTATTGGCTACTTTTATGTTGCTTGAATTCGGGCCACGTCAGCGCGCCATCCTTATTGATATCTGCTTCAGGGTATTTTTTGAAATAGATGCTCTTCCACTTTTCACCGCCATCGGAGGAGGCTCCCTTTGAAGAGGCAAGTGGACTAGTGGATATTGAATTACGAATTGTTATACGCTGATCAAGTTGCTTGCGGAAAGAAGCCAACCTAGCGGCATATTCGGGGTTACTTGCTAAATTATCCCATTCGAGCAAATCGCTACGATGATCGTAGAGCTCTTCGTCGCCTGTGTAATAACGGATATATCGCCAATCCTTGGTTCTTAGCGAATAATTCTGCATCATAGGATCCATATCTTTCCACTTATGAATTGCAGTCAGCGCACCTTCAGGGCCACCCCAATCATCTAGATCTGGATTAATCATCAATGGCACAAGACTTGTGCCATCTATTTCAGCACCTTGCTCGTTACGGCGGGTGTCACCACTCAAATCACAAAGCTCAATTAGTGTCGGATACAAATCGACCAAAGAGGTTGGCACTGCTACATCTGCCCCCCTTTTGGTAACACCTGGCGCACGAATGATAAATGGGACACGTGTGCTTTCTTCCCAAAGAGAGTTCTTATAAACGTAATCTTTAGGACCTGTGCCCCACCCGTGGTCACTGGTGAATACAATGATGGTGTTGTCTTTGAGAGGTGATTGATCGACAGCATCCAAAATGAGCCCTACCAGTTCATCGACCGAGGCCACACAGGCTAAATAAGCTTGAGTGAAATGCTTTAAAGCAAGATCTACATCTCCATTGTAGGAAGCCACTAAACTATTAAATAGTTTCAAGCCGCGATCATTGCCCCCTCTGGACTTAGTTAAATAGGTATCTTCAGCATCGCCTTGAAGGATTTTTGGCAGTTTAAGACTTTCTAATGGATACTGGTCATAGAAGCGTTGGGGCACAATCAACGGAGTGTGAGGTCGCATAAATCCAATACCCATGAAAAATGGTTTCACATCCGATTCGTCAGAATAGCCTTTTAATTTTTCAACTGCCCATTGTGCATTTGCTTCGTCAGCCGTTAGGTCACGTGCGCCCTTCTGCGGGAATGACATATCGTAGATGTTTTTCCAATTACCACGCTGCCATGTGTAACGCTTGCCATCACCAAAATCCTTACCTTGCAAAGATACAAATGGACCGAAAGAACCGTCGATTTTACCAAAGTCGTTACGCAGAGGTGCGGGTGTCAGTGGATGTGGCACCTGCTGAGTTCCATCATGAGCATATGGCCCATAATCTGCCTCTTCTCGGAATTCATCCCAATCGGCATGCGCATGGTGATGCATTAATTTACCCGTACCAATAGTATGATAGCCATTGTCTTGAAAATGTGCGAAGATTGTTTTCGAGTTTGCTAATACTGAATTTTGATTCCAGTTATCCATACCAAAG
>PKCJ01000055.1 GCA_002862945.1 Opitutia bacterium | reverse complement strand
GCCGTTCTAGAAGGTATCAAAAAGGGTGTTAAAAAGGACGAGAACGTTCAACTCATCGGCTTCGGTACTTTCTCAGTAATAGAGCGCGCTGCTCGCGATGGCATCAACCCACAAACTCGCGAGAAGATCCATATTAAGGCTTCCAAGGCTGTGAAATTCAAAGCAGGAGCTGGCCTGAAGGCAGTCCTCTAAGACTCTCTTAGGACACGATTTGTTAGGCGATTTCCAAACCTCATAGCTTAAACTTTCCAATCCCGCAGTTTCCATTCGGAAGCTGCGGTTTTTTTCGTATTAAAATTGGGATTCGCGCCCCGCGTGTCCGACGTTCAGTTGAAACGGTGACACTGGAGTGTGTCCCTTCGCTCTACCGTATTCGTAAGGTAACTAAGATCATCACCCGCAAAATTTCCCGCCTTTGCGGTTGCCAGTGACCCACAAGCTATCCTAATTAAAGCGCTTTTAGGAATCACTCTTCACTAGGAACTAGTATTATGGGCAAAAGCTTATTTGAGAAAGTATGGGATGCACACGCCGTTCGCCAGTTAGTTAACGGTCAGACGCAATTATTAATCGGTACCCACCTTATTCATGAGGTCACCAGCCCTCAGGCCTTTGGCATGCTCCGTGACCGGGATTTGAAGGTGCAATATCCCCACCGCACCTTTGCCACGGTCGATCATATTGTTCCGACCAACGAATCAGTTGAGCCCTACAGCGACCCGCTAGCTCAGGGGATGATCGAGGAGTTGCGTAAGAATTGCGCCAATAACAATGTCACTTTCTTCGACACGAATACCGGCAGACAAGGCGTTGTCCACATCGTGGGTCCTGAACAGGGCATCACGCAGCCCGGAACTACCATTGCCTGCGGGGATTCACACACCGCGACGCACGGTGCTTTCGGTGCCATCGCCTTTGGTATCGGTACTAGTCAGGTGCGCGACGTGCTCGCCACTCAGACCATTGCCTTAAACAAACTTAAAGTACGCCGAATCAATGTGGATGGCACCTTACCTCCGGGTGTTTATGCCAAGGACGTAATTTTGCACATCATCCGTCTCCTCGGCACACAGGGTGGCACTGGCTACGCCTACGAGTATGCTGGCACGACATTCGATAAGTTCACAATGGAGGAGCGCATGACGGTCTGTAATATGTCGATAGAGGGCGGTGCCCGTGTTGGCTATGTGAACCCTGACGAAACGACTTTCGAATATCTTAGAGGCCGTCCGTACTCGCCGAAAGGCGCTGCATGGGGCGCCGCAGTTGAGCAGTGGAAGTCTTTCGCCTCAGACACCAATTGCACTTTTGATGACGTGGTCAATATCGACGCCTCGCACATTCAGCCCACCGTCACATGGGGGATCACTCCTGGGCAGGGCATAGGCATTGAGGAAAGTATTCCAGCTATTTCCGATGCGCCTACACAGTCGGAGCGGGATTCCGTGGCTGAAGCTCTCGAATATATGCAATTAGAGGGTGGCAGCCCAATAAAAGGCAAAAAGATCGACGTCGCCTTTATTGGATCTTGCACGAATGGTCGGCTTTCCGATTTCCAAGAAGTCGCCAAATACGTGAAAGGGCATAAGGTCGCCGAGGGCGTGCAAGCCATCATCGTTCCTGGATCGCAAGTCGTTGCTAAGATCGCCGAAGACCTAGGCTTGGATAAGATTTTCATTGAGGCGGGTTTCGAGTGGCGCGCCGCAGGCTGTTCTATGTGCCTTGCCATGAATCCCGACAAACTTGTCGGCGATCAGCTCTGCGCGAGTTCCTCGAATCGTAACTTCAAAGGTCGTCAAGGCAGTCCGACGGGTCGCACCATGCTCATGAGTCCAATTATGGTGGCTGCTGCAGCTGTGACTGGTCAAGTCTCCGACGCTCGCGATGTCTTTGGCTTTGCTTCTGCGGGCGTCTAGAAAGCATCTCTGCTCTTCTAAATCCTACTTTTTAATTTTAAAAGTCATGTCCTCTACACCAATTAAAAAAGTTACTGGTAAAGGTGTCTTCGTCCCTGGCGACGACATCGACACCGACCGTATCATTCCAGCACGCTTCATGAAGTGCATTACCTTCGACGGCCTAGGAGAGTATCTCTTCCACGACGTCCGTAAAACTGAGAGCGGCGAAGACAAGCAGCATAATCTCAATGATCCGCGCTTCGCTCAAGCCTCCATCCTAGTCAGCGGTAACAATTTTGGTTGTGGCAGCTCGCGCGAGCACGCACCGCAATCGATCCTTCGCGCGGGCTACAATGCTGTAATCGCAGGTAGCTTTGCTGAAATCTTCTTTGGTAATTCGACGAACCTCGGTGTGGTCTGTGTGATCGCTAGCGATGCTGACCGCGAAATTATCGCTAGCGCTATCGAGGCGCACCCTGAGCTGGAAATCACAATCGATCTGGAAAACCATAAGATCTTTTATGGCGGCCAATCTGTGCCCTGTGAGATTAAGCAAGGCGCGCGCGATAGTTTGCTTAGCGGCAATTACGATCCACTCGACGAGCTCCTAGAAGGAGCGGATGAGGTGTCTAAGACCGCTGGGGCACTGCCCTATATGCAAGCGTGACACCGATAAGCAATCTGTTAGCTTTTTCAGGTAGTTGGACATCCAAAACTAATTAAGCGCCCTGCCAATGGGCAGGACTCCAATCCATACATCCTCATTTACAAATGGACATCTTAGCTCATGCTGGAATTTTCATCTACCCGCTTGCTCTTAGTTCAGCAATAGCGGTTTTCATCACCATTGAGCGGCTCATCGCCTTGCGTCCGTCGCGTGTCATGCCGGCGGCGATGGTTGATGCCTTTGTTGCGGGTCGTTTCGATGGCGTTCGCGCGGACTCTGCATCTGTTGTGGGACGTATCGTTGGTTTCTACCAATCGAGACCGTTGGATTCTGACTCACTCAAAGCCTACGCGCGGTTCGAAGTCAGCCAGATGGAGCGTGGTATGTTTCTCTTGGAGGTAGTGATTGGCGCTGCGCCCCTAGTTGGTCTGCTTGGTACTGTAACTGGACTCACACAAGTGTTCAGCGGCTTTTCTGCAGATACTGGTTTGCCCGATCCCGCTACTTTCATTGTGGGTATCGCTTTGGCGCTGAATACTACCATCCTTGGCCTCACCATCGCGATACCAGCCTTAGCGGTGCATGCCTATCTGCTTCGACGCGTCGAATCGATGGCCGCATGTATCGGACTTGGTGTGCAAGCACTTATTCAATCCAAAGAAGCCTAGGTAAGGAGAATGGATACGACTTCTGACTTGATCTACCGCCGTCGAAGGCGCCCCACGATCAACATCGTTCCTTTGGTCGATGTGTTGACCGTTTTGCTCTTCTTTTTTCTAGTTACGATGCAGTTCAAGCAAGTGAGCACTCTTAACATCACGGTGCCCAAGATCGAAACTGCGGGTAAAAATGAGATAGAAGAGCAAATTGTGATCGCAGTTAGCCCTAAAGGGGAGTTTTATTTAAATGACCGAGCGGTCGAGAAAGATGTACTTGCAACAGCTATGAAATTAGCAGGCGAGTTGACACCAAATATGCCTGTTTTACTGATCGCAGACGAGGAAGTCCCGCTCAAATTTGTGACAGAGGTGATGGATATCTGCCGTACTTATCAGCTTAACAAGATTAGGCTTCAGTCTCGCTAATCGATAGACGCTTTTGGGGCGTCTGCTTCTTCATAGTTTATTTACTAAGTGGGGCTGGCATTTGGGAGAGGCAGCGTCTGTTACTGCATCAAATTGGCTTACGAATCCGGTGCCGGTATTTCGTAGCCAGCGATTCGTTGTGTTCGGCACCACCATCGGCATTTTGGCTGACATAGGTGGGGGGGGTGAGACCCATTGCAATTAGGTTTTCGATGATTTCCATGGAGAGTAGGTTGAGCAAAAGCGCCCCGCTCATTGTCGAGGTAGGTCCTACTTTGTAATCAAATCCAGGCGCGTCGATTGACGCATCACCAGGCATCCCTCCATTGTCGAGCACGTAGTCGCCCAGCTCGTAGAGTTTTTTGCCTGAAATATGCCGTGAGGTGGTGCTCTTTGACATGTCGAGCGAGGTTATTACGACCACATCGAGCCCAGAAGCTTTGGCTTCCAAAGCTACCTCAATTGGGCTGGCGTTCCGTCCTGAGTTGGAGATGACGAGGATTACATCAGAGGCTTGGACGGCATAGCGGTAGGCATAGCGTTGAAAGAGCCGTGCTCCATAGCCTACGATTTGCTCTGGCCAACCGTCTGTTGGGTCGTCGATGCTGCTAACTGGCACTAGGCCGCCCGCACGGCGCTCTATCTCGGCAGCTAAAATCTGCGAGTGCCCAGAGCCGAAGGTGTGGAGCACGCCATCGGTAGCAAGACTCTCAGCAATACGCAAGCCAGCAGCTTTCAGTGTCGATTTATTGTTTTCGTAGACGCTGGCTTGGAGCGCGATTGAGGAGTCGTAAAATTTTCGTGCGAGTGACATTAATTGAAGGATCGCGGTTTATGTGCAGGCAAGGCAAGTGCTTTCAATATTAGCGCAAGCATGTTACTTACATTACTTGTACATACCGCAGCCTATTCCGAAAAGGAAGTTGGGGACACCTATATTATATTCGAATTTGTCCACGGTAATATGACCAACTACTCCTGTCCTTTCGTCGTAGAATGTGAGCTTCTTTGGCTGGAAATAGGGATCAGTTTGATCAAAAAATTCCATGTATTCGATACTGCGAACGAGGGTGCTACCTGCATCGTAATCTTTGTAAAGCAGAGCTTTTACGGGGCGATATCGTTCTGTTTCTTCAACTGGTTCCAGCTCCGTTTCAAGCTCCACACGGTAAGTCTTGAAAGTCGGGATGTTAAAATCAAAGCCGTCAATATTCTTGAAATAATATTCAGGATTGAGTGCGAAGAGATCGAATAAATTGGTGGCAGCTTCATCTCCGCTAACAACTCGCGATTTACTTTGAAGGGTTCCCTTTTCAACCATAGTAATCGCTTTTCCGTCATAGATTATGTCTGCTCTAGCCATTTTCTTTGGGTTTCGAATGGAAGCACGTATGTATTTCTTTTCTTTACTCGTCACCACCAGTCTCACTGATTGACCACTTTCTAGGTGTATGGTCGAATGGATAAGAATCGACACAGGTTGCCCTTTAATTTGGGCACTCACGGAAGTATCGCTAACCAAACAGATAGCTAAACAAAATAAGATACCCCACTTCATAGTTGGCGTAATCATGTTAATCAGGGTTTAAAAATAAAAGAAGCAGTTCATGTAATAAACGGCTTTTTCAGCTTAATTGAAAGAATATTTATGCTTGGCGGAGCTTGTGGGCCATACAGGCAAGATTAGAAATGCGAGTAATAAGCGCATATACATTAGGTTCTGAGACCAATCTAAATCAGCGCTTAGCGTTGGAGTAGCTTCAAAAACTCTTCGTTATTTCTGGTCTGTGTGAATCGGTCGATCATGGCCTCGGCGGCATCTTCGATCTTCTGACCTGCGAGTGCACGGCGTAGGAATTGGGCGCCTTCAAGGTATTTACCAGATAGTAGGAGCTCTTCCTTGCGGGTTCCGGAGGCATTGAGGTTGATCGCGGGCCAGAGGCGGAGTTCTGCTGCTTTCCGGTCGAGCACCATTTCCATATTACCAGTGCCTTTAAATTCTTGGAAGATGAGTTCGTCCATCTTGCTGCCGGTTTCGATGAGAGCGGTGGCGATGATGGTCAGGCTACCGCCTTCTTCGCAGTTACGTGCAGCAGAGAAAATTTGGCGAGGTTTTTCTAGGGCACGCACGTCGAGGCCACCGGTCATGGTGCGGCCACCCTTGCCAGAGGCGGCGTTGTAGGCACGGGCTAGGCGTGTGATCGAGTCGAGCAGTAGGACGACGTCCTTACCCGCCTCCACAAGTCTTTTGGCGCGATCGATGGACAATTCGGCGAGACGAAGGTGGTTCTTCAGTTCCTCGTCGTTTGAGGAAGCGTAGATTTCCGCATCCACGCTGCGTTTAAAGTCAGTCACTTCTTCGGGGCGTTCATCGACGAGGAGCACTAGGCAGTGGCATTCGGGATGGTTTTCGATGACGCCGTGGGCGATATCGTGCAAGATAGTGGTCTTGCCGGTGCGGGGAGGGGCAACAATGAGCCCTCGGGTGCCTTTACCAATTGGGCAAAATAGATCCATGATGCGAGTGGTCGCTCGTCCATCTTCGGCCTCGAGGCGGATTTGTTCGTCTGGGGCAATGGAGACCATCTGCTGGAAAGAGTAGCGACCCTTGCGCTCTTCGAGAAGGGCTCCATCCACCTTTTCAATAAAGCGCACTTTAGGATTGGGAAAACGGTCATTATGGAGGGCTTTGGCTTCTATGAAGCTGCCTTGCTTAAGCTTAAAACGTTTGATCAATTCACGCGGAACGAAGGGATCGTCTGGCTTCGTTTTGCCGTTTCGGGAGGGGTCAATCAGTTGGCCAGTCTTGTTTTCCAAGATTTCTAGAATGCCGGAGACTTCAATCTCGTTGTCGCGAGATATTTCTTGATTTGGCTTAGCTACAGATTTTTGAGTGGTCTCTGCTTGCAGGGGGGGTTCCGTCGATGAATTTTCTTCGCTCATAGCATAGCGCGTGTGTGCTTAATTAAATTAGTGAAAAGGTGTGACTAACCGTGGCAGGTCGCATGCTGTTGGATGATTACCCAGGCAGTGTAGTGAGGTGCGTTAGAACGAATTGACCGAAAGCAGTCTCTCATTAGGTCGATCATCCACAGGGCTGATTTCCCATGTGGTTAATTGTCCATGCAGACAAATGATGTGGCGCATTATGAATACGTTTTACTTCACGCGATACATAAATATAAGCGGCAATCATTTCGACCTGTCAATGACTATAATCTGGAGGCTGTCGTGCTTGCGTAGGGAGCGGGATCTAGTGTAACTTTGCAGGAAGACGCCCCTTACAAGCTTGAGTATAAATTGTAAATTTAGCCAAAGTGTCGATTCATCGCTTCAGTGCGGTAGTCGAATATACGATTGAGTTCCTTCTTTACATAAATTGCGCGGGCGATTGCGCCAAAGGGGCCAAATGGCATAATGTATTTAATGTGGTCGACGAATCTCACGCCATCCTCAACCTTTGATATCTCGTGGTAGTGGAACCAAAGCTTGTAAGGGCCAACCAGTTGCTCGTCTACGAAGGAGTGCCGCTCGCGGATGTGCTTTATCTCACTCAGCCAAGTTTGCTCCCCTATCATCGGAATACCTACTCGATATTCGACCAGAAGGCCCTCGTGCATCTCCTCAGGTAGATCACTGACGATTTCAAAGACCATATCATCGGGCGTGATCAGGTCTAGATTCTTTGGAGAGCGTATGAAGTCCCAAGCAGTTTCCAAATCTGTCTGGATCGTTAATTCACTGTGGAGTTGGTGTATTTTGGGCATATGTTAAGATCGTCTTGTAGCAGCTTGCCTTACTTGATGTTTGCTGTAAGTTGACTTTCGAAGTAACGTCCCTTCTATTTATTTTATTATGATAAAGATACGAACGATTTTACAACATGCGCTTCGTGATGAAGATAACCGTCTATTGATGGCTTCTTCTCCCATTTTTCTCATGCACGTGCTCGCGCTCGGGGTCTTTTTTACTGGTTTCAGCTGGGTTGCTGTAGTGGCACTCGCGGTTACCTACGTAGTTAGAGTCTTTGCACTAACTGCTGGTTTTCATCGCTATTTTTCTCACCGTGCATTCAAAACAAGTCGTACCTTTCAGTTCATCATGGCTTGGGTGGGTACCTCTTCCGCGCAGTTAGGTCCTATGTGGTGGGCGGCTAATCATAGACACCATCACCAGCACTCTGATAAGGAAGAAGACATCCACTCGCCAGTTACTAAGGACGCTTTTTGGGCGCACATCGGTTGGGTGCTCTGCCGTGCATACGGCTCGATCCAGCATGACCGTATCAAAGACCTCACCAAGTATCCGGAACTGCGCTTCATCGATCGTTTTCATGTCCTTCCAGTGCTTTCGTTAATAGTTCTACTCTTCGTAACAGGTGTGGGACTCAATGCTTTCTACCCTGCGCTCGGCACCAGCGGCCTGCAGCTAGTAATGTGGGGTTTCTTCCTAAGTACCATCTTGGTCTATCATGTCACATTTTGCGTCAACTCAGTTACTCACATCGTCGGCACAAAACGTTTTGTGACTGACGACGAAAGTCGCAACAGTTGGTGGGTCTCCTTACTCACCTTTGGAGAAGGGTGGCACAACAACCACCATCGCTGGCCGCTTTCAGCACGCCAAGGCATGTATTGGTGGGAACTAGATATGAGCTATTGGGGACTCTGTGCGCTTGAAAAGTTAGGCCTCGTCTGGGATCTCAAAGTATACCCTAAGAAAATTTACGAAGAAGCCGACTCGACCCCGCACATCGAATCCTAAGATGCTAAGCTTCTGGGTCAGTTTTTTCTGTATCGGAATCTTTGTGGCAACTGCCGCCTATCTGATCGCGCGAAAGGTCAAGCTCATGGCGATTGTCGATACAATTTGGACTGCTGGCTTGGGCATATCTGCATTAGTTTATCACACAGTATTGGGTTTGGAATCAATTCGCTCATGGGCGGTTTTATTGGTAATATTTTTATGGTCGTTCAGGCTTAGCTTTCACCTATATAGAGACCGTGTCTTTTCCGGTCACGATGACCCACGCTACAAGGCGCTCGCGGAGCATTGGGGCGCACGGTCTGCGCGAAACTTTTACTTTCTGTTTCTCGCCCAGATCATCTTTATCGCGCTCTTTTTATTTCCGGTCAGCATCGCGATGCAAAATCCCCAGCCTCTTTGGGCATGGACAGACACCCTGGCCGTTTTAATCGGGATTTCTGCAATGTTAGGGGAGTGGATCGCTGACCGCCAGTTAGCTAACTTCCGAGCTAATCCCAAAAACAAAGGGGGCGTCTGCAAGGACCGCCTTTGGCGCTACTCACGACACCCAAACTATTTTTTCGAATGGTTGCATTGGTTCGCTTACCTCGCTTTTTCCATGGGTTCATCATTGGTGGGGTTCGCTCTGGTCGGTCCCATTGCCATGTTCATTTTTCTTCGTTTTTTGACGGGCGTGCCCTATGCTGAGATGTCATCACTTAAGAGTCGCGGTGAGGCATACCGCCAATATCAATCTTCGACGAATGCCTTCTTCCCATGGATCCCACGAGACAAGACAGCCTAAGCAGAGTCAGTCCGCCTGGGGGTGATTCGAGAGTGCTTCCCGCATCTACTAGGAGTGTGCCTTGGAAACGCCTTCGCCCGCTCGAGCGGGTATTCGCATGGACTCTACGCAATATACATGGTGGTAATTTACAAATCACTTTTCCCAGTGGGGTTAGAGCTTTTGTAGGCGATCGCAGTTTTCCGGTGCTCCAGCTTGAGATTAAAAAATCGCGTTTTTTTAATAAGGTCCTCTCAGGTGGAAGCATTGGTTTTGGGGAAGCCCATGTCGAAGGCGATTGGGATACACCTGATCTTTCTGGGCTACTTCTTCTGCTCGCAAAAAATCAAAAAGATTTAGGCATCATTGGTCGAGGTTTCTCGATTCTAGCCAAGCAAGCCAATCGTATCTACCACAAAGCGCGCCGCAATACTCTGGAGCGAAGTAAGGAAAATATTCAAGCGCACTATGATTTAAGTAACGATTTTTACCAAACTTTCCTTGACCCGAGCATGACTTATTCCAGCGCTCTTTTTCTGTCGCTTGAGGAGAGCCTAGAGCAAGCACAGTTAAATAAAATCGACCGTATGCTAGATTTGGCAGACGTGGGTGAGGGTGACAGCATCCTCGAAATCGGTTCGGGTTGGGGAGCGCTGGCACTCCGTGCCGCGCAGCGTGGCTACCGCGTTAAAACCATCACCTTGTCTGAAGGGCAGTTTGCCTACGCTAAGGATCTGTTTGAGCACGAGGGCGTAAGCGATCGAGTTGAGATCGTGCTAGAGGACTATCGCATGCAAACAGGTCAATACGATGCCGTCCTCTCCTGTGAAATGATTGAGGCCGTCGGCCGCGAATATTTAGACAGTTATTTTCAAATTGTTAGTCAGTTGCTCAAGCCTAAGGCGCGCGCAGTCATTCAAGCAATTACGATTCCCGATGAACGTTATGAAAGCTATTGCCGGAGTTGCGATTGGATACAAAAACACATTTTTCCAGGTGGGCACTTGCCTTCGCGCAGTGCAATTTGTGAGCACCTAGCGAGTGCTGGCGAAGCCGCCATCATCAAGATGGAAGCCTTCGGCCACGACTACGCCGAAACTCTCCGCCGTTGGTCGGCGAGTTTCAATGCCGCTAAGTCGACTGTGGACGCGCTCGGTTTTGATGAGGCTTTTCGTCGCAAATGGAACTACTATCTCAGTTATTGTGAGGCAGGTTTTGACGCAGATCTGATTGACGTGCAGCACGTCGTGATCGAAAAGAATTAATTTGTTTGCTTTGCTTCATTATAAGTTACGACAAGAACTGTTTTGTAAGGCAATTGACTATATAGTCGTGTGCTTCTTCGACCGTATCGACAATCTTGAATAGATCGACATCCTCTGGCGTAATAGTACCCCATTTGACGAGCGCATCGAAATCGCAGACGTCGTTCCAAAATTCGCTTCCGAAAAGCACGATGGGTGGCACTTCCTCGATCTTCTTAGTTTGTACTAGAGTGAGTGTTTCAAAGAGTTCATCCATCGTGCCGAAGCCGCCAGGGAAGGCGACGAGTGCTTTGGCTAATAAGACGAACCAGTATTTGCGCACAAAGAAATAGTGGAACTCAAACTTTAATTCTTCGGGTATGTATTCGTTGACGCCCTGTTCAAAGGGCAGGCTGATGCCGAGGCCTACAGATTTTCCGCCTGCATTGCGCGCGCCAAGATTGGCTGCCTCCATGATGCCAGGTCCACCGCCCGAACAAATCAGGAAACGTCTTTGGTGTTCTTTAGAAAGACTCATCGACCATCGAGTCAATGACTCGGATAGTTGCACCGCCGCATCATAGTAGGGCGCAGATTTGACTGTGCATTCCGCTTTTTGGAGGCTTCGCTTTTCTTGAGCCGTGAGGTTCTCGGGGTCTTTGATCGTGTCTTTGATTGCAGTGAGTTCTTTCTCGGCGACTACGATTTGTTTTGTCCGAGCAGAACCAAAAAGTACGATGGTATCTTCGACGTTTTGTTTCGCAAAGCGGAGTCCTGGTTCGGTCATCTCGCAGAGTACTCGGATGTTACGAGCAGGGTCACTATTTAAGAAATCGAGGTTTTTATAGGCTTTGAGCGGCCATTCGTCTTGGGAGGAATGAGTGGGTAGTATCATAGCTTAGTCTTAGTGATTTTTTGTTTATCGGAGTCTTCTTATGCGAGATGACACCAGTGTGGGCAACTTTTGATTGTATCGGCGGTGGGTTCATTCCTTGCCGAAGCGGCGTTCCCATTCACTCCAGCTGATTTCGCTAAAGGTAGGCTTACCAAAGGGCGAGGTATGCGGCGTCTCACAGGCGAGTAGATCTTCGGCCAATTGCTGAACGGTAGCTTCGCTAACGTTGTCTTTACGGCGGTAGCTCCCCCCGACAGCCAGCTTGGCAACTGATTCCCAAATGAGCTCGCTCTCTTTGCGAAAGCCACCGCGCTGGCGGAGGAGGTTTACCATGTCGCGGATAAAGCCTTCTGCATGTTCTGGCTCTAGCCATGCTGGCAAAGCTTCTATACGATAAAAGTGGCGACCAAATTCTTCGACTTGGAAGCCCTGTTTGTTAATCAAATCTAGGTGTGTGAGCAGTGCCTCAGAGGCGAGCGGCTCTAGTTCGAAGGTGTGCTGGATGAGCATGCGTTGACTCGGTGGCGTGGTCTCTTTGTAGCTTTTCAAGATTCGCTCAAAACGCACCCGCTGGTCAGCGTAACGCAGGTGCAGCATGACTAGCCCACGCGGTGTGTCGAAGAGTCCGTATTGTCCCTTTAAGAGGGATATCAGTTGCCATGACGGCTTGCTTACTTTTGCAGATTCTGCCAGCTTTTGGGATCCAGTAATCGCTGACCTAAGTGTTGTCTTCGCCGCACTTGGCGTCATTGGAATGGATACTGAATGGCCAGTAGGCGTCGAATTTGGTAAGGGATCGACTTCATTTTTGGATGCTGGCGCTTGAGGCTTCGCTCTCGGGCGTTCGGCTTCAGTCGCGGCCCGTAGGGTGTCGGTGATAGACCCTAGCACGAAGCGGCGGATTGCGCTGTCATTGCGAAAACGCACCTCGCGCTTTGCGGGATGGACGTTGACGTCGACCTCTTGTGGTTCGATTTCAAGAAAGAGAAAGGCGGGCGGATAACGCCCTTTTTGGATGCGACCATGATAAGCATCAAGCACGGCGAAGCCGAGTGTGCGGCTGTCGACGGGTCGGCGGTTGACTAAGGTGACGAGTTCGCGGCGATTAGAACGACCGATGCCAGGCTTGGCGGTAAGTCCAGTCAATCGGTGACCAGTCTTAGGATCGCTCACATCGACGGAGATCAAATCCACGGCTAGGCTGCGCCCCCAGATTTCGGCTATGCGATCTCGCAGATCCTCGCAAGCGGGAGATTGGAAGATGGTGCGACCACCATCGAGCAGGCGGAAGGCGACCCGGGGATGCGCCACCGCAAAGAGCCGCGTATTGTAGGTAATATGGGCGCTCTCAGTCGGATCGGTCTTGAGGAACTTGCGCCGTGCAGGCACTGAATTAAAGAGCTGTGCAACTTCGATCACAGTGCCAATGGGCATGCCGCAGTCTTTCTTTTCAATTAGTTTGCCGCCGTTGATTTTGATCTCGGTTCCGTGCTCCCAACCCTCAGCGCGGGTGCGTAGGGTGAAGCGTGAGACCGAGGCGATCGAGGGCAAAGCTTCGCCACGAAAGCCAAAGCTGGAAACTTCGTTTAGGTCAGCCGCTTCGCGAATTTTACTGGTTGAGTGGCGCTCCAGCGAGAGTAGTGCTTCATCGGGGCTCATGCCCTTGCCGTTGTCTTCGATGCGGATGTAAGATTTGCCCCCATTGCGAAACTCGACTTCGATTCGGGTGGCGCCTGCATCAATACTGTTTTCGACGAGCTCTTTGACCACAGCGACAGGGCGCTCAATTACCTCGCCAGCAGCGATTTGGTTGGCGACTCGGTCGGGTAATATGCGAATCGAGGACATGTAACTTTTTACAGACTCTTCTATTGAAGCAGAGCGCACTGCCTGCAACGCAATTTCTATCTTTCTTCCTATTCCCCGACTGCGTAGTCTAAATAATCTCTGCCAACTGACTGCTGATAGCGATCTGGATTAAAGTAAATCCGGACTTGAGGTTTTCAGGCTAGGCTTACAGTAACGACAAAACATACTAAACATTTATGTCTACAGATACAGAGTACAGACTCTGACTAGAAAAATATCTTAAATTGTTTATAAAAAACGATATGCCGAACCGACTTTCTGGGGAGAATAGCCTCTATTTGCAGCAGCATGCCTCCAATCCAGTTGAGTGGTATCCATGGGGCGAAGAGGCGATCATGGCTGCAGAGACCTCCGGCAAGCCGCTCTTGGTGTCAATCGGTTATTCTGCTTGTCACTGGTGTCACGTCATGGCGCACGAGAGTTTTGAGGACGAATACATTGCTGGGATCATGAATAAACACTTCGTTTGTGTGAAGGTCGACCGCGAGGAGCGTCCTGACATTGACCAGATCTATATGGAGGCTGTGGAGATGATCCAACAGCAGGGTGGTTGGCCGCTTAACGTTTTTTGCCTGCCTGATGGGAGACCGTTTTTTGGTGGCACCTACTTCCCGCCCGAAGACCGAGGACTAGGGCTCATTCCTTGGCCACAGATTTGCATGCGCATCGCCGATTTTTATAAACGCTCCAAGGGCGAACTGATCGAAAACGCTGAGGCCATTCAAAAAAACATCCTCGCTAGCACTCAAGCCGCTAGCACGGGCGGAGCCTCTAGCGATTGGAATCCCCAATGTTTGCTCGAAGCCGCGCAGGGCATTTGTGGTAACCACGATGACCAATATGGCGGATTTGGTGGGGCACCGAAATTTCCGCCCGCCATGTCACTAAATTTCTTGAGAGCACTTCGCCCTGCAGTCGATTCCGACCTAGCCGAGCGGATTGATGAAGTGAGCCGCATCACGCTACGCGCTATGGCGCACGGCGGCCTCTTTGATCAATTTGGTGGCGGCTTTGCCCGCTATAGCGTGGATGCCTACTGGCTTATTCCGCACTTCGAGAAGATGCTCTACGACAATGCACTGTTAATTGATGCCTATACCCGTGCTTGGCTCGATACGCAAGATCCCCTCTACGCCGCCGTGGTTGAAGAAACTATTGGCTGGATTGATCGCGAAATGACTGCGCCCAGCGGAAGCTTTTATGCCGCGCTTGATGCCGACAGCGAGGGCGAAGAAGGTCAATACTACGTATGGACACCTGAGCAGGTCGACTCCGTATTGGGTCCTTCGCTTGCTCGCGAGTTGCGCGCTGCTTATAACATCACGGGCGAGGGTAACTTCGAACAGGGAAAGAGTAACCCTGCACTTGTCGAGGCTGACTTTGTCGTTCGTGTTAAATTGGCCGATGCACGCCGCCAACTTCGCGAGTATCGTGAGGCCGAGCGCGTGCCGCCCGGTAAAGATACTAAAATCAATAATGCGTGGAACAGCATGATGATTCGCGCGCTCGCTGATGCAGGATTTTACTTCGATCGCCCAAAGTGGACGCAGCGTGCCCGTAAAGCTATCGATTTTCTTTGGAGCGAACTGGTCACTGAAACTCCTGAGGGAATTCAGCTTAAGGCCGTCTACTACGAAAGGGGCGGTGCAAAAGTCGACGCATTCTTGCACGACTATGCGCTACTTGCTGAGGCTTGCCTCGCCGTGGCATCCAAAATCGAATGGGTCGAACCTGGTGCCTCTGCTACTTATCAAGCCCGCGCTCAAGCCTGCGTCGATCAAGCCATGCGATACTTCGCAGACGAACACAGTATCGGCTACTACTTTACGGCGGAAGGTGCTGAAGCTCCCGTTGCCCGTAGAAAAGAGTGGTTCGATAACGCCACGCCGTCGGGAAATTCCGTCATGCTCCACGCGCTCAGCGGTCTCCACGCACTGACTGGGGACAGTCGCTATGCGGCTGAGTTTGAAGCCACCCTGCCTGCTTATGCGGACTATGCTGGCAAAGTCGCTGCGAGTGTTGCTCATGGCCTCGAAGCCGCCGCCACCTATCAGTCGGGTGTTGCAGTGATCAAGGTAGGAGTGGATGTCGATATGAACTTCCTACGCAAGGCCCTCGCTGATAAAACATGGCGCCGTACCTTTATCCAACAAAGTATGGACTTATCGCCAAATCAGATTCAAGTCTGCCTTGGCACTCAATGTCTCGCACCTAAGGATGATTTAGCCACCGCGATGATTCCTATTTAAGTGCGTCACAATTGAAGCCTCAATCAATACTCTCAAATCATGTCCGAAGACCTTAACGATCTCTATCAAGCGATCATACTCGATCACAACAAGCGCCCTCGTCACTACGGTGCGCTTACGGAAGCGACGCATCGAGCCGAGGGCTATAACCCGCTCTGTGGAGATAAGATCGAAGTTTTTCTTCTTCTTTCGGATGGTCAAATCGAGGCCATTCAATTTGAGTGCGCGAGCTGCGCAATATGTAAAGCGAGCGCGTCGATCATGGCTGAGGCTTTAGTGGGGCAAAGTCTATCTGTTGGTGATTCCATCCAAGAGTCGGTCAATTGTATTTTAAAAACGGATACAGGAACGGCTACCCTAGACGTTCAAGGTGAGATCGCAGCGCTCTCTGGGGTACGAAATTTCCCTGCACGGATTAAGTGTGCGACATTACCTTGGCACACCTATCAAGCGGCGCTACGCGGCGAAGCTATGGCTGTGACGGAGTAGTCTTATCCAAATAAACATCCTGATAGGGGTGGTAGTCGAGAATGTTGGGATACCAACCTTTAACGGCTTCGTCGATGAGAGTGCTACGGACGTAAAAGTAAATCGGGATGACGGGCATTTCGTCGATCAAAATTTTTTCGGCTTTTTGGAAGAGTGCGAAGCGGGCGGCTTGGTCCTGCTCGGAGGCGGCTTGGCGAATCAAGTCGTCAAACTTGGAGTCGCCCCAGTTACTGTGGTTGTTACCGTTTTCGCTGGTCACGAGACTTAGAAAAGTGTTCGGGTCCAGGTAATCGCCGATCCATGCCGCGCGGACGATGTCGAAATTGCGTGCCTTGCGTGTTGCGAGGTAGACCTTCCACTCTTGGTTGTAGAGGCCTATATCGATGCCGAGCTCTTCTTTCCACATCTGCTGAATGGCCACGGCGACGATGGCATGCGACTCGCTGGTGTTAAAGAGCAATTCAAATTTCGGAAAACCTTTGCCGCCTGGAAAGCCTGCCTCAGCGAGTAGCTGGCGAGCGAGATCAGGATCGTAAGGTAGTTTGACCTCGGCTGTGTAACCTCCCGTGTTCGGCGGGGTGAAATGGTAAGCAGGCTTTTGCCCTGCCTTAAGCACATGCTCGGTGAGGGACTCGCGGTCGATGGAATAGGCAAGGGCTTTGCGCACGCGCGAGTCTTGTAGAGGACCACGCTCGGTGTTGATCAGATAATAATAAACTCCTAGGTAGGTATCAAAACGTATCCGCTCGGGCTGGTTTTCAAGATACCATTCGATACGGGGAATTGGCACAGTGCTGCTGATGTGGAGTTGATCCGCGCGGAAGGCGCGCTCCTCCGCGTCGGTCGCAATAGGGAGAAAGTGGATACCATTTAGCTGCACGCTTTCGGTTACATTGTAGTAAGGATTTTTGGTAACGTAAATCGAGTGATTGAGTCGCCAATCCGCGAGCGTGAAAGGGCCGTTGCTCACCATTTTGCCAGGCTTCGTCCATTTAGAGATACGGGAGGTCATATCGCCATTAGCGAGCACGGTTGGCTTATGTAGGGGGAACCAGGTGTAGTGGGTCGGGAGGCTGAGTAAGTAAGGGGTGGGGGCCTCCAGATCGATGATAAGGGTATGCGGTTCGGGGGAACTTAGGCCGACTTTAGCGAAGTCAGTGAGTTCGCCTTTGTTGAATGCTTCAGCGCCGCGTATGCAATAGAGCATGTAGGCGTAAGGAGCACCCATCGCAGGAGAGAGGATCCGCTCATACGCGAAAAGAAATGCCTCGGCAGTGAGTGGATCTCCGTTTGACCAGCGGGCTTCAGGGTCGAGGTAGAAGGTGTAGCGAAGGCCGTCTTTGGAGACGTCCCAGTTTAGCGCGACACCTGGTTCGATGGCAAGGGTCTCGGGGTGCACTGTTGTGAGCCCCTCAAAGAGGGAAAGTAATACGTAGTGCTCGGTCACGCCTGTGACGATGTGTGGGTCTAGACCTTCTGGTTCAGTGCCGATCCCTATGTAGAGTTCCTGCTCGGCATTGCCCTTTTCGACATTTGATTGGTTTTGCCCGCAGCCTGCTAAGCTCGCGCACGCAAGTAAGAGAATGTAGAACCGGAGATGCATTTGTACGACTAAGGGCTAGTGGATTTGTATCGGCAAAACAAAAACAGGCTTGTCTGCCAAATTGTAGCCAATCTTTGCTGCCCGACTGAGAGATTCTAACGAATCTAATGATCAGTCTTCAAATGTATGGAAGTAAAAAGCATAGATCGAAATTTATAATCGACGAGCGGTCTGCCAAAGAAGGTCAATCTATTGTGGAATAAATTTTTGATTCCAGTATTGTGCCGATGCTTGATATGCGTTGCCTGTAAGTCGACATGTCAGAAAACTCACAACCGAATCAAAGTCAGCCGCAGCAGGTCAATTTGCAAGAGCTCGCTCAGCAGTTCATGGCAGGTCTACAGCGCCATTTCGACATGCTCGCTTTTAATATGGTCGCTCGTGAGAGCGTGCAGGAAGACGCTTACAATAGCCGCATTAACAAGCCCAGAGTTATGCCCGCCGCTCAGCATCACCAGAACTTCGAACAAATGCAGGCTTACGCTCGAGACTTGCTAGTGCGCCAAGTGATTAACGACTCTATTAATCTCGCTGTGACGGGGATGAACAACGCGCACTTTTTCCTCGCATTGGTCAAAATAACGAAGGCCAACTCGAACGTTAGCCCAGAGGCGCAACAGGAAGCTCAAAAAGCACAGCAAACCTTCATTCCCTCGCAGCTCGACGAGAAGTTCAATCGCCTTGAGAAGGACTTCGGTATTTTGTGTGAGCTGGAGGATAGCATTATCTCGCTCGGCTATATCATGCATGCACTTATGCATCAGGGGGGTGCGGTTAAAGAGCCTCAAGTCGATGAAAATGGCGAGCTAGTGCTGGAGTTGAAGGCGGTCAAAGTCCTTAGTCGAGATGCTGCCGCTGAAAAGCCCAAGGGTAAGCTGGTCGATCAGCGCAGAATATTCAGAGAGGGTGACATGCTTACCTTTACCGATCTTGATTTGCAGCTTATATTGATCACGGTTGCTTCTTTTGCAGACAGTTTGTTTAAGGCAGTTTCATTGTATGCAAAATCAGTCAAAGACGACAACGATTCGTAAGTCTTAGTTTAATTTATACTAAAGGGTTAACAAAGAAGAGATCTAATAAATTCACTAGCGAACTACATCGACCCTTCTTATCTCTCATCTCCTAGTTCCCTATTTTTAACTCTTAAATGTTCCGCTACACCGTTATCGCGATTGGCAAAATGAAAAACCGCTCGCTAGCTAAGCTATGCGATGACTTTTCGAAGCGCCTCAAGCGGCAGGGCAATTTTGAACTAATCGAGCTAAAAGACGGCGACGTCGAGAGCGAGGGGCATCGCATCCTTGAAGCGCTCGCCAAGCGCAGCGACGCTAGCATTTATGCTATGGCGGAAGAGGGTATGACCCGCACCTCGCAAAGATTAGCCGATGAACTCCACTCCCTGCAAGGCCGCCCCGTCGTCTTCATCCTCGGTGGGGCCTACGGACTAAGTGATGCGGTTAAGGCACGCGCTGACGCACTTTTTGCGCTCTCGCCACTTACTTTTACCCATGAAATCGCACGTATGCTCATCTGCGAACAGCTCTACCGAGCCGTGGCTATCCAGACTGGCTCTAAGTATCACCACGAGTAGTGAACCGCATCGTGCGGGCTTGTTTGCGCCTGTGTCGATTAAGTTGGGCAAGCCTAAGCACTACCGATGCTTATGGAAATGTAGCCTCGTTTTTTTGAGTGAGTCTTAGTTTAGAGTGCGAACACTCTCATTCCCACTTACCCAAGCAAGGTAGGCGAGCTAAACTTCTTCGAAGCGTCGCTCAAAGAGATCGACCAACTCACCCAGCATTCGCTCGGCATCTATGGCGGCACCTTCGGCACGCACCACAAGATTGGAGCCTTTGCCAGCAGCCAGCATCATGAGGCCCATGATACTCTTACCGTTGACTTGTTCACCGTCTTTTTCCACCCATACTTCGCCACTAAAGGTGTTGGCGATGCGAACAAACATGGCTGCAGGACGGGCATGAATTCCCATTTTGTTTTGGACAACGAGTATCTTGGTAGTCGCTTCGTTGCTTTCGTTGCTTTCTGGTTTGCTCATTAATTTCTAAATCTTTATAAAAAACTTACCAGTTTCATAGCAAGATATAATCCAAGATTACTAAATTCTTACGAGACTCCATGAATATTTGGTAAGTTTCTCACAAAAAATACCGTCTAGAGTTTATCTTGAAGGTAGTAAGGGGGTCGCTTCTACGAATATTCAGGAATCAGATCGCTCTGGTGCCGCCATAGATTAGCATAGTGTCCGCCTTGGTCGATTAGCGCTTCGTGCGACCCTGACTCAATTATGTGGCCTTGCTCCATGACCACTATTTTGTCGGCCCGTCGTACGGTGGAGAGTCGGTGTGCGATGACTAGCACGGTACGCTCTTGCACTAGGCGATCCAGTGCTTCTTGGATACTGCGCTCGGTGATCGTGTCAACGCTGGCGGTAGCTTCGTCGAGGATAACAAAGGGCGGATTCTTTAGTAATACACGCGCAATAGTCAGTCGCTGCTTCTCGCCTTGGCTTAGTCGGATTCCTTTTTCGCCTATATTGGTGTCCAGACGCATCGGCAAGGCATCGACAAAGTCCCTTGAGCACGCTTGCTCTAGTGCGTCCATGATCTCGTCCTCCGTGGCATCCTCCTTAGCTAGAAGAAGATTATCGCGCACCGTTCCTTCAAAGAGGAAGGGATCTTGGGCGACGTGCCCGACTTTATCGTGTAGTTCAGCAAGTGCGATTTGTCGGATGTCGACGCCTGAGAGCTTGATCGTTCCGCTGCTCACGTCGTAGGTGCGCATGGCGAGATTGGCTACAGTAGACTTACCTGCGCCAGTGTGACCCACGATCGCAGTGACTCGATTGGCCTCCAGCGTGAGATTGAATTGGTTTAAGATCGCAGGTCGTTCTGGGTATTCGAAGCGCACATCTTCGAAGACTAGTTCAATCGGCTGATTGGGTAGCGCCAGGGGTGCTAGCGGCTCATCAACATCAACCTGCGCATCAAGTATTTCAAAAACTCGCACCCCAGAGGCGCGACCCGCGGCGATTAGGTGGTTCAATCCGTGCAACTGGGAGATAGGCTGGTAGAGCATGTTGGCCAATAGAAAGAAAGCTATTAATTTGCCCATGGTAAAGTCCGTTGATTCTTGCAGCACAAAGTAGCCGCCGATCGCTACGATGCTAAGGAAGCCGAGCTTTGTCACTAGGTTAGTGATCGGGTGATAATTCGCCCAGCGATACATCGCTCGCAGGGTTTTCTCCTTCAAGGCCTCTGCTTTGAACTCGAATCTAGTGGACTCGCGATCCTGAAGTCCGAAAGTCTGAATAAGACGATTCCCTTGAATATCCTCAACCAACAGACTGTTTAAATCTCCTGAGCTCTCACGCACCCCTTTCCAGACTATTCGAGATCCCTTCGAGTAATAGAGACCCATGATTACCAAGATTGGAACTGGCAGAAATACGAAGGATGCTAAGAAGGGTTGCAGATAAAAAAGATAGGCACTGATCATTAAGATTCGCAGGATAGCGCCTGTACCTTGTTCCGTACCGTCTAACAACGCTCGCTCGACAGCAGCCACATCTTCAATCACACGAGAAGAAATCTCGCCACTCTTGCGCTGGTCGTAGAATGAGACGGGCAGGCGTAGCAGTTTGCTGTGGAGGTCGCGCCGCATCTCTAGAAGGACACGCTGCTCGAGAGTATTGTTTACCCGGATGCGTAAGCTATTAAAAATCTCACTGCCGAGGTAGAAGAGGGCGATCATCCCGACTCCGTAAATAAGGCCGTCGAGCGCATTCGTCGCTTTGAGCCCGTCGAAGATACGTTGTATTGCAATCGGTACGGCGATCTCCATCGCCGCCATGCTCGTAGCAAGTCCTATCGTCAGCCAAAACAAGCCCTTGTAGCGAAACAGGTAGGCTGAGACCCGAAGGATGGTGTTTTGCTGGTGTTTAGCTTTTTTTGTAATCACGGGCATTGAAAGTTACTATTTGACGCAAGCCTCTAAGTGGGGTCTTGGCAAATCAGAATACAAATAAAAGGTTGTCAGGACGAGTCTTCGTCCGCTTGTTTACGTTACTTCAGGATTCACTCCTAATTCCTAATCTTTACTATGCCCGCTCGACTCTATGTAGGTAACCTCTCTTTCGATGCCACTGCTGATGATCTACGTGAGATTTTCGGACAATGCGGTGAGGTCGAAGACGCGATCATCGTGACCCGTCCTAGTGGCGGTCGTCCTCGTGGTTTCGGTTTTGTCACAATGACCGAAGAAGCCGCAGGCCAAGAAGCCATTCGCCAGCTCGATGGCCAAGAGGTCTCTGGCCGCCAGCTCGTGGTTAACGTCGCCAAAGCGCGACAAGAAAGCGACCGTAAGGGCGATAGCGAGTAGGCTTTATTAGGGTGCTCGCTTATCAGGCGCCCAGTTATTTTAAACTTAGCCTCCCCTGCGAAGGCGTCTCAGATGGCGCCGCTCCGCGGTCGGTCGAATTTTAGCCCTTAACGGGTTTTGGTAGCTTTAGCGCCATGACCAGCGGGATTATTACCACGAGCGCACCAAAAAGGTAGGCACTTTTTGAGCCATAGATATAGTAAACGAAGGCCGCCGTTAGTGGACCGATGGCCCGAGCGAGCGAGCCTGCCGACCGGAATATACCAAGATTGGCACCTTGGTCCGACTCGCTAGAATAAAGTGATACGAGTGCACTGAGTGTTGGCGAGACAAGGCCGATGGACAAGGCCATCAGGGCAAGCGCTCCGAAGAATAGACCCAGTTGCATGGCTACAGCCAATGCTAGAAAGGCGGCGACGCCAAAGGCGATTCCAGCTATGGCTAGTCGCTTCTCGCCAATAGGAGATGCGAGTCGGCGCACGATGCCTCCCTGTACGAGCACTAGAATGAGCCCGATGAAGACGAACATGCCTCCATTCTGTGCTGGCGTGAAGTCAAAGCGCTCGGACGCGAGAAATGTGAGCGTAAATTCCATCCCACTGAAGGCTAACATGTAGACTAAATAGACGAGATTCGTTCGCTGCGTCGAGGGCTCGGGACAATGCAATAGGCGGAAGACCGCGAACCCCTTGCGCTCGAGGTTCGGCTTGCCACGCTTCTCTGCGGGTAGAGTCTCCTCGAAGCGCCCATAGACCCAGATTAAATTGATCGTGGTCAAAATCAGGCTCACTAGCGCGGGCATGGAAAAAGGGTTCACGCCTAAGGTCTTCAGTGAGGGTGCGATCACCGACAGGTCGATCTTAGCTAAAAGACCACCGATAGCTGGCCCCACGATGAACCCCAACCCAAAAGCGATCCCTATGATGGCTAGACCACTGGAGCGCTTTTCGCGCGTTGTGCTGTCAGCCACTGCGGCCGTAGCCACCGAGAGATTGCCCCCCATTACGCCACCTAGCACTCGCGCAAGAACCAGCACCCAGAAGGAAGCCGCAAAAAACCAGGCGATGTAGCTCAGCGCCAGCCCGCTGATCGTGATTAGCAGCACTTTACGCCGCCCGACTCGATCGGAATAGGCACCCCAAAGCGGCGCGCAAATAAATTGCAGGATCGAGTAGAGCGATCCGAGGATGCCGCCAAAAAGTACTGCTGTCATAAAGCGAGGATTGGATGCACCACTACTCTCTGCCCAACTAGCGAGCGGGGCGATCAATTGCCCAAGCAGAGTCGAGCCCCCATCGCTGCTCGGTAGGTAATACTCGAGCATTGCTGGAAAAAGCGGGAAGATGATCGAAAATCCAACTAAATCTAGAAACAGAGTCAGGAAGATGATGCCTAAGCGGCTGTGACCTATGGTGTTGGTAATCGTATCGGTAGTGTCGCTCATGCTGTGCTTGATCTTGATACTACTCTTAAACTTACTCTAGCTCTGCGGTGAATGGATATTAGATAAGGTTTCTAAATTTCAGCATTGTTCCGGTTCGCATCGCTCCCGGTCTTGTCGCTGCGCTTGAAATAGCGCTTCCTATCCGTGTCCGAATTTTTTCGAAAGTGCCTCGCGCACATTCGTGGGGATCAATCTACGTTCCCGATCGGTAAACTTGAAGACCTGTTTGACTAGATTTGAGCTAGTGAAGAAAAATTGTTCATTGGGCATAAGAAAGATCGTTTCGATCGAATCGTCGAGATGGCGGTTCATTTGCGCCATTTGGAACTCGTGCTCGAAGTCTGAAACCGCCCGCAGTCCACGGATGAGTGCCACCGCTTTTTTTTCTTTCGCCAGATCGACGATTAGACCGTCAAAGGCGATGACCGATATATTTGGGCGATCCGTCAGGTTTGCCTCGATCAAATTGACCCGCTCTGCGGTTGTGAAGAGAGGTTGCTTGGACGCGTTGCGGGCCACTGCCACGATCACTTTGTCAAATATATGCCGCGCGCGATTGATCACGTCAAGGTGACCATTGGTGATCGGATCAAAAGACCCCGGATAAATGCCGATTTTCATAATCTTGCGATTGAGTGTATCTACGGCACGAAGTCCAACATATTAACTAAACTGCCCTAGAGCAGAGTTGACAGTAATTGATTTAAAGGCGTTATTTTATTTTAGTACAACTAATTAAATTTAGTTAATATCCCCATGTTATACAATCCCCCCCGTCTTTATTCAATGAGTAAACGCCAACAAGGATTCACTTTGATTGAGCTCTTGATGGTCATTACCGTGATTCTGATTCTTGCTGGCATTACCTTCGGTGTTTCACGTGGCGTGCAAAAAGCGCAGGCACGTGCCAAGGCTAAGGCAGAGTTGGCTACGATTTCGCAGGCGATCGAGCAGTTTAAATCTAGGTATGGCGATTACCCCTGGCATCAGGGCGGCGGCGATTCTACGGATGACAATAAGATGTTGCTTTACGCTTTAACGGGTCGCATGGTTTTAGCAGATCCTTCCCCTACCGATAACACCATCGAAATTGCGGTCATCGAAATAACAGATCAGGCTCAGATTGATAAGAATCCAAAATTTTTAGATGAGAGCAATTTCTCGACGACGAAGATAGGCCAGTTCTCTACTAATCTTCTCGATCCTTGGGGGAATCCCTATGTCTACAGGTATAAAGTGGACAATAGTCCCAATGCTTGGGATGTTTTCGGTTATCATTTGTACTCTACAGGACCTAAAGGCAATGCAGCTAAAACAGCAATTGGGGCTAAGATTAACAACTCTACAGGTGTGTTGGATGACGATTTTAGAGACGTAACGAACGCCGAAGGCAT
>PKCJ01000077.1 GCA_002862945.1 Opitutia bacterium | reverse complement strand
GAGCGCTCGCTCGATTGCAAGGGCGACGAGCTTGAACCACTTTACGGTTCAACTTACCTGCCGCGAAAGTTCAAGATCGCCATGGCTATCCCGCCCTATAACGACGTCGACGTCTTCGCGCATTGCTTAGGCTTCATTGCGATTGTCGAAGGTGGCAAGCTGCTCGGCTTTAATGTCTCCGTCGGTGGAGGCATGGGAATGACCCATGGCAATGAGAAGACTTTTCCGCGTCTCGCCGAAGTCATTGCCTTCTGCACGCCCGACCAAGCCGTTGCGGTGGCCGAGAAGATCGTTACCATCCAGCGCGACCATGGTAACCGTGAGGACCGCGCTAACGCCCGTTTTAAATACACCGTCGAGCGCCTGGGTAAGGACTGGATTCGCGAAGAGCTAGAGAAACGCCTCGGTTACAAGCTCGAAGACGCCCACGACTATGAATTCGTCAGCAACTGCGACCGCTACGGCTGGAGCGAAGGTATTAATGGGAAGTGGCACCTTGGCCTATTTATCGAAGGTGGTCGGGTCGTTGATTTAGATGACAAGTTGCTTAAGACGGGCATGCTCGAAATTGCCAAAGTTCACAATGGCGAGTTCCGCCTGAGCGCAAACCAAAATCTCATTATTAGCAACGTCGCCGCCGAGGATAAAGATACCATCGACTCAATGGTCAAGCAATACGGTCTCGACGCTTACAAGACTGCTTCTGGCATGCGCCGTAGCCAGATTGCCTGCGTGGCACTGCCCACCTGCGGCCTTGCTCTTGCTGAGTCTGAACGCTACTTGCCTAATCTAGTTAGCGACCTCGAAGTTATCCTCGAAGAAGCTGGTCTCCGAAATGACGAGATCGTCATCCGTTCGACTGGTTGCCCCAACGGTTGTGGCCGTCCATACCTCGGCGAGATTGGCCTGGTTGGTAAAGTCCCTGGTAAATATAATCTTTATCTCGGTGCCGGTTTCGACGGCGAGCGTTTGAACAAGCTCTACCGTACATCCATCACCCACGAGCAGATTATAGATGAGCTCAAGCCCATTCTCTTAAGCTACGCCAAAGAGCGCGAGGAGGGCGAACGCTTTGGCGATTTCACTATTCGCAAAGGCTACGTTGAAGCGACCACTGCGGGTAATAATTTTCACGCAAACATAGCGTAGATCGACTCCAAACAAAGCGAATTTTTCCGACCCCCACTTTAATAACACGCCTGCATGAAGTCACTGCAAAAACCCTCACTTCTCGTCCTCTCTGCATTCCTTCTCACCGCATGCAGTGAAAAGTCGAAGCAGGAATTGAAAGAAGCGGCTGACGCCGTCACCGCCGAATCCAAAGAGCAGTTATCTGAAATGGCCGACAAGGCCAAAGGTCAATTGGCTGACACTGCCGAAGTGGTCAAATCCAAGACTCAAGAGGTTGTCGACAAAGCCTCCAAAGATGTCGTGAAGGTAAAGGAAGCTGCCGCAGAGAAGATGGAAAAAATTATTCAAGATACCAGCGAGGAAGTTACCGAACTTAAAGCCGCAGCCGATGCCAAGCTGCAAGGCATGTTTAAGCAGAAGGAAGAAGCGCCCGCTGAGCTTGAGTAGTGTGAAATTTTTTGGATAATGACACTACCAGTTTGTAGGCGCTCAAATCATCGCTTTATTTTTGACTCATGATAACACTTCTTTCCCCCGCCAAATCGCTTGATTATGATTCGCCGTGCCTTACCGAGCGATCAACTCAGCCTCGCCTGAAGTCGGACACCGCTGTGCTCATTGAGCTGCTCAAATCGCTTTCTTACGAAGAGGTTGGATCACTCATGAATATCAGTGACAAGCTTGCCTTGCTCAATCACGAGCGCTTTCAAAACTTCGAATCATCCTTTACTAAAAAGAATAGCCGTCAAGCGATCTTGGCATTTACAGGAGATGTCTACCAAGGCATTAACCTAAGTGAGTGGTCCATAGACGACTTTACGACTGCTCAAGAAAATGTTCGCATCTTGTCAGGGCTCTATGGAGTGCTCCGTCCGCTTGATTTGATGCAACCCTACCGACTTGAAATGGGCACCTCGCTGGCGAACACGCGTGGTAAGAATCTCTACCATTTCTGGGGCGATCGCATTACTGAATTATTGAACAAGGATCTTGAAAAATCTCATTCTAGTATCGTGGTGAACTTAGCCTCGAACGAATATTTTTCTTCAGTTAATCCGTCAAAACTGAACGGCCAACTCATCAGTCCCGTGTTCAAAGACCAGAAGAAGGGTAAGTATAAAATTATCTCCTTCTACGCAAAGAGAGCTCGCGGTATGATGGCGGATTACATCGTTAAAAACGAACTGAAAGAATTAGAGGATTTGCGGGAATTCACAACTGGAGGTTACGCCTACGACGCCGAAAGCTCGACCGTCGACAAACCAGTCTTCCTGCGCTCCAAAGCTTGTTAGAGGAAGGTTTAGTTAACAAGTTAGGTAACTGAAAAAAATTAATTTTCCTCAAATAGTCCGCCGCTAAAATTTGCACGGCACAGTCAAATCTAATGGCATAATATAGAAATCTAGGACATGTAATCAGCCGTCACACTTCTTTTTACTTTTTTGATCCCATCAACTTTACCCTGATACAAAAGCTCACCGCCTGCTTCACCGCCCTTGGGGCCGATCTCTATTAGGTAGTCGGCATCCTTGATCACCTCTAGGTGGTGCTCGATCACAATCACGGTGTGGCCCTTGTCCACAAGGCAATGGAGAAGCTCAATCAAGCGCTCGACGTCTGCTAGATGGAGGCCGATGGTGGGCTCTTCGAGGATGTAGAGGTTACCCTGGCCTTTGTTGTATTGGCGCTCTTTAAAGGTGGGCATACCTTTGGCTAATTCGCTCACCAGTTTAAGGCGTTGGGCTTCACCGCCGGAGAGGGTGGGCGAGTATTGTCCTAGCTTGATATAGCCAAGCCCCGTCTGCACCATCAACTCCATGAGTCTACTCAGCTGGGTGTGGAAACTAAAGAATTCTACGGCCTCTTCGAAGCTCATTTGTAGAACGTCGGCGATGCTCTTGCCATGCCAGCGGAGCTCGTCGAGTTCGGCGCCATAGCGGCGACCGTTACAGTCCTCGCAAGTCACGTAGGCGTCGGGCATGAAGTTCATTTCTAATTTCACACGACCAGCACCTTTGCAAGTTTCGCAGCGCCCGCCTTTGGTATTAAAAGAGAAAGTGCTAGGCTTGTAGCCGCGCATGTTAGCCTCGGGTAGCTTGGCAAAAATGTCCCGTATAATATCGAAGGCGCCGATGTAAGTCGCAGGCGTGGAGCGCGGGGTTTTGCCAATGGGAGATTGGTCGACCTCGATCACTTTGCGAATTGTTTCTGCGCCTTGAAGGGACTTAAAACAATCCGAAGCAGTGAGGGGCTTTGATTGGGCAGTCAGTTTTGCCGATTTGGTTTCGATGGCTGCTTTGACTAATGGCTTTAATAAGTCGCGAATCAGAGTGCTTTTACCTGCGCCAGATACACCACAGACGACGTTGAGACGCTGCTTTGGGATTTGTAGATCGAAGCCTTTAAGATTTCGCAGGGCGGCACCTCGTAGTACAATCCATTGCTCCTTACTATTCTTTTTTCGTGGGCTCCATGTGGTGGGTAGCGTGCGATACTCGCCGCGGAGTGGGTGCTGCATTTGCTTGCGTAAATACTGCGCAGTGAGGGAACGCTTGCTTTTCTTAATTTTTGACAGACTACCTTTGGCTACGATCTCACCGCCATGAACACCGGCGGCGGGGCCTAGATCGAGAATTTGGTCAGCCTTCCGCATGGTGGCCTCGTTGTGCTCAACGATGACAAGGGTGTTGCCTCGTTTGCGTAATTGATCGAGGGATTCGAGGAGCTTCGTATTGTCCCGTGCGTGCAGACCGATGGACGGCTCGTCGAGGACGTAGAGTACACCTGATAGGTTGGATCCCAGTTGCGCGGCTAGACGGATACGTTGAGCTTCACCTCCGGAGAGCGTAGCGGTGGCCCGATCGAGGCTGAGGTAGTTCAGCCCAACGCGATCCATGAAGCGCATACGTTCTTCGATCTCGGGAAGTAGTTCGTCGAGTACGGGCTTTGTGCGTTTGCTTGTCTTCAGGTTTTTGAGAACCAGCAGTAGTTGTGATGGCGTGAGTTTTAAAAGTTCAGGCAGTGAAACGTTCTCACTGAGTCCTAGTTCGCTATTTTTAATTTTTAATTTGAGTGGCAACTTAACGGCACTGCTTAGCGCATTAAGCCGCTTACCACAACAGTCGGGGCAGGTGGCACCGTCTTCAAGGTCGTCGAGGTGATCAAAGGAAGATACCGTCCCCTTCCCAAGCTCGTCGAGGGCTTCGTTAGCCATCCAGTCAAAGAGTTGGCCGTAGCCGTGACAGGTAGGGCACCAGCCGCGCGGGCTGTTCCACGAGAAGTGTTTTGGGTCTAACTCAGGGAAAGCTTCGCCTGTAGTCGGGTCGGTGCGCTTGGTCGAGAGGCGGGAAATGGTTTCTCCTTCAGGCGACATAAGGAAGGCGCTACCTTTGCCTAAACTCAAGGCTTCATTGAGTCTTTGAGAAGCGGTGCTTGGTGAGTGGTGAGTGGTCAGTTTGCCTATGACCAGATCGATGTCGTGCTCAACGTAGCGGTCTAACTTTTTGAAGTCGTTGAGGTGGACGACTTTGCTGTCGATGCGAAGCATCGAATAGCCATGGTCACGTGCCCAATTTGCGAGTGGTTCGTGGTGGCCTTTACGTCCACGAATGAGTGGCGCACAGAGGAAGAGAGTCTTTAATTTAGAATCGGCGAGTAAGCTCCTTAGGCGTTTCTGGAGGCTTACCTCGCTTTGGCTGACGACAGCCTCGCCGGTTGCGGGGGAATGTTGGATACCAATGCGTGCATAGAGTAAGCGTAGGTATTGGGCAACCTCAGTGATGGTGGCGACAGTGGACTTGCGGGTGCCTTTGGTGACTCGTTGCTCAATTGCGACAGTGGGGGCGATGCCGTGCACTAGGTCGACTTCAGCACGAGACATTTGTTCGACGAATTGACGCGCGTAGGCGGACATTGATTCCATGAAGCGGCGTTGGCCCTCGGCAAAGACGATGTCAAAAGCGAGGGTGGATTTACCTGAACCAGAGACGCCGGTGATGACCGTGGTTTTGTTGTGCGCGATTTCGCAGGAGATATTCTTGAGATTATGCTGCCGGGCGCCCTTGATGCGTAAAACATTGTTTCTTGGTAGTTGATTATAGGCGACTGGATCTTCGTCGGCTAGTTTGCTGGACGTCGCATTTTCGCTGATTGCCTCGCTAAGGTAGTTGGCGGTTTCGCATTCGACTTCGGTGATTTGCTCGGGAGTGCCTTCGGCGATGATTTGTCCGCCAGCGGTACCAGCTCCGGGGCCTAATTCAACGATCCAGTCGGCGACTTTAAGAACATCGAGATTGTGCTCGATCACGATGAGAGAGTTGCCGACATCAACCAGTCCTTGGAGCACGCCTATAAGTCTTTTAACGTCGGCTCGATGGAGACCAGTAGTGGGCTCGTCGACTAGAATGAGTGCGTGCGAACCAGCACCACTCTGACTGGGTGAGCTGGTCAGCCCTTCTTTGGTAGAGGGGGAGTTTTTGATCTTACCTAGGTAGCGGACAAGTTTTAGGCGTTGGGATTCACCCCCTGAGAGGGTGTTAAGAGGCTGACCAAGCTTCAGGTAGCCTAGGCCGACCTCGACTAGTGGTTGAAGGCAGTGGACAATTTTAGCTCGCGCTGAGCTTGTCGAATGGGGACAATCTCCGAAAAAAAGTATAGCCTCGGCAATGTCGAGTTCTAGTATATCTGCGATGCTTTTACCGTTAAAGTCAATTTCGAGGACTTCGTCTTTGAAGCGCTGGCCTTCGCAGCTTTCGCAGGGGACGAAAATATCGGAGACGAACTGCATTTCGATGCGCTCAAAGCCTAGGCCAGAGCAAGTTGGGCAGCGTCCGTCGCCGCTATTAAATGAAAAATGTCCTGGTCCCATGCCAGCGGATTGGGCAGCCTCAATCTTGGCGAAGAGCTTTCGAATCTCATCCCAAGCCTTGCTGTAGCTAGCAGGATTGGAGCGGGGAGTTTTGCTGACGGGGCTTTGGTCAATTAGTACGACATCAGAGAGTGGGAGAGTAGGCTCTATGTCTTTGATTGAAGCGGGATCTTCGACGATGAGGCCTTTTTGCGCCAGTAAGTTTTGATAGATTACGTTGTTGAGCAGCGTGCTTTTGCCAGAGCCGGAAACCCCACTCAGGCAGACGAGGCGTTGTTGCGGGATGTGAACAGTCAGATTATTTAGGTTGTGCTTGCTCGCATTGTAGACTGATAGTTGTGGACCTTCATTGGTGTCTCGGCGACTATCGGGTGCGTCGATGGTCTCGCGACCGGAGAGGTAGCGTCCGGTATGAGTATTGGATTTTAGAATACGTTTGTAAGTACCGCTAAAGCTTAGCTCGCCCCCACTTCTGCCTGGACGGGGACCAATCTCGATGAGATGGTCGGCTTCGCGCATGATCGCTTCATCGTGTTCGACCACGACAACGGTGTTACCTAGACCAGTCAGTCGGTGAAGTATGGAAATGAGGCGATCCATGTCTCGCGGGTGCAGGCCGACGGATGGTTCGTCGAGGACGAAGAGCGTATCGACGAGTGAGGAGCCTAGGCAGGAGGTGAGATTCACCCGCATGGTCTCACCACCGGAGAGGCTACGAGAACTGCGGTCGAGTGTGAGGTAGCCGAGGCCGACATCTCTCAAAAATGTCAACCTGGTCATAATGCCATTTAAAGCCGTGTCTGTATCTGGCTGGCTTTTTGTAGGAGTGGTGAGTGCTGCGTGAGTAGTCAAGAGTTCTAATAAGTCACTCACACTTTTTTGGTAAAGCTCGGGCAGCGTGTGTCCTTGCCATTTCCAGTTGAGAGAATCTGCTTTAAGGCGAGCGCCTTCGCATTCTGGGCATAGGGTATAGCTGCGGAATTTCGAAAGAAACACGCGGACGTGCATTTTGTAAAGATTGCGATTGAGCCAATCGAAAAAGCGACGAACGCCATACCATTGGCCACAGTTATCTTTATATTTCGGTTCTCCCTCCAGGATGAATTCAAGCTCTTTTTTATTGAGCTTCGACCAAGAGATGTTGGTGCGAATCTTATGCTTTTTGGCGGCTCTTTGAAGGTCGCGAAGACTTTCGCTGTAGACCTCGCCTTGGAAGGCGCGGATGGCGCCCTCGTCAACCGAAAGGCTGTGGTCGGGTATGACCAAGCGGTCGTCGATCTCAATGACACGCCCAAAGCCTCGACATTCTGAACAGGCGCCAAGGGGGGAGTTGAAGGAGAAGAGCGCTGGAGCGGCATCGCGGAAGGTTTGGCCTGTGATCGGAGAGCTAAGCCCATGAGTAAAGTCTGCGACCGGCTTTGTATTGGTATCGAGTATCTGAATACGACCTTTGCCGAAAAGGAAGGCTTGTTGCGCGGCTTCGATGAATCGGGATCGAGACTTTTCGTTCAAGTTCGTGATGCGATCCTGCACTGTGAGCAGTGAGGAGTGATTTGTGAGGAGTGAGGAGTCAGCGGATGCCAGCTCCTCAATACGCATCATCTTGTATTCACCCCCACTTTTACCCATAGGTAATAAGACGCGGGTGTAGCCCTGACCACTGAGTGATTTCAGGATTTCTTCCCAGCTTAAATTTTCTGGCTTTGTGATGGGAAAGGTAATTAGAATCGGTAGTCCTTCGTAATGGTCGGTGAGTTTCCTCCATGCCGATTGTGGGCTGTCGTCGGTGATGGCTGCGCCGGAGGCTGGATCATAGAGGGTGGCAGCATTAGCGAACCAGACCTTAAAATAATCGGCCAGTTCGGTGATGGTGCCGACGGTGGAGCGAGAGGTTTTGACCGTATTGGATTGCTGGATCGCGATGGAGGGACGAATGTTCTCCACGCTGTCAACCTTTGGGCGGTCGAGTAAATCCATGAACTGGCGGGTGTAGGGCGAGAAGGTTTCAACATAGCGGCGCTGACCTTCAGCGTGAAGTGTCTCGAATACCAGTGACGATTTACCGGCACCACTAAGGCCTGTGACGACGGTGAGTTCGCCAATGGGCAGGTCTATGTCTAAGCCTTTGAGGTTATTTTGGCGAACGCCGCGAAGATGGATGTATTCTTTTTTCGAGGGCATGTTTTTGGTAGGATATTGATTGGGGAATTCAGGAGGTCGAATCTTGGTGGCATTTATTTTGTGATTTATTTTGTAGGAGCGCGACTTGTTGCCCTCATATTTACAATTGTTAGTCTTTGATTTACAGAACCTTCTCTGCCCATGAAACCACGAAATCTATTTGCTGAATCTACGACTCTCGACGGTGTCCCCATGTCCCTATACGAGAATTATGGTGCTTATTCTATTAGCTTCCAAGGGCAAGAGTTGATGCACCGAAGGCGTCGGCTTTGGAGCTCTTATTGGGTAATTTAGGGACTGAACTCTTCAGAAAGTAGCCGAGGCCACGCGTCATGATTGGTTGACTCGGGATAGGCTTTACTTTGCGAACGGTCTTGGAGGGATTGAGTGTGGGTGCGCAGGTTGATTTGGTCGAGTTGGTGCCGAAGGAGGTGGAATGGAATCGTGAGTTTTTGAAGGATTTAAATGGTGCTTTGCTTGATGACCTAAGGGTCAAGGTGATTGAAGTTGATGCTGTCGATACAATTTAGCAAGGCGATGCACAGAGCTATGATGCTGTGATCCTTGATGTGGACAACGGGCCGACGGGTATGGTCAAGGCCACAAACACCTCACTGTATTCACACAAGGGCCTGCGCACGGTGCGTAGGTTACTTAAGTCTGGATGTCGCGCAGGCTTCTGGTCGGCGGGCGAAGACCCCCACTTTAAGGCGCGTACGGAAACAGTCAGATTCCGAGTGGGGCACATTCGAGCTAAAGTCCACGTTGGCTCCATGCTTGCCGCCTCGTGATTTACCTGGCGAATAAGTAAGCTTGTGTTGAAATGCTCAGTATCATTCCTGCACCTTGAATAGTGTGCCGCCGAGACTGCGTGGCTTCATCTCTTTGTCGCTGGCCTCGTCCTGGCTAACGATTTGGCCGCCTTCAAAAAAAGCGGGTTCTTTTAGCCAGTGTTTTTTGAGTTCTTGATGAAGTTCGAGGAGCTCGTCGCGGCTGCCAATGCGGAACTCTATGGTATGTGCGTGGGTGGCGATGGGGTATTCTTTCATCACTTCAGTGCCTGTGATGGCTTCACTCACGCCAGCTGCGCGGTCGGCTAAGGCCTGCATCTGGGGGGGGAGTGGGCGTTGGATGATGGAGCTACTGCCAGGGATTCCCGTCGCGCTAATACCGTCGCTCATGGCTTGCTGTAGTTCACCCGGACGGAGCGGACGGCTATAGTAAATGCGTAGTAGGGCGGTACTTTGTGTGACGATATTGAGTTCGATCACTCGGAAGTTGGCTGTGATGTATTCTTGAGTGGAGATGGACTGCACGCCAGCCTCGCTGGCGGAATAGGTGCGGGTCTCTCCGGGAAATTCGATCGAGTAGATTGCTTGGTTCTGCACACCGCCAGTAGTGACGGAGACGGCAGAGAGTTGGCAGCTTAGTGCTGTGAGCAGGAGTGTAATAAGAATTTTTCGTTTAGGCAACATAGTGATCAAAATGCTGGCTTTTCTATCGTGAGCAAAGTTAATTTGTTACAATAATGCTAGCATGTAAGGACCTTTCTGTCGTCATTCAACCCTCGGGGACCTGTATACTCGACCGAGCGACGGCTCAATTCATGCCGAAGGCGCTTAATGCCGTGATCGGCCCATCTGGCTGTGGCAAGACCACTCTGGTTAAAGCGATGCTGGGTATTCTGCCCAGCGATGGAGAGGTCAGCTACTCGGGTGAAGCCGTAACCCAGAGCCTTGATCTGCAAGGGAAACTCTCTTTTGCCCCTCAATTCAGCATTGCGCATGAGCGGCTCTCTGTCGAAGAGGCGCTCGGCTATGCGCTCGATCTCTGCGTTCGTGAGCGCTGGATCAAAGAGGAGCGACTAGACGAAATCCTGCATCGCGTCGGTCTGGCTGAGCACCGAGATAAGCGTGTCTCCGATCTTAGCGGCGGTCAACTGCGTCGCCTCGGTCTTGGGCTTGAGCTGGTCGGCGACCCTCAGACTCTGGTCTGCGATGAAGTGACAAGTGGGCTCGACCCTCGTTCGGAGGATCAAATTATTGCGGTACTCCAGCGCTTACGCGATGAGCGAGAGAAAACTTTCATTTGCATCATCCATAATTTAGCGAAGCTGGAGGACTTCGATTGGATCACTGTCGTCTATCAAGGCGTGGTTGTCTTCCAGGGAGCACTCGATACCATGAATACTCACTTTGGTATTCCCGATGCGTTGCACCTTTATGACCAACTTAATGAACATCCGGTCGAGCACTGGCGCGAACGCTGGACGGCAGAGTCGTCGGATGAGGTGCCAGAGGGGGAGTTTACCGCAGTAGTTTCGTCACCCCCGCCTGCTGCGCTGGCGCAGACTTGGACGCTCTTAAAACGCCGCACACTCCTCTTCAAGCGTGACCGCGGCTACTGGCTGCTGACGCTAGGTATCACTATCGGTTTTCCTTTGCTGGTGACTATCTTTGCTTGGAACGGCATCCCGCAGCTACGTGGGCTAGCTCTGGATTCGGGGAGCGGGGCCGTCGAGCAGATTGAAGCGGGCATACGTTACCGGGTTGATGCTTTGGAAATGGCTTCCTTGGTCACGGGCTTGATTCTCTTTCAGGTGATTTTACTCACCCTGATGGGGAGTAACAACGGCGCACGCGAGATCGCTGCCGAACGTCAGATCTTTGAAAAAGAGCGCTTCGCAGGCCTCAGCACGGCATCCTACGCCTCGAGTAAGCTTATTTTTGCCTCACTCATTGCGGTGGTGCAGGGCATTTGGATGATGGGCTTTGTAAAATACATCTGTGAGTTCCCTGGGGCATCCTCATCCCAAGCCTGCGTTCTCATTTTGAGCTGTGTCTCAATGACTGCAATCTGTCTTGGTTTTTCGGCCATCTTCAATTCTGCTGACAAGGCTTCTCTTCTCTCGGTCTATTTAGTTGGCTTTCAGTTGCCGCTTTCGGGGATTGTGTTAGCCTTGCCTGAATTTTTAGTTTGGATCTGCCGCCCCTTTATAAATGCCTACTGGGGCTGGGGCGGGTATTTCGGATCAATGCGTGATACGCGCCTCTACGATGCCTATCGAGTCGATTCTAATGAGTGGATTCCTACGCCTGAATTGGCTGCTGCTGTCCTGCTGCTTCATTTTCTCGTCGGTGCAGCTATGGTCTTTTGGGGTTGCCAGCAAAAACGCTGGAATTAACTCTAGTGTAACTTTCATTAATCCACTGCGATGCCATCTTATATGCCTTTTATTCTATCACGCGAAGTGCCTGAAATTGCCCAGGCTAGTCGAAGCCAGAAGGAATGTCGGGTGAGAGGTAAACTCGCAGGCCTGGCCTTCACGTTGAGCTTGCTGGGAGGAATGCTTTTCCTCATTGCTTGTGGCGAACGCAAAGGCTCTGATCTTGAAGTGCTTCCGATCGATATTTACCTGCAAAAGCCCGGCGACTTCCTAGGGAACCGTTATACGCTCCGAGTGCAGATTAACGAGCAGCTTAAATGGGAAAAAGGTCTAGGTCGCGTCCTTGCAGTGGTTGCTGAGGATAGTGACGCCCGCTTACCTGTTTTCGTAGCAGAATCTGCTGGGGACAATTTACACGTAGGGCAGCGCTACGAGTTGCAGGCTATCATTGAAAAAGGAGGGCTCATTTATGTGGAAGCACTACAAAAGTATTAGTCTAGGAATCCTTGCTCTCGCCTCTATTGCTTCGGCACAAGGCGGCTTTCCTACTAGCAGCGTAACTCCCATGCCACAAGCAGCGCAGGCCAGCGCATCTGCCCCCGCTGGCGGCATGTTTGAGAGTAACACCTTTCTCGAAATGGCCAATCGTGTCTTCGACCCGAGCAGCGACTCACTGGACTTTGAGAACGGTAGCTTCGAGTGGAAGGGGAAGAACTTCAACCTCTCAGAACAACGCGCTTTCCGCTCTCGTTTCGAGCGTTTCCTGCTTGCATCACCGACCGAAGAAGAGAAGCAATACGCCCAGTTGATGGGCGATATTATTGATCGGCTTTCTGTTTCTAACAATAATAGCGACGATGCAATTCTAGATACTTGGGAACTCCTCTTCCGCGCTTCCCGTTTCGACCTTGATGGCGGCAATAGCACCATTGTGGCCAACCAAGTATTCAATGCCTGGCGTATTCGCAAAGAGAGTCGTGGCGACACCATGACACAGCGCGAGCTCTCCCAAGTGCGTCAATTTCAACAGGAAGTTGTCGCCAATCGTGCGCTGGCGCTGAAAAATATCCGTGAGAAACGTCTTCTTGAAAGTGGTAATCGTCGAGGTGACGGGGAGGAAGTTGTTTCCGATGGCACCGAGTCGATCACCTCTGAAGCAGCCTTCCGAATGCTCGACCTGGCCGAGACCGAAGCACGTATTATCGCGCTAGAAACCCAATCTGCCATGACTGGCCTGCAAGCGAAGCTTCAGTTCCAGAGTCAAATCGTTAGTTTTATGCTCCAGCGCCGCTTTGAGCATGCACTGGTCCTTGCAGGCTTCTACCAATCGATTTTTAAGGGCTCCCACCAGTCACTTGAAGTGGGCAAAGATCAACTTCAAGAATTCCTTCCAGGCAGCGATCTTGCCTTCACTGTTGACAGTATGACATTCATCGCCCGCGAAGCGATTAACGATGTCAATAAGGGTGTTGATGCGGTCAACGCCGCCTACGAAGAGAAACGTAGCCTCATTGCGCTGGAGCGTTTGCAGGAAGTCTTCTTCCTTGGTGAATATCTGACTGAACTGAACAAGATCCCAGCCGATCAACGCCGCCACTTGCTCGACCTAAACCGCAGCTTGATTGAAGCAGGCGAACTCGCTGAATCGAAAGACTATATTGGTGTTTCCGAACTCGCCGATGAAATTCACAAACTGGCAGAAGATTTCCCCAAAAACCGGGTGCTCTCCGCTGTCGAAACTGCCAAGAGTATGAGCGATATGGCCGTTTTTGCCGCCTCGCAGTATCGGAACCTCGGCGATATCGATAAGTCTCGTTCTGAGCTACAGACAGCGATTGAAATTTGGCCGTCCAACCCCGCGATCCGTGACTTTCAGCAAGAGACGACCAAGCTTGCCACCGCTGGTTCGCAAGGCGTGCAGATTTTTGATGAACTCTACAAGCGCATGGATCGTCGCGGTATCTACGAACGCCGTATGGATTTAGGCTTCGCGCTGGCTGATGATACTCAGCGCCGCCCACTTTTAATGGAGGTGGTCGAGCAAGTCGCACGGATTGACCTTTTGGTGAACCAAAGCAAGGAACTTGTCAAACAGGGTGAAGCTTATGCCGCATGGGAGCTGTTAGTTGAGGCTGCTAAGGTCGACCCGAGTGATGGCCCGATGAATCAAGCTCGTGCTGAGCTAGCGTCCCGCGTGGCAGATTTCGTGCTCCTAATTGACCGCGCAAAGCGACAAGCTGAAGACGGTCACCACGCTGGTTCGCTCGCAGCCTATCTAGCTGCTCAGGACATCTACCCTGTCAGTCGCCTTTGCCGCCAAGGCATACAGCGTGAGACATCGGCGCTGATGTCTGGTTTACGTGATCAGGATTAGGAAAAAGTTATGCGCTGCGGCGGCGATAGCGCGGAGCAGTTCCGCTATTTAGACGTATCCCCATTTCCTTCTTCTGCGGGTGCATCTACGCTTTCGGCTTCAACATGCTTGGACGGTTGCTCTAAGTTCGTTGTATTGGCGGCAGGCTTTTCAGGCTCTGCGTCCATAGCGGTGCGGATGTCTTCTTCGATTTCCGTAGTGGCTTTCTTAAACTCACGGATTGATTTGCCAAAGGACTTGAATAGCTCAGGTAGGCGCTTAGCTCCGAAAAGTAATAAAACAATAAGGAAGATCAGGAGTATCTCTGGTCCGTTGATATTCTGAAGAAAAGCTATAGTGTTCATGATAAAAAAACTGTTGAGCGCCAATAGCGCGGAGGTGGTAAATCGGGAAGAATTGTTACGGAGAATAGTTAAAGTGGGTGATTTCTGAGATAACCGAAAGAACAAATTAACAAACTAAAAAAATTCTTGGCTTAGTAATAGAAACTTTCTGTAAAATAATACTTATTCTTCGTCGAGGTCACGATATATTTTTCCGAGGCGGACACTCTCTGCAGCGTTGACGGGACTGGCGCGATCGTTGATTTTGGGTAAACCTTCAACAATATCAGCGGTGCCTAACCCCGCGGGGCGATTTTCTCGAGTCTTGAGGAGAGCAGATTTTTTTCCTTCACTATCACGGGTTTCGAGGAATGTAGATGCGGAATAACTGCGAGCATTACGCAGAGTAGCCAGTCGATCGAACTCGTTGACATGAACAATGATCGCTTGGTCGGTGGCATAGACGCTGCCAGTCAGAGCGGAGCGGATCTTTTGATCTCCTTCGATCACGCGGACGGAGCTAGGGCCGCTACAACCTCCGAGCAGGGATAGTGAAATTACAACAAGAGCGGATGAGAGTAGAGCTATATGTGGCATTTTATATTCATATGGCATAGTCAGGGAGCATGCCTGCGCAACTTTATTTATGTTTGGCGTTTTCGCGCTTGATGCTGTCCATGCCGGGTTTTTCGAGATTGATATCGCCTTCAAAGAAGCCGTGAAGCTGACGGATGCGGGTGGGGTGACGCATTTTGCGGAGTGCTTTGGCTTCGATCTGGCGGATACGCTCGCGGGTGACCTTAAACTGGCGACCGACCTCTTCTAGCGTCCGCGAATAGCCGTCAGCGAGACCGAAGCGGAGTGAGAGCACGCGGCGTTCGCGCTCGGTTAGGGAGTCTAGCACGTCAGTGATTTTTTCGCGAAGCAGACTATAAGCCGTCATGTCGTAGGGATTCTCGGCGCCTTTGTCTTCGATGAAGTCACCGAAGTTGGTATCGTCTGAATCGCCGACAGGACTTTGCAAGGAGATCGGTTGCTGCGCCATCTTCATGATCGACTGAACGCGCTCGATGGGCAGATTCATCTCATCGGCGACTTCCTCGGCGGTGGGCTCATGCCCGAGTTCTTGCAGGAGTTGCTTTTGCACCTGCATGACCTTATTTAAGGTCTCGATCATGTGCACGGGGATACGAATAGTGCGCGCTTGGTCGGCGATGGATCGAGTGATGGCTTGGCGAATCCACCATGTAGCGTAAGTTGAGAACTTGTAACCACGGCGATATTCAAACTTCTCAACCGCTTTCATTAAGCCCATATTACCTTCTTGAATCAGATCTAGAAAGGACAGGCCACGATTGGTGTATTTCTTCGCAATGGAGATTACAAGACGTAGATTGGCTTCAACCATTTCAGTCTTGGCTTTGTGGGCTTCACGCATGCCAAGGCGCACTAGACGAATGATTTCCATGAACTCGCGTGTGTCCATTTTGAATTCAGTCTTCATCTCATTGAGGCGCTTGTTGGTGCCTTTGGCGTCGAATTTCGTCATGCTGCGTGTTGATACCATTTTGGCAGCTTCGAAGTCATCGTAGAGGCTAGAGATTTCGCGGTAAATGGGGTTTAGGTCCTGCAGGAATTCTTCGAAACATTTTAATTTAAGGCAATACTTGCGTAGCACCTTGCGCAGTTCTTCCTCATATTTGATCATTCGCGTACGGGCGCGTTTTGCATTCGACTCATTACTTGCATTAATATGGCTATCCCACGCAGCGTAGATGCGCTCGCCGAGGCGGTGCGCTTCTTCGAGGAGTTTCGGCAGGCTATTAAAATAAGCCTCGCGGCTCTCGATCTTTTTATCCAGCACGACGCGGTCGAAGCGTTCCTCGCGGTTGAGGAGCTTTGTGACGACGCTATTTTGGAATTCGAGTGTGAGAGCAGTGGAAAAGAGGGCGTCTTGCGCTTTGAGTTCGGCCTTTTCGATGCGCTTTGAGATCGCAACTTCTTCTTCACGAGTCAGGAGAGGAACTTGCCCCATTTGTTTGAGATACATCCGGACTGGATCGTCCAAAATATCGTTTTGCGAGGTGCGTACTTCCTTCTCTTCAGTCTCTTCCTGGCGCGCCTTAAAGGCTTCAACTTCGCTGTCATCGAGAATATCAACTTCGAGGTTTTGCAGGATTGAAATAACGTTTTCGATTTCATCGGGGTTGTTAACAGAATCGGGCAGGGCTTGGTTGATGTCCTTATAAGTAAGGAAGCTCTGTTCTTTAGAAAGGCGTATCAGGTTGCGAATGCGCTCGTTAAGCTTTTCCTGCGCTTTTGACGAGAGCTTCCGTTTCTTAACGGCCGCAGCGAGTTTGGCGTCACCGGTGTCGTCGCTGGTGTCGACAATCTTTGCCCGGGCTGAACTTTTCGAAACCGTAGCAACTTTCTTCTTGGGCGCGGCTGCTTTTTTCTTAACGGCGACCTTTTTGGCAGGTGCTCTCTTGGCAGCTAGCTTCTTTTCAGCAGGTGCTTTTTTTAAGGCGGTTTTTTTGGCTGGCTTTTTGGCGATTTTCTTTTTCGCTGCGGACATAATTAATCAAAGTAAATTGGTTCTATCTTTAAAGTGCTAGTTCTAGAGGTTGCGCAACTTTACGGAGTATTTCTTTACGCTCTCGCATGAGGCGTATCTGTGATTCAGGGTCTGAATTGATGATCTTTTGTTCCAAGTTTTTAATCTGGGCTTCAACAAAATTTCGCCGAAGGCGCTCTAGGCAGAATACAATTTGTTTGGTTGGTTCCTCCACGCTGAGTTCTCGTGAGTGAATGTCGGCTAGGAGTTGTCGTTCTTCGACACTATCGATGATGTTTTCTATTTGGTTGACTGAGTCGATCATACCTTCGCGCAGTTCGGCTAATAGACGGGAGAGTAGTTTACTTGTCGTAGAGTTTGTATTAATCCATTCGTAATCAATAATTTCTAAAAGCTGATTGCCGTATTCAGGATGATGCAGAATGAGCCAAAGTAGCTCCCAAGTGGCTTGTGTCAATAGCGGGTCTCGCTTGGGTTCTGGAGTGGTTTCGGGGGCTCCCCCTCCCTTTAAATTACTGCGTGGCGGAGGGACTTTTTTGAAGTCGCGGAGGGCAGCTTGTGGATCAACACTAACTAGACGTGCTGCGATTTGGATGTAGTCCTCTCGGGCAACTTCGGATGGCACATGGTGGAGCAGCTCGAATACAGCGCGCAGGGCAGTGGTTTTTTCGTGAGTCGTTGGGGGACGGTCTTGGGGAAGGTTGTCAGCGATGAGCAGTTCAATGCCGCTTTTAGCCGTCTTGCGTAGCCCCTCTAATGCGCTAGAACCGTGCTCGCGGAGGAGTTCGTCTGGGTCGGCCTTTTCGGGGAGTAGGAGAAAACGGAATTCGAGACCAGCTTTAAGGGCGAGCGGTAAGGCGCGGAGGGCGGCTTTACGGCCAGCGGAGTCACCGTCGAGTAGGCAATCGATACTGTCCGGTTCATAGCGGCGGAGTAGGTGCATCTGGTCGTCGGTGATCGCAGTACCTTGGGGTGCGACGGCGGTGTGTAACCCGACGGACCAGCAACGGATGGCGTCTAGCTGACCTTCGACAAGGAGGAAGCTTCCGCCGTCTTTAAGGTGTGTGCGGGCGTGATCCATTCCAAAGAGGATACGGCCTTTGTGGAAGATGGGTGTCTCGGGCGAGTTGACGTATTTAGCTTCGCGAGCAGGATCATCCTCGGGTGTTTGAGGTAGTTGGCGTGCGGTAAAAGCGACAACGCGGCCTTGCACGTCGCGGATGGGGATCATGAGACGACCACGAAAGCGGGACTTGAAATATTCGTGATTTCGTTCGCCATCTCGGGCGAAAAAGAGGCCTGACTTGTGCATCGCGGCTGTGGATAAGTTGCGTCTTTTACAATAAAGCGCAAAAGCATCGCAGGCGGCGGGGGCGTAGCCAATTTTAACCTCTTTAGCGGTCTCTGGCGAAAAGCCGCGTTGATTTTTCCAATAGTCGCGCACGGGAGCGGCCTCTTTAGATTCGAGGAACTGCTGATGGAACCATGTGGTAGCAATTTCGTGCAGCTCGAAGATTTGTTTGCGCAGGGAAACTTCTTCGTGGGAGGGGCCGCCTGCTTCGTATTCGAGCGTGACGTTGAACCTCTTGGCAAGGAACTCGACCGCCTCAATAAACTCGAGGTTTTCCTGCTTCATGATGAAGGTGAAGCAGTCGCCGCCTTCGCCTGTGCTGAAGCATTTATAAAAGCCACGATCGGGATGGACGTAGAAGGAAGGCGTTTTTTCCTGGGTAAACGGGCTCAGCCCTTTCCAAGAGCGACCTGCACGCTTGAGTTGGGCATAAGGCGAAACGACGTCGACCAAGTTGACTTGGTGCTTGAGGGTCTCGATGGAGCTTTGTTTGACGCGAGGCAAGTGTGGTGGAAAGTTTTTAGTTGATAATAAGAAAAGTTAGCGAAGTCGCGCGACTGCTTCTTGAGCTTCAGGGATGAGGGGATGATTGGGCGCGATGTCGATGAAGCGGAGATAAAGGTCGCGCGCGGTGGGACGATCTTGAGAGATACGCTCGTGACCTCTGGCGATTGAGAGGGTAATCTCTGGGCTCGTAGGGAAGCGGGCATAGGCGGTCTCCAGTTCGGCGAGAAAGTCTTCGGGTGCCAGTGAGCGTTGTGCAACTCGCAGGTAGTCGAGAGTGTGGGTGACTTGGCGCGGCTCTAAGCGGACGGCTTCGAGTGCGGTCGTCTCAGCATTATTGAGCTGGCCGTCGACAAGATAGGCGCGCGAGAGCAGATTCCAGACTTCGGCGCGGTCGTTGGCAATACCGATTGCTGTCCAATATTTGCGAATGGCGGATTTAAAATCACGCTCGAGCGTGGCGGTCTCGGCGTCTGCCATTAGTTCTTCGACGGTCTGTGGGCGACTACTTGTGCTCAGGGCTGAGGGTTTAGGCTCCGCCTCCAAAGTAGGGAAGGCTTCCACAATTGGTGTAGGTGCTGGCTCGATGCTAGTATCTGCATCGACCATGAGGGTGGTTTCCTCGGCTGCGGATGCTTGGTCGGAGCCGACTTCAGCAGTAGTCATTGGTACGGCAGGTTCGATTGTGTTGCTGGGATCGGATGCGATGACTTTGTTATCCTCCACAAGCGTGACGTCGGCCCCTTCATTAATTTCGATTGCAGGGGCTTCGGCCATAGCCTCGGCGGCTTCCATATCAGCGATAATCTGGGCTTTGCTATCGGTTACGGCATTTTCACTTTTCTTAGGATTTTCGTCGTATTCTAAGACTTGGGCAGCCTCGACCAAAGCAGTGGCTACTTTGGGTTTAGCTTCTGCCGCTTTTTCATCGGCCTGAGCTTGGGCTAGCTTGGCCTCCATTTCGTCCTGTGACTTTCGCCAGCGGGACAGTTCTTGACGAGCCTGCTCCCATTGACTCGCATCGACGGCTCCCGGGAATTGTGTGTCGAGTTGCGTGATTGTAGCTTCGGCGTCTGACCAGTCTTCTTGGCGAAGATTAATTTCGAGTAGGCTAAAGAGTGCAGTCAGTGCATTCGGTTCGTCATTGTCGGCGGCCATTTTTAACCAGTACTCAGCTTGGGGTAGGTTGCCTACTTTGACGAAAAGTTGGCCAATAGCGACTGTGGTTTCAGGTGCGGGTTTGGCTTTCTCTGGATCGACTCCTTTTAAAAAGGCGTCGAGTGCTGGTTGTATGAGGTTAGCTGTTTGGCGAAACTGACCGAGGCGTGTCCAAAGTTTGGGGGTCATGGCCTCGGGTGTTTGCTCGGCAAGCTTTTCGAGAAGGTGACCAGCGGGTTGCTTAGCGGCATATAGGCTTTGGTAAGTTTGAAAAAGTAGCTCGGTGTCGTTGGGGGATTGGAGGTAAGCTTGCTCAAGGAAAAGAGAGGCCATACTTGCATCACCATCGGCTGAATAGACTTGGCCGATTGATTTGAGAATCTCGATGTCGTCCGGATGTTGAGTAGCGAGTTTTTCTAGCATTTTTAGTGCTTCGGCGTTAGCGCCTTTTTCCGACAAACTGAGGGCATCTTTGATTTGCGCTGCTTTTGTTTCTTCATTACTGCTACAAGCTACGAGCCAAATAGAGGTCGTGATGAGCGAGATGAAGAATACGCTTTTGAAGTTTGCTTTTAGCATGGTCAGGAATTGTGTTTGTTTTGTGAGTGCAGTTAGCAACAAGACAACTATGAATCTACTCTCGTTTCCCCTTTATAGCTGTCAAGTGGATAGGCGTAGAGTCGGCTACATGCTTGTTTTTGCAATTGCTTTGATCCTATTTGGCTTTATCAGTCCTGTGAGCGCGTCTTTAGTTCCGCGGGCACCACGTGGGCTGGTTTGGGAGTCGCCGGTCGCGGAGGGTAGCCTCTATTATACAGAAGTAGAACGACTGGTGGCTGCTTATGAGCGCGAAGTTGGACAAGCACTTATGCCAAGTGAGCGGGCAAAAGTGGCTCTTAAAATTAATACGCGCGGTCGAGCGGGACTGAGTACACCGCTGCAACTCATCCGTGCAGTTGTCGAAATGCTGGAAGCTCGAGGCTATGATCGCCACTCGATCTTGATTGTCGATGATTCCGCGCACAATCTGCGTGAAGCGGGCGTAATGCCCGCACTTAGCGAATCCGCGGCCAATTTTGAAGGTTGCCCCGTCTTGGCCTTAGATACCGAACAATACTACGATGCTGATTGGTTTTATGACAGCCCACTGCCACCAGCTTTGCTGCAAGAATCAGAATTTTTCTTGGAGACGCGGCGCGCTTCGCAGCTTGCCGAAGGCGCGCGCGGGCGGAAGAGCTTCCTTCCAAAGCCGCTACTTTTTGAAGTCGATTTCTGGATCAATCTACCTGTTGGTGTCGACGATCCCGCGCTCGGCATCGATGGAGCCTTGGCTAATGCGACCCTGTGGAATGTCAGTAACAGTAGCCGCTTTCTCGTAAACCAAGCCACTGCCTCCGCGGCTGTTGCCGAGATAGCTGCGATCCCCGAGCTTCAAGAACGCCTTGTGCTCAATTTCGTCTCGCTGGAGCGTTACCAGTTTATCGCTGGTCCCTTTTTTAATTCTATCTATACTCGAACCGAACCACGGATTTGGATGAGCAGCGACCCCGTCGCACTGGATCGGCTCCTCTACGACCGGATTAATGCGATGCGTCTGCTTGAAGGCTTTCCCGAAATTGAACCGATTCCTCGGCAGTTACCCTTCGCAGCCAGTCTCCAATTAGGGGAGTTTGATCGTGACCGCATCCAGGTGCAATTAGTCGCGCTTCCTGATGGCGGAGTGCGCGTGCGTTCGAAGTCCGCTAAAGTCGCGCCCTTAGTTGAGCAGCCTGAGGTAAAGTCATGGCTGCGACGGATGAGGTCTTGGTAGTGCGTGACCGACGACGCGACTTTATTAGATTCTTCGAAGAAACGCCTTGAAGTCCCCGCTAAAGCAGACTTCTTTGAAAGTCCTATGCAAATCGCGGACTATTATCCGATTCTTGTTCAAATCTTAATTGCATCCAGTATAGGTGTGGTTGTACTCGTTGCGTCGCATATCTTCGGGCAGCGTGGCACGGATACTGCGATCAAAAATACACCTTACGAGTGTGGTATGCTCGCTGAAGGTTCTGGGCACGCGCGCTTCGCGGTTAAATTTTATGTCACCGCAATGCTCTTTATCCTATTTGATATCGAGGTTGTCTTTTTGATCCCTTGGGTCATGGTTTTCCGTGAATTTCTGGCGGCAAACTTACCCATTATCACTCCGGTATTCTTTTTTCTCTTCGTCCTCATACTCGGTCTCTTTTATGAGTTGAAAAAGGGTGCAATTGAGTGGGATCACTGATCATTATAACATGCGCATAGATCGATACATCGCCAAATCTCGCGTCATTGACATTGAGAGCATAGATTTTGAGAGTGCGGTATCGGAATTGCTCGCAGTCTGCGACCTCACCAAAGAGCGCGGCATTACTAAGAGGGGTTTGCTAGCGGATCTGCTAGAACGTGAGAAGCAAATGACGACCTATTTAGGTAATGGTGTTTGCTTGCCGCACGCCCGTATTAAAATGAAGCGCCCCTATATGGTCGCAGTAGGTCGTTGCCCTAAAGGTCTTGTCTACGATGGCCAGTCTGAGTATGGAGATATACGATTTATTTTCCTGCTTCTCGCCTCGGAAAATGCGCGCAACTACCTCTTTAGTCTCGCCTCTCTTGCCCGAGTTTTCCAAGACAACGGTCATATGGATCGGCTTCGCGCTGCCGCCAAGATTAAAGACTTCCGCAAAGAACTGAAGCAGGTTTTCGCGGGCGAAGGGGATAAGCCGCGCCGCCGTCACAACCGTTTTAACAACCTTATTTTGCGCGAAGCCGCCAAGATTGCCAAAGGCGCTCAGTGCACTTCAGTGCTCGTCTTTGCTGATACCTTCGGTGGGGGAGTTGAAGTGGGTAAAACCTTTAAAGGATTTAAGACTGTAATCATCGCTCACGGCACTTCAGATGCTTTGACTGAGCGTGAAGAAATTGATGCCGTCATCCCGATTCGCGCGTATAGTAACCATCGGTTCTCGCAGTTGCGTAGTGCAGTACTGATAGGCCTTACCAGGGGAATTTTTTCCAGTCACGATCGCTTATGCTGTATCGGCGGTCTCCCGCAGAGCAACCAGTTCGACAGTATTACCGTGGTCGACGTCGAGCGCGAGTTCGATACTGCGCTCGCCAGTAAGTCAGACATGCTGCCCGTCAGTGTGAAGCCCGAAGTGATCGAACGAGTGCTCGCAATAGCAACTGAGCTCGCGGTTGAAGGTCGTGAGGGTCGCCCCGTTGGATGTCTTTTTACACTTGGCAATTCTGAGCTTATTTCGGAATTTACTAAGCCACTCATCTTAAATCCATTTCATGGATACAAAGACGAAGACCTTAATATCCTCAATCCCTTTATGGATGAGACTGTCAAAGAACTCTCTTCGATCGATGGTGCTTTCATTATCCGAGGCGATGGTGTGCTCGTTTCTGCGGGCTCACTCATTCATGCGCCCGATTATACCCACGATCTACCTAGTGGCCTCGGCAGTCGCCACGCCGCCGCCGCTTCTATTACGCAAGCTGTCGATTGCCTTTGCATCGTCGTTTCCGGAAGCACTGGTCAAGTGACGCTCTTCCGTCGCGGAAAGATGTTACCTCTTATTGAAAAGGCGCTCATTCGCAATACATAGGGCGCTTTGTACTGTTAAATTTTAGGTATTAAAGCGTGAAGCTTGTCTTTGTGTTTATGAATATTAACTTAGACCTTTTCTATCTTTTAATTTTCTCATGAATCGAATTGAAAAAGCCTTTGCAAAAGCTCGCGAAGAAAAGCGTGCCGTCTTTATCGGCTACCTCTGCGCAGGTGACCCTGACTTTGATAGCTCAGTTGAAGCTTGTCGTGCTGTAATTGAATCAGGTGTTGATGTGCTAGAGATCGGGGTGGCTTTTTCCGACCCCCTGGCTGATGGTCTGACCAATCAGCTCGCCGCCCAACGCGCATTAGAAAGCGGCAGCACCAGCAAGAATGTACTTAAACTCGTCCGCGCGATTCGTGATTTCAGTCAAGTGCCTCTCGTTTTCTACACCTATTATAACCTAGTTTTTGCAAAGGGTAGTGCTAATTATGTCGCTGAGGCCAAATCTGCTGGTCTCGACGGTATTCTCACGCTCGATTTACCACCAGAAGAAGCGGACGAGCACCTTGAAGCCTGCGAAAAGTACGATCTTAAGACCGTCTTCATAGTAGCACCCACCACACCGGAAAGCAGGCTAGAAATTATCTGTAAAGCAACGACTGGCTTCGTCTACTACGTCTCCCGCGAGGGTGTGACTGGAGAACAAGAGTCTATGTTAGACAGTATTGCAGTCAACGTTTCTCAAATCAAACAACACACCGAGATGCCAGTTGTGGTAGGCTTCGGTATCTCCAAGGCTGACCATGTTCGCACCGTCTCTCAAGCGGCCGATGGGGTCGTCGTAGGCAGTGCCATTGTTAACTGTATTGCTGAAAATTCGACTGACAAAGAAGCTATGATACAATCGCTTCGCGTGAAGATGGCGATGCTCCTCGAGGGCAACTCCCTGGCGAAGGTGTAGTTCGTTTTTTTGATCGTGCCTGCTCGTATGTGAGCGCTCTAATGCGGTAGCGAGGCCCTACCTTTAACCCTGACTGGGGGTCTAATTTGAAACTACGCGTTCTTCTGCCCAGTAACGACTTCCATTAGCGCCTCAACGCATTCGATCTTGGCGCTTGGGACCATGCCGTGGCCTAGGTTGAAAATGAAGCCGGGCTGATTGCCAGCATCGTCTATTACACGCTGGGCTTCACGGCGGGTGATCTCGGGGGTCGTCGTTAGAACAACAGGATCAAGGTTACCTTGCACTGCTGCGCCGCTACCAATGCTTTGGCGCATGTGGCGGAGATTCATAGTCCAATCAAGGCTGAGGATCTTCGCGCCTGTTTTCATGAGATCGTTGGCTTTGTGTCCCATAGCTTTGGCATATAGAATAACGGGCACGCGTTCTTTGAGTTCCTTAATGATATGATTGATCCAGCGTAGTGACCAGGTCTCATAGTGAGTGGCGGGGCAAATCGCGCCCCATGAGTCAAAGATTTGTAGTGCGTCCGCGCCCGCGTCGATTTGCATGTGGAGATACTCGACGATGCCATCGGTCAACTTTTTCATGAGCCGCCCAAAAAGCTCGGGCTGATCCCAAGCTAATTGCTTGATTTTGACGAAGTCTTTAGCAGAGCCACCCTCGACCATATAGCATGCCAGTGTCCAAGGAGAGCCGCAAAAGCCAAGTAGGGCAGTGTCTTCGCCTAGCTTACTTCGGGTCAGGGTTAGGGCCTCGGCTACGTATTTCAGATTTTCTGCAATCTTAGTATTATCTAGGGCTTCTATCTTGGCCCTCGTGTCCAGTAGGTAGTCCATGCCGATGCCACCCTGATCGCGAAAATGGTAGCCTTGCCCAAGGGCTTCGGGAATGACTAGGATATCTGAAAAGATTATCGCGGCATCGAGAGGAAAGCGGCGCATGGGCTGCAATGTGACTTCGG
>PKCJ01000008.1 GCA_002862945.1 Opitutia bacterium | reverse complement strand
AGATCGTCGAGGCGCTCCTTGCCGATGACGTCGAGCATGGCCCGAATATCAGTCTCACAGGCAGGAATGTAGTGGCGTGCGTGCTCACGCTGATCAGCTAGTGTAATTGGCATAAATGTATTTTAAAAAGATGCTGTAGAACGAACGATCCAGACTTGTGCCGCTTGCTAATACGATGATTGTGAGTCAAGTCTTCTCGATCATCTTCGCAAGTTTCTTTGCGAAAAACTAGACACTTTCATTTTTTAAAAGATTAATTTTTCAACTATGGCTGGCGCTTTACAGATTCCTCTTCACGTTTTCCATGCCCAGCAGGGGGCACGTTTCGTCGCTTTTGGGGGGTGGAACATGCCCGTGCAATATACGAGCATCCTCGAAGAGCATAAAGCGGTGCGCAACGCGGTTGGCCTCTTCGATGTGAGTCATATGGGTGAGTTTCATGTTTTTGGTAGTGAGGCAGCTCTCTTTCTGGATCGGCTTGTGGTCAATGCCGTCGCCAATGCACCTGTCGGCAAGGCGGTCTATTCTCCCATGTGTAATAGCGATGGCACGGTGGTCGACGACTTGATTATCTACCGCATGGCGAACGACGACTTTCTTGTTTGCGTCAACGCAAGTAATATCGAGAAGGATTTTGGCTGGTTTCTTAAGCAAGCCGAGCGTTGGAGGCTTGAGGTCGAGATAGAGGACCATTCTGACGAGTATGCTTTACTCGCGCTTCAAGGCCCTAAGGCAGAAGCAATCCTTATGGCAATGGGTCTGGGGGAGGTGAAAGAACTTAAGCGCTTCTGGCATCGCCTTGTGACATTTGGCAGCGAAAAGGTTCGCATTGCTCGCACTGGTTACACAGGTGAGGACGGATTCGAGATCTACTGCTCGCCTAAGGCGGCGGAGTCTTTGGCTAAACAGGTTTTGGCTAGAGGCGCGGCGCACGGGGTCAAACTCTGTGGACTAGGTGCGCGAGACAGTCTACGCCTTGAAGCAGGCTTCCCGCTCTACGGCCACGAACTCAGTGATAGCATTTCGCCACTTGAAGCTAGCCTTGATTGGACGGTCAAGCTAAACAAACCCGATTTCATTGGTAAAAACGCTCTGACCGAACAGAAAGAGAAGGGTGTCCCGCGTCGTGTGGTCCATTTTAAGCTAGAGGGGCGCCGCATTGCTCGAGAAGGCACCCCCGTCGTGGACGTCGTTGGTAAGTCTGTTGGTAAGGTACTCTCTGGCACCCAGTCACCGATCCTCAATTGTCCGATAGGTAGTGCTATTGTCCTTGCCGAAGCTCAAAAAGCGCCGCTATTTGTCGATTTACGCGGGAATCACTTGCCGCTACAGCTTGCGCGGCCTCCGCTGCATAAATTGTAATGCAGTGAGAGTATTTTGCTCCCGTTTAATTGCCACAGAGCTAGCGAGTGCTTTCGTAGATAGCCATTAATGCAGCGAAATCCTCCTCACGAGTGCCACTTAGGATCGTGTGATCGTAGTGCTTACTACACTGCATTTCCTCAACGGCAACCGCCATGCGGCGTTGAATCTCGTCTTCAGGGTCGGAGGCGCGTGCGCGTAAGCGAGCTGCTAGCACTTCGACCGTAGGGGGCATGATGAAGATGGTGATGACTTTACCCTTGAGTAGCGGGTCGTTTTGCGCGGTCGCGCGCATTTGGGCGGCACCTTGCACATCAATGTTGAGCAAGAGGTCGATCCCTACAGCAAGTTTGGCTTGTACCTCACTTTTGAGGGTTCCATAGAGCTTGTTGTGAACGTGGGCATATTCGTAAAACGCACCAGCGTCAATTTTTGCCTGAAAGGTGTCGTGGTCGAAGAAGTAGTAATCGACGGTGTCGACTTCGCCACTGCGCGGGAAGCGCGTTGTTGAGGTAACTACGCGTTCGATGCCAGGCACTTCTTTTAGCATACGTTCGCAGACAGTAGTCTTACCGCTACCAGCGGGACCCGATACGATCAAAAGGTAGCCGCTTTCTTGCTTAAACATTAATAGGTGAAAGCCACGACTGCGAGAAGGAAACCGTAAACTACGAAGATCCCACCGAAGACGCGTGGACGGACTTCTTTTTTATAAAGCCACTCGAAAAAGTCGCGTAGTTTGTAGGGGTTCGCGCCTAGGATGATTGCAATGACGATAGAGATGTAAACGGAAGCTTTTAGAAATAAGGCGCTGCCATACTGCATGTAGCTTACATCCAGTAGCACGCCTGCAGTAAGTAGTATGAGTGCAGCCAATCCACGCACGGCGAGAAAGTCAGGCACAAAGATGAAAGAGCCGACGGCCACGACGAAGAATAGTATGAAGAGCAGGTTCTTGTATTGCCCAAAGTCAGCGGGGCCTAGTTGGGTGAGCTTATAGAGGAACCAAACGGCGGCTGACCCGAGAAGGATGTAAGCAGCCGACTGCGAGCGAGGAAATGCTTGCACAATTTTTGCCGAGCGCATGCCGTGCCAGAGAAAGTGGGCGCCAAAGGCGAGTAATAATATTCCTGTTATGAGAGTGGCTAGGAAAAGGGTCATGATGATTCTAGGATATGTCCGGTTTCTGTAAAATAAGCCGTTTGTGTATTGTTAGTGGAGAATGACTTTTGGGGAAGGAAAAAGCGTAATTTTGATTTGCTTTGTGATAAAAGCGGTTTTGGCGAGGCTTTCTTTTTTACTTCTGCGTGCCCGAACCAGCGGTAAGTTTCCCTTGATGTTATGGGCGATTTACGCATGTTCATACAAGCATTGTCGGTTTCTGGCACCCCTCGGTGCTATGCCTACAAAAACAAACTTACAGAGAAAAACCCCGCTCAGATGGTTTGCCATCATCAAAAACGTGTATGAAATTCGACTTTATTTTAGGGGGAATGGTAGGTGCCTTTATCGGCGCACTACTGTTATACATTGCGACAAAACGTCGACTCGATCGCCTCAAATTCCATCAGATTACCCAAATGGAGCGCGACGAAGCTCGACAAGTCATAATCAAGGCAACTGAGGAGGAGTGCGAGCAAGAGATCCGCGATCTACGCCGGAGCAAGCTAAACCGTGCCGAAGCTGATGTTGCTGATGAGGCTAGGCGCATTCTGCTCGCTGCGATGCAGCGCATCACTAGCCAGCCTATGAATGACGCCACCGCGACCGTCGTCAACCTGCCCAGCGACGAGATGAAAGGCCGTATCATCGGTCGCGAAGGTCGCAATATTCGTACATTTGAACATGGCACTGGTACCACGCTTATGATAGATGAGACGCCAGATTCAGTTCTCATTTCTTGCTTTGACCCCGTGCGCCGAGAGATCGCCCGTATTGCGCTGGAAGCCCTTCTGCGCGATGGTCGGATTCATCCCTCTAGTATCGAAGATGAGATCACCAAAGCCGAAGAAGAGATGCATGCCAATGTCATTGACCTAGGCGAAGGTGCCTTGCATAAACTACGCCTACACAATGTTCACCCCGAGGTGGTAGCACTACTGGGCAAGCTACACTACAGGTTGTCCAATAATCAAAATACGCTTGCGCACTCGGTCGAGGTAGCGAATCTTTGCGCGCTTATTGCATCAGAAATTGGTCTTGACCCAACGATCGCCAAACGCGCAGGGCTATTTCACGATATCGGCAAAGCAGCTAATGAAGAATACGTGGATAGTCACGCAGTCGTTGGTGCGGAAATTATAAAGCAACACGGCGAAGATGCGCGCGTGGTCAATGCCGTCGCCGCCCATCATCAGGAAGTGCCGGCGGAGAGTGCTTATGCTGGGCTCGTAATGGTCGCGGACGCACTCTCTGCCGTGCGCCCGGGTGCCCGTGCCTCTTCGATGGACGGTTTTATCCAACGCGTCCGTAGCATCGAAGAGATCGCTTCCGCCTTGCCTGGTGTGAGCGAAGCTTACGCGGTGCAAGCTGGTCGTGAGGTGCGAGTCATCGTCGAACCAGAGGTCGTCGACGACGAAGGGGCACGCCGACTCGCGCGCACAATTCGCCAGCGTATCGAAGCGGAATTGAACTATCCCGGCACGATTGAGATTACCGTGATCCGCGAGCAACGTTACTCGGAGACTGCTGTATGAGAAAGTGCCAATTCACGCTTTTACCCCTATTTGTGTTTGCCTTGGCTTCAGCCAATGCAACCCTATCCGTTGTCGCCCTTGACTCGGGTGAGCAGCTCATCGGCGAGATCCTGACGCAGTCGTCCGCTACTACTGTTATAGTACGCTCTCCGTTATTGGGTGAGCTTAAAGTGCCGCGCGCCCGAGTCATCTCGATAGGGGCCCAAGATTCGAAGCCGTCACTAGTTAAGTCCAGCTCTGCGAAGAAAAGCAAACCCGAGAAGGCAGAAGAATCATCGATCAACGAAGAATCAATTATCGAAACACTCCTCCACCTTAAAGCCCCAAACTACTGGTCGGGTAACATGCGTATGGGAATTAACTTGAGCCAAGGTGATCGAAAGTGGCAAGAGACCTACTTAAGGGGTAAACTGGAGATTGATCCAAAGCAGAACCCTAACTTCTATCGCTTCACCGGTGCGTATACTTATCGTCAGAGCGAACGAGCAAATGGTAATGAATACAAGTCTACGGATAAATACAATGCAGAGTTTATTTATCGCCGCTCGTTCTTCGAAAATTGGTTTACTCAAAATGCGCTTGGATACCGTGCCGATCGGGTCAAAGGGATTGATCGTGAAGTTCAAGTCAGCGCAGGAATTGGCTATGAATATGAGCCTTCAAATCGTTTCAAATTTATCCTGGGTGGAGGCGCGGGTGTTGAGGAGCTTGAGGCCAACTTTGCAAACACGCGCGCAGCTTTGTCCCCATTTGCTAATATCTTTCAAGAAGCTACTTGGCGGCCGCTTAACAGGACCTCTGTTGTTCAGAAGTTTAGCTACTATTGGAATCCAGAAGATTCGAATCAGTTCAACTATGTGTTCACAACGGCGGTTCGCGTGCGCTTTACTGACCTGCTAGGTTTTGAGTTCTCTTATAACAAAAGCTTCGATAACGATTTGGGGGACAGTGGAGTCAAAGACGACGCTCAGTGGCGCAATGCGCTTGTTTTTTATTTTTAGAAGGAAGTAGCAGCATAGCTGATCTTTAGATACGAGTTTTCTTTGGAGAAATTTCACTTCATCGGTCAAGGAATTACCTCCTTAGGCGGTAATTGAGTTCGGGGAATGTATGTAAGAATGGCGGTGCGTCTGCCCCAATACAGCAGACACCCTAGACGAGAATGGTTGCCAACTCAGGAGCGTTTGGGTCTTTCTCTGCATACACCGCTCTAGTCAACGGATAACGATACTCGTCGCCACTGTAGTTACGCATCACGATCGCATCATCGGTGATTTCTTTTACGTAGTCAGGATTGATGGGAATTTTACCGCCACCGCCTGGGGCATCGATTACGAATTGTGGAATCGAGTAACCTGTTGTGTGGCCGCGTAGGCTTCGTATTATTTCAATGCCCTTTCGTGGGTCCGCGCGTAGGTGAGCGCTACCTGTAATCAGATCGCACTGATACAAGTAGTAAGGGCGCACACGCATCATCAGCAAGCGGTGTATGAGTGATTGCATCACTTCAGCATTATCGTTCACATCACGCAGAAGAACGGACTGATTGCCGATTGGCACGCCTGCGTAAGTCAGTTGCTCGCACGCCTCACGCAGGGCATGCGTGCACTCGTTGGGATGGTTGACGTGGATACTCATCCAAACAGGGCCATGCTTTTTGAAGATCTCGCAGAGCTCTGGCGTTATCCGCTGCGGGAGGAAGACAGGTATGCGCGAGCCTATGCGGACGAATTCTACATGAGGGATTTTGTGCAGTTCGCCTAGCAAGTAGTCGATCTTGCGATCCGAGAGGAGCAGGGGATCGCCCCCGCTCAAGAGAACATCGCGGATTTCTGAGTGATTACGGATGTAATCGAGGCCACTTTCAAATTCTGGGTGGAAGTTGTAGTCCTGCGCGTTAGAAACTAGACGACTGCGGGTGCAGTAACGGCAGTAAGATGCGCAACGATCTGTGACCAGAAAGAGCACGCGGTCTGGGTAGCGATGGACGATGCCATCGACGGGCTTGGTGTTTTCTTCACCCACAGGATCAAGCATTTCCTCGGGCGCGGTCTGCATCTCGTCCGAGCGGGGAATGACTTGCCTGCGTATGGGGCAATTAGGGTCTGTTGGGTCGATCAGATTGACAAAATAGGGAGTTACGGCCATCGCCAGCTTATCCTTAGCAAAAAGGCAGCCGGCGCGTTCTTCGGCGGTTAACTCCATGTATTGCTCCAACTGCTCCAACTTGGTAATACGGTTCTTGAGTTGCCACTTCCAACTATTCCAGTCAACTGCGGGCACATCCTCCCAATGGCCTTGGCCTTGGTGCCAGTTTTCGAGTGAGTCGTTTGGATACATCTTTGAAGGTGAAAAAGAGAATTTTTGGTAGTTGACCTTTTGATATATCTATATATTTAAATATGTCAATGACGTCGATCAATCCAAATGAAGATTTTCCAGAGCTGGCTAAACAGCTCTGGGCGCTGGGTGATCCCGTGCGTTTGCAAATACTGCGGCTCTTGCCATCCAGGTCGACCTGTCATAATGCATGCAATGTGTCAAAAATAGCTGAGCAAATCGGCCTCTCACAGCCAGCCACCTCCCATCATTTGCGTATACTACGACAAGCGGGCATTATTTCAAATCAGAAAAAGTGTCGCGATATGATCTACTGGATCGATCAAGAAGCTGCCAGTGCTGTGAATGCGCAACTGAGGGAAGTGCTGGGTTGATCATTTTGATTTGCAAGGCGCGAAATTCTCGTTTGGCTCCTGCGCTAGCATGGCTAAAACGATTCGCACAGGACTCATTGCATTTGAAGACGGAACCGTTTTTAGTGGACTCGCCTTTGGCGCTGTCGCGACTAACGTAGGTGAGGCCTGCTTTAACACCAGCATGACGGGCTATCAGGAGATTTTAACGGATCCTTCCTATTTCTCGCAAATTGTGACCATGACTGCCGTGCAAATCGGCAACTACGGCATCTGCCCCGAGGACGTGGAATCGGATGGCCCTAAGGTTAAGGGCTTCGTTGTTCGTGAGCTTAGCCAAGTAGCGAGCAACTGGCGTAGTAATAGTTCTATCCAAGATTACCTAGAGGGAGCGGGTATCCCTGGTATTGAAGGGGTGGATACCCGCGCCATCACCAAAAAGCTCCGCGTTTCTGGGGCACTCAAAGCTTGTATCTCAACCGAGGAGATCAGCGAAGAAGAAGCGATCAAACGAGCTAAAGAATTTGGCGGTCTCATCGGAGTGGATTTTGTTAAGGAAGTTACAGCGAAGGAGCCCTACCGCTGGGATCCTGAAATGAAGCAATCGACCCCCTTCACAGTGGTCGGGACAGATCTTAGACTGAATGGTGATTGGACTGAGAAGCCACGCTTCAAGGTGGCTGCGCTTGATTTCGGCGGGAAGCTGTCCATCTACCGTAAGCTGCAGCATCATGGATTCGACGTGCATGTCTTCCCTGCGAGCACAACCGCGGCTGAGATTAATGCCTTCAAGCCGGATGCAGTCTTTCTCTCCAACGGACCCGGTGACCCTGGCGCGGTGGATTACGCGCACGCTACGGTTAAAGAATTGATCAAAGATTACCCGACTTTTGGTATTTGCCTTGGGCATCAGATTATCACCCATGCACTGGGCGCGAAGACTTTTAAGCTCAAATTTGGCCACCGCGGCGGCAACCAGCCTGTCAAAAATTTGGAAACGGGTAAGGTCTCGATTACAGCCCAGAATCACGGCTTCGCTTCGACTCGTGAAGAGCTAGAAAAAGCTGGAGCCATCGTGACTGAGATCAACTTAAACGATCACACGGTCGAAGGCCTTCGTCTTAAAGATAAGCCGGTATTCTCCGTGCAGTATCATCCTGAAGCAGCGCCGGGTCCTAATGATGCAGATGCGCTCTTTGTAGATTTCTACAACATGGTCGCCAAGCATGCAGGGTAGTTATGCATCTTAGAAGTTCTTTGCTACCTTGGGTTTGTCCAGCGCTTGCACCCAGTCGGTCATAATACGGGCACTTTCACGCAGGTAGATGTCGTAGACGGGTTCCTCTTCCTCTTTTTCGCTCGCTTCTTCGATCTGCTTGCTAACCTCATTTGTGCTTGTTTTACCAATGGTCGAATCAGCTATTTCTTTGGTTGGTGCTGAGAGGAGTTCTTTTGAAAGCGTGTCTTGATCTTCGGTTACTTTGAGGAGGAACTCTTCCATTGCGTAGTCGTTCTCGCTCAAAGCCTCGTAGGTGTCATCGAGTTCATCGATATATACCTTCTCGTTAATTTTGCGCTGTATCCGATTCTCCAAACTGATCGAGATAGCCTTCTCTTCGTAGCGCTTCTTACGCCATTTGATTTGCTTTTTTAGGAACTGGAATTCTTCGAGCGATTCTTGGCGCGCTTGACTAGCATTGGTAAGCGCGAGCACGAGTTCGGGGTGCTCAGGGCTATCTACTTCGAGCTTATCCCAATCGTTAAACCAGTCGACGGCTTTGACCTCACCCCAAGGTAATGCGTGCGGTAGATCGTCCTCGCCGATGGGAAGGAACTCATTAACCGATGGGAGTATGATATCCGAAGGTACGCCTTTGACTTGAGTTGAACTGCCATCAGGCAGGTAGAATTGCTTGATGGTGATCTTCGTAGCGACTGGGCGTGCTTGTTCTTCCGCGCTGCTGAAAAAAGAGAAGGGCATGCGCTTGTTCATATGGTAGACTTCTTGCACGGTGCCTTTGCCGTGAGTGGAACTGTTGCCGACGATCAGTGCCCGGTCGTGGTCTTTTAGTGCACCAGCGACAATCTCGGAAGCGGAGGCACTGAAGCGTGAAGTCAGCACGATGAGTGGGCCATCCCAGAGCATACCAGGATCACGGTCAGATAGGATATCTTTACGCCCGGAGCTGTCGCGAACTTGTACTATCGGGCCTATCGGGATGAAGAGACCTGCTAGGCGAACCGCCTCGCTGAGTAGCCCTCCACCATTCATTCGAAGGTCGAGAATAATGCCTTCTGCACCAGCTGAGCTTAACTTATTGATCAATTCGGACACATCGTCCGTCGTGGAGGTGAGGGTGCTGCCTGCGCCGATGTTACCATAAAAGGAGGGGAGCTCGATCACACCAACTGGGACGGTCTTGCTGTCGCTAGTGGGGACGCTGATTAATTTACCTGTGGCTAGATTCGCGGTGAGTTTGACCTGGCCACGCACGATAGGCACGATCCTGCGGATGGAAGGATCCGCCGCGTCACCTGGGCGGATAAGGAGGCGGACGGTAGTGCCTTTCTCTCCCTTAATCTTGCGCACAATATAGCGTAGTTGCATGTCGACGACGTCATCAAACTCCTCTTCGCCTTGAGCGACCCCTAAGATTTGGTCTTCTGCTTCAAGTAAGCGCGAGCGCTCGGCGGGGCCACCAGGGAGTATTTCTTTGATCGTGCAGATGCCGTCGTCGTCTTCGAGAAGAGCTCCGATGCCAACGAAGGAGTTTTGGACTGCGGAGTTGAAGCTCTCCAGGGTATCGGAGGAAAGAAAGGAGGAGTGCGGATCGAAGAGTTGAGTCATCGCATTGATGAAAGACTCTTGCACCTCGGGGGCTTCACGGGAGAGGGTGTGGTTTAAGTTACGCTCGTAGCGACGGCGGATTTTTTCGCGAGCAGCGTCGATTGTTTGATCGAAGAATTCTTTGTCTTCGATCAAGCGCAGTAGCCTCGTAGGGTCGAACGCTTCATCGTCCTCGCTTTGATCGGGATCCAGTTCTTTGAGATTACTTGCAGGGAGTAAAGCATCGCTCTTTTTGCTATCCTCGGATGCGAGCGAGAGCATTTCGTTCAGGAGCTCATATTTTAGGCGGCGTAGCCAGAGTGCTTCAGCCTCTTCGGGAGTCGCTGGCCACTGCGCATCGCGGCGATCTGGGGTGAAGGTTTCATCGATGGTAAAGTCAAAGTCTTGCTCCAGTCGTGCAAAAGCCCATTCGGTGCGCGCTTCAGCCTTTGCCTTAAAGCTTTCGTACACTTCGAAGGCGGCGTAGAGGTTGCCTTGTTGCAGGAACTCCTCCATTGCGTTGCCAAAGCGGAAGATAAAGTCGTCGATTTCAGGGCGGGAGAAGTAGATTCGTCCATAGTCGAAGGAGGCGATGTAGGCTTCGACCATTTCAGCACCGTTGAGTTGTTCCATCGTGCCGCGCAGGTAGTGGCGTGCGTTGATTGTATTAACGACCCAGCGCGTCTGTGACGCCATCTCGTTAGAAGAGTCAAGCTTGGCATTCGTCGAGAGGGCAAAGGCGAGTATGCCTGCCGCAACAAGTGCGATCCGAATGATTCGTTTATTCATATGTGATTTAGAAGTATTCTCGGACATCTAAAATAGCGCTGGTTTAGCGGTTTAAAATATCTTTAGCACGTTCAAGCGTTTGTTTCTCATTAGTGCTGAGGGATCCGAAGCCAGAGATGTTAATTTTATCGAGTATGCGGTCTACCTCGGCCTGCAACTCATCGCGTTTGCCGCGGTTGACCTTATAACTAATGTGTTGCTCATTCTTTTTGCGGCGCTTAAACCAAGCTGGCTGTTCGACTGTAGTCCGGGTGCTACCCGAGCCGAAAAAGCTGAAAGAGCTATCATGGAAGTAGCGGTAGTAGAGGATGCCAGCAAACATGCCCCCAAGGTGTGCTGAGTGAGCTACGTAGGACCTATTGGGCAGTTCGTAGAATAAAATGCCACCTGTGGAAATGGCTAGCATGCCCCAGAATATCCACTTCGGTTTCATCGTGACAGGAAGGATAAAAAAGAGTAGTAACGTGATTGGACGCTCAGGATAAAGTAAGCAGAAAAAAGCTAGAATCGCCATGAGCGATGCAGAAGCACCGACCATGCTTTGGAAGATTAACTCACCGTTTATTTGCCCAAGCGCTGGATCGTTAAAATGCAAAAGTAGGTAAACCGCGCCACCGATCAGCGAACCGGCTAGATATAAATAAAGAAAGCGCTCTCGCCCAGTTAAAGGTTCGACCATGCGCCCGATAAAAAAGAGCCCCAGCATGTTACCGAGTATGTGAAAGAAGCCCGCAGAACTATGAAGTAAGCCGTAGCTAATGATTGTCCAAACTTTCAACTCACGAAAGTTATGACCGCTCAGGGCGAACCAATCAGTTAAAAAACTGTTTTCACGTCCACCGGCGCCGGGAAAGAATGCATTCATGATCTGCTGTAGCACGAAGACGGAGATGGTAATGACCATAAGAGTCGTCACCATTGAAGCCTTCTGTGGAGCGCCAACATTTGAGGGCTGGCGCATATACGGTCGGTCGTAGAGCATGTTCTAAAAAATAAAAATTTCTGGCGCAGATTCGTGCGGAATCTAATAAATAATCTGACTATGATAGCCTTTACCCTTGGGGCAAGTGCTGAGATGGCTAAACCTCCTTTGGGCGATCGTACCAAAAGCTACAAAGTTTACGCGAGCGCACGGCAAGCGGCATGAGTATCATCAGCGCGATCCACCCGACTATCTGCGGGCCGCTATACCAGTAAAGTTTTCGGGCGGAGGTTTGAGCTGGTGCGTTGTCTAGGATAACAAAGTCGAAGCCATGAGACTTACCCCATTTTTTGATCAGGCGAGAGAAGCGGACTTCTTCGCTGGCGTAAAGGGACTCGTCGTAGCCTCCCACAGCTTCAAAGGCTTCGCGACGACAAAAAATAAAACTGCCCGCTGCAATGCGAGCGAACCTAGAAATGCGCTCCCATACCCCTATACCTATGCGCCCAATGACGCTAACTTCGCTTTCAAATTTGATCACAGAGCCGCCTCCCACGCAGGGTGTTTCTTCAAGTCTGTGGAGTGCTTCAAGCAGTAGCTCGGGCTGGATACGTGTATCCGCGTCTATGAAAATAAGGGCGCGCCCACTCGACATAGCTGCCCCGGAGTTGCGAGCTCGAGCGATCTGGTTGATCGGCTCTTGCACGACAAGATCGGCACCATGTGATCGAGCGACGGCAGCGGTTGAGTCGGTCGAGTTGTTATCCACGACAATGCACTCACCCTGATGAGAAACAGCATCCATCGCCCTGCGAATCGAGGACAGCGTGCTTGGTAGTTCAGCCGCCTCATTGTAGGCAGGAATGATGATCGAATAGTCTAGTGGCATAAATTATTCTTTGACCAGCTTGACAGGAACGTGAACTTCAAAGCGCTTAAAAAAGCCCGGTATAAACGGGCCATTCCAGAATACGCCGCGAGCATCGCCAACAGCTTCGTAAGTTGGGTTTTTGAGCAACCACGCGCTGAGTTTAGCCGACGCTTTGTTGAAGTTATGCTCACTGTAAGCGCCGCGAACGCCTAGACTAGCTACTAGGCGCTCTGGGAGTTCGCACACGCTGACGTTCTTGGTGGCATCCAGCTTGTCGCTGCTCACATTCGCGCCGATGTAGAAATACATCACACCAGGGTTGATTTCAGCTTCGACGGGTGTCGTCATAGCGATATCGCGCGAAGAAATGTAACGAAAAAGCGGAGGGAAAAGGCTGGTGTTGCCATCAAAGTAAGCGGCTTCTGTCTGGCTAGCGATGAGTCGAGTGGCGGGCAAAGCTTTGATTTCAAATTCGCCCACTCCAGTTTTATGGAAGGCTTGTTCGTAGGCAGAACTCATGATTGGGATTAATGCCAGACAAAAGTAGAAAGTTAGATTTAGCACTTTTAATTATCTTGAATTAGCAAGAATACTTACAATCTAGGTGCTTACACTTAATCTGGAACAATCCTGTCTACATTGCTATCAATTCTTTATTCATGTTGAACCCGGTGACACGATTTTTAATTTTTTTGCAGTTTTTTCTTCCCCCTGCGGTGTTCGCTGCGCCGATTCAAGTCGACCACGCCACGGTCGAGCTGATCTCTGAATACGATGCCGTCGTGCCAGGACAGAGCTTCGATCTAGCGGTGCGTTTCGATCTTGAGGAGCTTTGGCACATTTATTGGGAAAATCCGGGTGCTAGCGGTCTGAGCACGACAATTGATTGGGTGCTGCCCGAAAACATCGTGGCTGGCGAAATACAATGGCCAGCGCCAGAGCGAATCCAACTGGGCGGTCTGGTGAATTATGGCTACGAGGAGGAGGCGGTTTTTATCGTCACTTTGCAGGCTCCTGAAGATTTGAAACTGGGCTCTGAGTTGACCATCACCGCCGATCTCTTTTGGCTCATTTGTCAAGAAATCTGCCTCCCAGGAGAAGCTACGCTTGAGCTAGTGCTACCTGTCGCGGGCAACGCTGAGCCAAGCGCAGAAGCGACTGCTTTCGTTGAAGCACGGAATCGCCAAGCTAGGACTGCGCACCCTTGGGCGACTACTACATATCTCGAGGAGGAAGCACTTGTCGTGGTGATCGAGGGGGAGGCGCTACCGTCAGATTTATATCTCTATGTCGATACGGAAGGCTTTGTCGATCCCAGTGCGGAGCAGGTAAGGAGCACCCCAGCGCCAAACCGAGCGGAGTTACGCCTCGCGCTAGATAAGCTGTTTTTTGAGAATCAGCCATTGGCCATTTCGGGCGTGCTTCAATCAGGGGCTGACTCTTGGGAATTTAATGCGGAAATTTTGGACTCACCGCCGTCATTTGTTCGGGCTCTGACTGATCCTGAGCCTAGCGGTTTCGAGCAGCGCTTGCTTGCGCTCGGACTGCCCGGAATTTTGGCCTTAGCCTTCCTTGGCGGCTTGATCTTGAACATTATGCCCTGCGTCTTGCCCGTACTTTCGCTTAAGGTCTTTTCGTTATTGAAGCATGCGGGCCAGACGCGGAGTGATGCGCTACGGCATGGCCTGGCCTACACCGCTGGCGTGGTGCTTAGCTTTATTGCCCTGGCTGCTGTACTCTTTGCACTACGTGCCTTGGGTGAACGCATTGGCTGGGGCTTCCAGTTGCAGAGCCCTGGTTTCGTGGTGGTGCTATCGGCGGTATTTTTCTTATTCGGCCTCAATTTAATGGGGGTCTTTGAACTGGGAGCTCGCCTCGTCGGTGCCGATAATAAAGTTGCAAGGCGCAAAGATGTGCTGGGCTCTTTTGGTATGGGTGTACTTGCGGCGGTGGTCGGAGCACCGTGTATGGGACCCCTCGTCGCGGGAGTCAGTGGGCTAGCGGTGCAGGCCAATGTAGCGACTGGTCTTTTCACCTTTGGCATGATGGGGCTGGGGCTGGCCTCACCTTTCCTTGTGTTGTCGGTCTTTCCAAAACTAGTCGCTTTCTTGCCAAAGCCCGGTCTCTGGATGGAGTCATTTAAACAAGGCATGGGGTTTTTGTTGATGGCTGCGGTCGTCTTTCTCGCGTTAGTTCTTGGGCGTCAAGGTGGCGTTGACGCGATCTTTATTCTGCTTGTCGTCATACTGCTGTGCAGCATCGCAGCGTGGGTTTTTGGACGATGGGGTGCTACTTCCCGCTCAATGCGCTCGCAATGGATCGCTCGCTTGCTTGCTCTTTTTTTAATTGTAGTCTCTCTGTTTTATGGTGTTCGTTCGATCAAGGAGGTTTATTTTGATTATGTAAATCAGGAATCCATTGCAGGCAGTTCTGGGCAGTGGGGCGCATGGTCTTCCGAAAGGGTGGACGAACTCTTGGGCGAAGGTCGCCCCGTCTTTGTTGATTTTACAGCGACTTGGTGTTTGATTTGTCAGTTGAATAAGAGGGTTGCGCTCCGCACCGATGCGACGGAGTCGCTTTTTACTGAGAGAGGCATCGTCGCATTGGAGGCTGACTGGACCCGCTATGACTCCGACATCACTGATGCGCTCGAGAACTTTGGGCGCTCCGGCGTGCCGCTCTACTTATTATACACTCCTGACGGCGAATTGACCATTCTGCCGCAGAGTTTGACCAATCGCATTGTCCGTGACGCGGTAGAAAAAGCATTACCCTAGCGATGCGAGCTTGAAGGTGTAGAAGCCGTCCTGTGGAGGTGTCTACTCTGCGGGGGGATTAGATTTGCAATGCGCGTGGACTACGCTGAAAAGAGGTCATGTTTTACGATGAGGTAAAAGTAAGTTTCAAAGCAGGCAACGGAGGCGATGGCTGTTTCAGCTTCCGGCGAGCCAAGTATGAGCCCAAGGGTGGACCTGATGGCGGCGACGGTGGTGTGGGTGGTAATGTGTATATAATAGGGGACACCAATGTCGCTGATTTGACTGACTTCCACTTTAAGCCCTTTTGGAAAGCTAAAAATGGTGAGCCAGGACGTGGGAGTGACCAGCATGGCGCCAAAGGGGAACACATTACCCTGCGTTTACCTGTTGGAACCATCGTCGTGGATCGCGACTCGGGCGACCTCATCGCCGAAGTACTTGAGCACGGCGACGAAGTATTACTGCTCGAAGGCGGTGTAGGCGGCAAGGGTAACGCGCAATTTAAATCCTCGATCAATCAAACACCTAGGCAGTTCACTCTTGGCAAGCCTGGCGAGGAGGGCCACTTTCGACTCATTATTAAAACTATCGCCGATGTCGGGCTGATCGGTTTCCCTAACGCGGGTAAGTCTACCTTGCTCAACATGATCACCAATGCGCACCCTAAGACCGGCGCGTATCCTTTCACCACGATTTTCCCCACTGTCGGAGTTCTTGAGTTTCCCGAGCAGTATGAACGTATCACCGTGGCTGACATACCTGGCCTTATCGAAGGTGCGAGCGAAAATCGAGGTCTCGGGCATCGCTTCCTCAAGCACGTTGAGCGCTGTAAAGTGCTTATCATTATGCTCGATATGGAAGGTACTGATGGGCGTGATCCGCTCGGTGACTATCGCGTACTCAAGAGCGAGCTCAAGCTTTACATGCCTGGTCTTGTGCGTAAGCCAGAACTAATTTGTGCCAATAAGATGGATGAGCCGAATGCAGCCGAAAATTTTAAAGTCTTTCAGAAGAAAGTAAAAGACAAGGTCTACCCCATTTCCTGTGTATCTGATGAGGGTTTTGAGGCCATCAAGCAGGCAATGCTAGTCGAGGTGCTCAAAGTAAGAGAAGCCGAGGCCGAAGTGGAAGTCTAGGCAAGTCATTGCTGGAAAAGAGTTGAGGCAAATAATAGAGCACTATGCATTGGTACTATGATCGACCTTGATGAAGCCGCCTTTCAACAACGACCCGAGCTAAGGAGGCACCTGGCCTACGAGTGTTTTGTTTCGCTCGCGAGTCGCCCGCGTCAAGAACTGATTGTCGACCGCAGCGTAGAACGTCGCACTATGAAAAGTGGCTTCCTGCTCGCCGTTTCCTTCCTGCTCTCGCGGCGCTTGACTGATTGGACGTCTAAGACTCGTGTCGGCATATTGTTCCCCCCCGGGTTAGGTGCCTTTATTGCAAACCTTGCGGTCGTACTCGCTGGTAAAGTTCCGGTCAATTTGAACTTTACCCTAGGCGCATCCAGTGCGGCGGCATGCCTGCAAAAAGCAGATGTCGATTGTTTGCTTACGACGGAGCGGGTGCAGCATAAGATCCCACATTTCCCATGGCCAGAGAGTGGCATTATCGACCTCGTTGAAGAAATGAAATCGATGCCTAAGGCTCAAGCACTAGCGCTGCTTAGTTGGATTCATCTTTGCCCCGCAAAACTACTCGCGAAGATACTCAAGGTCCCCGCTGAGGGTGGCGAACATGAGGCTGGCTTGCTCTTTACTAGTGGCAGTTCTGGCAAACCTAAGGGCGTCGTTCTGACACATCGTAATATTCTGGCTAATTGCGCACAGATCGATGCCACAGGGCTTTTGCTCGCCTCGGAAAAGGTGATAGCGAACCTACCTATCTTCCACAGTTTCGGGTTCACCGTGACACTTTGGTATCCACTCTTGCGCGGCTGTAGCGTAGTCACACTGCCTAGTCCGCTCGATGTGAAAAAAGTCGCTGAAGTGATCAAGGCTGAGTCGGCTACTATCCTAATTGGCACACCAACCTTCTTTAAGCCCTATATAAAGCGGATTAAGCCTAAACAACTGGCTTCGCTTAAATATGTAGTCGCGGGCGCAGAGAAAACCCCTGAAGGCTTTGCTGACGCGTGGGAAGCGCATTTTGGAAGTTTGTATCTGGAAGGCTATGGTCTGACGGAGACGTCGCCCGTGGTTAGTATAAATACGCCTTGGATGCCAAAAGGTGTGAATTACCCAGGCAGTTCAACGGAAGGAAGTCGTCGGGGCTCGGTTGGTCGGATGATGCCTGGGCATTGTGCGCGTATTCTAAATCCAGATACGATGAAGGATATCGATGTGACTGCGGTCGGTCTATTGATGCTCAAGGGCCCGAATATTTTTAGTGGCTATCTCGGCGAGCCAGAAAGAACCGCAGAAGTGAAGCAGGATGAGTGGTTTATCACTGGCGATCTTGCGCGTTTTGATGAAGATGGGTTTTTGTTTATTGAGGGGCGACTCTCGCGCTTCTCTAAGATCGCCGGTGAAATGGTGCCGCATGGCACGGTGGAAGAAGCCTTGGTCAAGGCCTATAATTTGTTCGATGCAGAACTGCCCATACTCGCTGTGGTCGGACGACCTGATGAAGCTAAGGGTGAAGCCTTGGTCATCTTAGCCACTATGGACTTAGAGCTCGATGATATACGAGAGAAACTGAGTGCCGCAGGGCTGACGAATTTGTGGATACCTAAAGAGATCAAGCGGGTAGAAACTATTCCGACGCTGGCAACTGGTAAACTTGATCTTTGCAAGATTCAGGCACTTGCTTCGGAGTCTTGATGCTCGCAGACCTTGCGCAGGCGGGTTTGCAAATGAGTCCGCCGGATTTGTTGTTCGTTGTTTTTTATCGCCATCGCGTAGGCGTCGATCGAGCCGACGATATAGACCTTACTTCGCGCGCGGGTAATACCTGTATAAACAAGGTTACGCTGAAGCAGCAGGAAGTGCTGTTTGAGTAATGGAATAATTACGATAGGGTATTCACTACCTTGGCTTTTGTGAATCGAAATGGCGAAGGCATGTTGGATTTCCGAAAGTTCCCCTTTCGTGTATTCGATGGCTTCGTCGAATTCCACAGTCAGGCCAGAGCGGTCGGCTGCGATAGCTCTAATGATACCAGTATCACCATTGTAGACGTTTTTGTCGTAATTATTACGGGTTTGGATGACTTTATCGCCGATCCTAAAGGTGCTACTCCCATACTCAATTTCTACGGGTAGCGGCTTGCGTGTCTTCTCGCGGAAGTGAGTCTGCGTAGCCGGTGCGTAGTCTGGGTCCGAGTGGAGGCGTGACTCAGCTTTGCTCTTCGGGTTGAGTACCTCTTGTAGTTCTGCATTAAGAATCATGATACCGCCACTACCTCGGTGGATGGGCGACATGACTTGGAGGTCTTTGATCGGGTCTATATCGTGTGCCTTTGGGATGTAATCTTTGGCGAGGTATTTGATCGCTTGCACGCACTGCTCAGGCTGCTCTGCTTCGATGAAAGTGAAGTCCTTTGACGGATCAAGGTCACGAAGGCTGCGAATGGTCATGCCTGGATGCGTTTCACCCTTAAGGATCGCATGCGCGGCAGTTACGATGCCGCTTTCTTTGCCTTGCCGGTAGATGGTATCTAGGCGTGTGACTTTTGCTGGTGGCGCGGCCATCAGGTCGCCCAGTACATTACCCGCACCGACCGAGGGCAGTTGGTCAGCGTCCCCAACGAGAAGGAGGTGGGCGCCACTGGGGATAGCTTGAAAGAGGCTAGCGGCGAGTCGTGTGTCGAGCATACTGGTTTCGTCGAGAATAAGGAAATCGCAGGGGAGGGGGTTCTCTTCGTTGTGGGTGAAGCTACGCGTAACCGCGTCATACTTGAGGAGACGGTGGATAGTGCTTGCAGCAGTTCCAGAGGCCTCTGCTAGGCGCTGGGCAGCGCGGCCAGTAGGGGAAGCGAGACAAAGGCGGGCGCGCTTGGCGAGTATGATGTCGGTCACGGCACGTAGGATTGTGGTCTTGCCCGTGCCAGGACCCCCAGTAATAACGGAGACTTTGGCTCCGAGGGTATGGTGCAGCGCGGCGATCTGCAGTTCGGCGAACTCGAAACCGGCGCGGCTTTGCGCCCATTCGACAGCAGCCTCGCTTTTGATGGGGGGCAGAATAGAAGCTGTCTGCGCGATGCGGGTGATGGCTCTAGCAATAGTTTGTTCAGCTCCAGCTGTAGAGGGCAGTTGGAAAGAGGGACCGAGCGCCACTTGATTTTGGTCGTAAGCTTGAATGCTAAAAAGTCGCTCCCCCTTGTCGAGTTCGCGGATGCGCTGCTGGATTAGCCTAGGCTCTAGCGAGAGCAGTTGGGTGGCCTGCTCCAGAATCATAGTTTCTGTCCCAAGGGTGTGGCCTTCGTCTTCAAGCAGGCGTATGGTGTGCATGATACCTGCATCAATACGCTCTTTTGAATTGGTGGGAAAGCCGAGGTTGAGCGCGATCTTATCAGCGGTCTTGAAGCCGATACGTTCGATGTCTTCAGCGAGTCGGTAAGGCTCATCCTGAAGGATGCGCTTGGCGCCGCTTCCATATTTTTTGACTAAGCGTACGCACTGGGAAGGGGTGATGCCGTAGGTCTGAAGAAACATCATGACATCGCGTACGGTGCTTTGTTCATCCCATGCGATTTTGATGGATTTTGCCCTTTGCCTGCCGATGCCGGGGATCTCGTTGAGGCGGCCAGAATCTTCACTGATGATTTTCAGAGTATCGGCTCCGAAGTGATCAACGATTTTTTTGGCGTAAGATTTACCGATGCCGTGGATGAGGCCACTGCCGAGGTATTTACGAATGCCGTGGACGGAGGCAGGGAGCTTAGATTTAAACTGGGCGATTTTAAACTGATCGCCGTGTTTTGGGTGGCGTGCCCATTCGCCGCTTAATTGGAGCGTTTCACCACATTGCACGCCTGGAAGCGCCCCGAGTATGGTGACGGGTCGCTTACTGTCCGGCACCTGCACTTCGGCCACACAGTATGCATTCTCCTCATTGAAGTAGATGATTCGTTCTAGAACACCGGATATGGTTTGGTCGTTTTTCGGGAGAGGTGGCATGTGTCTAAATCAATGTTGTAGTGCCCCAAAGTTGATTAGGTCGATACGAAAAAGTAGCTCTGGAGGTGGAGAGAGTTTTTCATTAGCACTGACACAATGGATCTCCCTTTTGATGTGTTTATATGCGGGTTGATTGGATGTCCTCCATTTTGTTGTGAGTTTTAGGCTTTGTTCGCTGTCTTTTTAAGTCTAATAGTAGGATTTTCTGGCTAAGTGTCTAGAATTTGACTAAGCAATGCCTACAGTTAGCTCCTAGGTTTTTTATTTCCGAGACGTAATGGGTTCCAGATCAGGTAAATATCGCCATCATTCATTGAAACGGAGAAAAATTGGATCTTCTTCCAAAGGCAATCATGCCCGTTCCAAGTCAAGGCGTAGTACGAAGCCGAGCAACTCATTTGCGTCGGTTTCTGTCGGGTCGCATGCTAGGATTGAGTCGCCAAAAATAAAGCGCGAGGCTCCAGTCTTCAGAGTGTTTCTTGGCGGATTTTGTGGGGTATTCTTATTGGTAATCCTTGGTGGCAGTCACCATGCGGCGGTGTTGGGGCTTGCGCTAATCCTATCTGGAATGGCTTTAGTGATTCATCCTCCAAGTCGCGGGCTAGGTAAGCTAGGAGACTTCGGCGTTCTAGGCTTACTGGCTTGCCTATTGCTTGCATTTTTTCCGCAATTTTATTGGCCTACGGCGGATTGGCGGGTAGATGCGATTGAGTCGCTCGGACTTGAGCTGCCTTCGAGTTTATCGGTGCAGCCGTGGATTAGTTTCGAGGCTTGGCTAATGGCTGTGGCTGGGTTTGCTTGGCTTTACGCAGCTTTACAGTGGAAGGTTAATCTACCGGGGCGTCGCTGGTTATTCTTCTGGTTGTCGATACTACTTTCTGTAATCGCCGGCATCGTAGTTCGTGGGAATTTAGTCGATGCGCGCTACCCTGGCGCGGAAGAGGCTGGGGTGTTTAGCTTTTTCCCAAGCCCTGCCCAGACTGCTAACTTGCTTCTCTTGGGAGGCATTGTGACCTTTGCCTACGCGATGGAGGGTGTGCGCACACGCAACCTTTTACCTTTGGTAGGTGTGCCTGCGAGTGCGCTTTGCTTTTTAGGCCTTTTCTTGGTGGGTTCGCCTTTGCTCGCCTTACTCTATTTCGCGGGTAACGGAATTTGGCTTCTGGTCAACCTGCGTGTTCGTTTATGGCCCAAGCCCTTCAAGATAGGTCTACCTTTAGCGATAATCGCCTTCAGCCTGGCTTTGGTTACCAGTGACCGCGCGATGGAGCACATCTCAAGCTTTGCGACCTCTGACTCACAACTTTACCAAGGCGACCACCTAAAGATTTTTCAAGATACCACTAAACTTGTGCTTGATGCGCCGCTCAGCGGAATTGGTCTGGGATCTTTCTCTGCTGTGTTTCCTCAATATCGGGAGGCTTCTACTAGTTATTTGCCGATCTTGCATCCGCAAAGTGATTTTTTATGGTTGGCCTCGGAAGGGGGCATGTTAGCGATCGGATTTTTGATTGTTTTTTTGATTGGCTATGCCTTGCGGTGTCGTGGAATTACGGAAGGTAGTGGTGCGACTTATCGTCTTTTCGCTCTGGTCGCGGTGGTCATATTTTTACTCCACGGGCTGTTTGATGTATCTGGGCACCGTCCAGGCACGGTTTACTTTGCCATCCTTTTCGCGGCCTTAGCTTTGCCTAATCGTGATCGCCCTAAAATTAGCCTACCAATTGCTTTTTGGAGAATTCCTGGTGTGACACTCATCGCTTTCGGTTTGGTGTGGATAGGAGCGGGTGCATTTAACTTACCATGGCACTCTTCTGTTCGGATAGCTAGCTATCAGAAGGAGATCCACAGTCATGTTTCGCCCTTGGACCATATTGCTGCCAGTTCGGTTATCAATGATTGGCTGGCGCTTAATCCTTTTGATTGGCGCGCTTATTTCCAGCGCGCGGAACTGATTCTTTCGGGTGGCGGGGACCAAGAGGAGGCGGCTGCCGATTTCGCTCGAGCTCGTTTTGTTGAGCCAATCCTAGGCGTGGTCAGCTATGAGGAGGGTATTGCTTGGTTGCCCATCAACCCGATAAGAGCCATTCCAGTATGGCGTGAGACTTTCCTCCGCGAAATGGAGGACATGGACTCTGCTTTTGATCGCATGCTCGAACATGCCGTATCCCTCGAAATGCGTGAAAAAATGGCGCGTCTTTCTGAAATCAACCCACACTTCCGTGCTCGGTTTTTAAGTTCCCTGCAGGAAGAGCCACTCATCAGTGAGATCAGTTATGAGCTGTCGAAAGATCCCCTGCTAGGTGGTTTTGATCAAGGGCAACGCAGCAGGATTGTCGAGAACTGGATAAAGAACGGTGATTTAAGTTCGGCGAATGCTTTTCTTTCGGAATATGGGGAATCGCTTATGAACAGTTGGTGGTTAAGGTCTTTATCGCTTTATAAGCAGGCTAATTTAAAGGAAGCAGTAGATCTTATTCGTAAGAATATTGACATGCCTAGCCTTCCCGAAATGCAAAAAAACGCGGTGTCTTCCAAACGGCACTTACGTGAGCTTACAGGCGTAACCAATCAAATAGAAAGGGCTGTTGCGCTCTCTTATGTCTATTTAGAACAGGGAGATTATGGGAAAGCACTGCCAATTATAGAAAAACTGCTAGATGGGGACAACCCGGCCCCGTATCTTTACTACTGGCGAGGTGAATGTCTCTACCGCTTGCAGGATTATGGCGAAAGCTGGTATGCTTTTGAATATTACATTGAGGTGCTTCGGCGCCCCTCATAGCTTACGGATGTCCACGTAGCTACCGCTCTCGACTTGCAAAAGTTTCGGAAACGCTTCGATCAGTCTGCGGGCGCAGGTCTCACCGTCAGGCATGATCTCAGTTCCTTTAGCTGCTTTTAGAATATCGAGTGGCTTATAACGTGGATCTTGGGGCAGGCTTGTCAGGTAATCCTGCATGGCCGTATCGATCAGCCCCGGTGCCAGTGATGTGAAATGTGTCTGAGAGCGCTCACCCGCGTAGAGTTTAATTAGCATATTCAGTGCTGACTTTGAAAGGCTGTATCCGTTCCAGCCACGACTTCCTGATTGGGATGCGCCAGATGAAATGGCGACAACCTGTTCGACACTTCGTTCATCGTCAAAGAGACAATCGAGAAGCCACTTGTTAGACCAAACGTTGATCTCCATCGTTTCACGCAAATCCTCCAACGATGCCTCCTTCATGTCACGGATTTGTCCGAGCTTACCTGCATTGAGGATGGCCAAATCGAAGTGGAGCTCCCCGTTAATCAGTTTACAAAACTTGCTCGGCCCTACCCCTGAATCGGCAAGGTCGATTGCTGCGAAGTGGAGCCCTTGACCGACTAGATCTTTGGGCTTACGGCGACTGCAACCATAAACTTCGTCGCCCATTGCTAGATATACTTTGGCTAGGCCATAGCCCAGTCCTGAACTCACACCAGAAATAAAGATCCTCATTTAGTTCTACCCAAGTAGTTTAGTATTCATATCCATAAGATAAAAAATACTTATTCTCTGCGCCATGTAAAGGCGTGACAAAGTGCTACTGCCGCTGCATCAGACTCGTCAAAACGCAGCTCAAAATCTGTCCCCGTGATATTGTGTACGGTGCGGGCGACTTGCTCCTTACTCGCCCGCCCTTTGCCGACGACTGCTTGTTTTACCCGCAAGGGAGCATACTCAAAAATTGGCAAGCCGCGCATCGCTGCCGCGGCAATCGCCGCCCCTCGAGCCGCCCCTAGAATTTGAGCAGTCTGAAAGTTTTGCACATAGATCGTCTGTTCCACTGCGACGTGTTCGACCGAGTGCTGGTTCAAAAAATCGTCTACTTGGTTGCCGATCGCGCCCAGACATTCGGGCATCGAAAGCTTGCGGTGCAGCTTGAGTGTAGCGGCTTCAATTATCTGCGCCGTGTTGTCCTTACCGTAGTCGAGGACGGCAAAGCCGCTGCCACGCAGGCTAGGGTCTATCCCGAGAACGCGCCCACAGAACTGCTTACCAAGCGTCACGCTAGTCGTCCCGCTTGGTGCGGCCTTCTGCCCCCCTCGAGCGATGTGTGCCGCCCAGAGTTTACGTGTCGATTTATTGCCCATAGTTTTAAGTAATAATAAGTTTCAAGCCGCCCACGATCACAAAGAACCAGATCAAGAATTCAAAGACTTTTTGGTTAATATGCCGCACAATAAATGGCGCGATCACGGCGCCGAGCACGGAGAAAATCATGAACTTAGCGCTGAATCGCAGCGATGCTAAATTGATGATCTCTAAATGGACCATAAAGGGTACTTTGAAAAGATTGACTAACAAGAAGAACCAAGCTGTGGTGCCGATATAGGCATATTTTGGTAGCCCAGAAGCTATAAAATAGAGCGCCGCGACAGGCCCAGCTGCATTGGCCACCATTGTAGCAAAGCCACTAATCATCCCTGCGCTTCCTATAAAAGCCGGGTGCTGAGGAAGTGTGTCGCCCTCCGATGCCTTGAGGCGCGCCCATTTACGATAAAAATGCACGGCTGTCATAGTGAGTAAAATAAAGCCGATTAAGAAACGCACCTGCGCATCGTTCACTCGGCTGAAGACGAAGTAGCCGATCACGATTCCGACGATCACCCAGAGGGCGAGTTTCCTAATGTAGCGCCACTCGGTATGGCGTCGGTAAACGAGCACCGCGATGATATCTGCCGAGATTAAAATCGGCAGTAGGATACCGACCGATGCCTTGGCTGGTAGTACGAGCGCCGCCAAGACCACCGTCAAATTACCTACGCCAGGAAGTCCACCTTTACCCAGGCCAAGGAAAAACGCGCTGAGGATAAGTAGCACATATTGCCAGAGTTCGAGATTATACATCGTGGCTAGCCTTGCATTCGTTCGTGCTTTGGCAAGAGTCCATGCTCAATGCGATGGAAATGCACATGCGCCTACGATGGCACTGATTTTGATGGGTGGCAACGACAGCCTAGTGGTGGTGCCGTACAGAACCATATCGAATCGGCACTCACACAGGTCTTTGATCTGCCGCTTCAGTTGCATGGAAGCGGGCGGACGGATGCGGGCGTGCATGCGCGTGGGCAGTGCTTCCATTTTGATGCGGAGTGGTTGCATAAGCCTGAAAAACTAGTTCGCGCACTTCATTCTATTTTGCCCACATCGATCCACATAAAGTCCGTCAAGTCGGTCAGCGACGATTTCCATGCCCGCTTTTCTGTGTCGGGCAAGCGCTACCTATATAACTATTACCTAGGGCGTGCCGACCCCGTCGATGACCGCTATGTTTGGGCCTGCCGCGATATGCCGCTTGACCTCAAGGAAATGCAAGTAGCCGCGGATCGCCTCCTAGGCACGCACGATTTTTCTGCCTACAGTGCGACGCACGGAAAAGAGAATGACCCGAATCCGGTAAAAACTGTAACTCGCTTACAACTTAAGCAGCGCGGCAAGTTTATCCGCTTAGATGCTGAAGGCAGTGGTTTTCTTTACCGAATGGTGCGGAGCATCGCTGGGGCACTCTATGCCGTCGGGCGAGGGCGCCTCACGCCAGACGACATCGCCGAAATCCTCGAATCGAAAAAGAGGACCCATCGCATAGTTACTGCCCCGGCAAAAGGTTTATTTCTGGATAAGGTCTTTTACTAAAGCTCGGATTTTTATATTCTGAGGAGATGCCCACACGCATAAATTTATTGAAAGGAACTTGCAAATAACACGATAA
>PKCJ01000120.1 GCA_002862945.1 Opitutia bacterium | reverse complement strand
GCTAAAGAAATCAATACTACTGGGATCGACTATTCAGCTGAAAAACGATAGAGCATACGGTGCTCATAAGTCTCGCCAGGGCGCAACACAGTGCTCGGGAAATTTGCTTGATTGGGGGCATCAGGGAAGCCTTCTGTTTCTAGACATAGCGCAGTGCGGAACTCATAGGCGAGTCCACCCTTACCGGATGCAAATTTACCTTGAAAGTCTTCTGGACTAAGGAAATTACCCCCATAGAATTGAACACCAACTTGATTCGTATGTACCTCCATCGTGCGCCCCGATTTCGGATCTTTCACGCGAGCTGCCAAGGCCAAACCACTGACATTCGGTTGCTTCAGCACCCAGCAGTGATCATAACCTCCAGCGAATTCTAGCGCTTCGAATTCATCGTTCACACGCAGCCCGATTTGTGTCGGTTGCGTAAAATCCATAGGTGTATTGGCAACAGACGCCAACTCGCCAGTCGGGATCAAGCCTACATTCGTGGGCAGATAACGGTCACAGGCAAGCATCATAACATGGTCGTTGATTGTCGTCGTGTGGTCACCCGACAGGTTCCAATACGCATGTTGCACGATGTTCAGGATCGTCGGCGCATCCGTCGTGGCGACCGCAGTCCAGCTAAGTTCGTTGTCATCATTAAGTTGATAAGTCACATGCGTCGTCAACGTGCCAGGATAGCCCTCTTCTCCATCGACAGATACGTAGGTAAAAGTAATCGCATTTTCATCGGGCTTAGGAGTTGCCGCCCAGAGGCGCCGATTAAAGCCATCTACTCCACCATGCAGGTGGCATGAAGCCCCACCGGGATCATTATTCGTGGCTAGTGTGTAATCTTTACCATCCAGTGAAAACTTCCCTTCGGAGATACGATTGCCAAACCGGCCGATACTGTTACCAAAGTATGGGTTCGTAGATCCCGCATAACCCTCAACAGAATCGTAGCCGTGCAATAGATCCTGTATTTCACCATCACGATCTGGCGTGAATACAGAGACGAGTGTCGCGCCGTAATCGGAAACAGCTGCGCTCATTCCACTCTGATTGCTCAATGTGTAGATCTGCGCCTCGCGACCGTCTGATAGCTGTCCGAAAGAAGCTACTTCAATTGCATGAATTCTCGATTTCATAGTGTACTTATAATAAAACTACAAATTACAGGAGCAGAAATGGCCTGTAAAAGAGTTTCTATATTTTTATAACTTTAGATTTTTAATTCTTTGTTTCCAACGCGCTCCGAGCGCTCTTGATTTCGTTCTTACCACGAATAATTCGGCTCCTCCCTTTAAAAAAGCGCACATAAGACTTAAGCTCGTCTTCCCAGCTCTTTCGATACACCTCATCCCCCGCTAGGAACAATATAACATTCAAAGATGGGGGCTGTTGCCCTTTGCTGGTGTATAACTTTTCCATCACATCGGTGAAGTGTTTTTCAACGCGTCTCGGGTCAATGTCCGTATGGCCAGGACCTCCCCCTGGGTGGGGGTTCTTCCATTTTAGTCCCAGCTCGTTGGCTGTGCCACGGACGTCATTGCTGTTGCGAGCAAGTACACGGGGTGGTTCCCCACGACTGGCACGAGCTTTGTTGATTTTAGCCAATTCATTGGCAACCCGTTGCTTCATCTCAGGCTCTTCTTGGTAAAATGCAGCAGCCTGGTCTTGATAAGCTTGGGAAGATCTAAGTTCTTCCCAAGCTAATAGCTGCGCCTCACTCGGTGGAGCAACCACCTTACCAAAGCCACGGTGGTCGCCTGTAATCATAAAGATCGCGTCTGCACTTTGCTCAATGACAAGCTGAGTCATGAATGCAGTGTGGTTGTGCCTATTATTCCACGACACCGCAGCTTGCATCTCGCTCTCCGGCAATGCTTTGAGCAGTGGCACAAAAGAGTCGTAAACACCCTCGAGGCCGGGTCTAGTCGCATCATCATTCACCGTTGAGATCCATTTTACCAACTCTTGATGGACTTCATTACCTGATGGCACTAGCCGTGGTTTGAAGAGCTTAATACGTCGAATATCCGTTAGCATAACGTTAAACAGAGTACCCGCAGAAAGGTTGCCTACCATGTCAGAAATCTCATCTTTGATCACACGGTAACTATCCAAGCCGCCCTTTTTATCTGTTACCATTCGGCGATTTGTATCAATCACAAACAGGATACGCTCTGCCCGCGTCTTCAGGCCAAATACACTAATATCCGAGATCCCCATGCCGATGCTTCCGCGCGTGCCTCCAAGTAATCGACCCCCGCCAACACCACCCAGACCTGCACTCACGGTAAAGCTCTGGTCCATATCAGGCAAATTTACATCCACATCAGCCACTGCAATATTTGCAACAGGGCGCATGCTTAAGCGTTGCGTTTGCGGGACTTTCGCCTGCTCCGGTCGAATGACTACCTTCACCTCTCGCGGTGGCTCTTCTTCGACGACCGATGGCGGCACCTCAAACTGTGCATCGTCCTTAATAACAATTGTGGCAATCGTCACGACTCCCGCGATAAAAGCTCCCACGACGTGCACCAAAACACTGATGACGATCACCTTTACCAGCATAGGGTTCATCTTCTTCTTTAATTCGGTTGGTATCATAGATAGTAATATAGTAGATTAAACTATTATTTCTCGGTCGGGACAACGATCCCCTGAATGATTACTTTTTGGCAAAGTATGAAGATCAATAAAGTTGGCACCGCCGCAATCATGAGCGATGCAAAGACAACGCCTTGCGAAGAAAACTGCTGCAATTGGTAGAGCCAAACGGTCAGTGTCCACATGTCCTTATCCTGGCACAGAATGAATGCATACATGAAATTAGCATAAGCGCCATTGAATGCCCCAAGCGCGATCACTGCAAGAATTGGCTTGGATAGATTCATGGTTATCATCCAAAACTTCTGCCACTCACTCGCCCCATCGATGTCGGCCGCTTCAAATAACTCTTGCGGCAAGCTATCAAAGAATCCCTTCAACAAGAAGATCGAGTATCCATTCGCCATGGTCGGCAGCAGTAATGCTGCAAAAGTATTCAATAAGCCCAAATCGCGCAGCAATAAGAAATTTGGGATCATCGTAACCACCCCTGGAAATGCCATCGTCGCAATTAGAAACAGTAGCACCTTGAATTGCCCCGGTAGCTTGTAGCGCGACAAAGCATATGCCGCTAGGGGATTAACCAGTAGCGCCAGAGCGATTGCCGCCAAGCAGTAGATCAAAGTATTCTCAATGCCGCTGCCGTAGAAGAAAATATACTCTAACACCATGCGGTAATTATTGATTCCGAAATAAATCCTTAAATCACTTGCATTAGATTCTACATACTGACGATCTGCTTCGATTTGCGGCATGCGCACCTCGAAAAAAGATTCATAGCTGCGCTGATGTGCTGAGGCTGTAGCAGTAATAGACCCGTATTTATTTTCCAAATACGCCTGCCAACGAAGCTCTGGGGTATCCAGAGATAGTGCCCCCAGTTCACACAGGTATGGGTCCGAAATAAATTGCAAAAAATCAGACAGCTGAGCCGAAGCCGTAATTTTATCCTCTGGCATCGCTACTGAATCAAATCCTGAATAGTCCGTTGCATAAAGTTTGTTAAGATGCGCCACGACTCCATACTTGCTTTCTAGGTATGCTACCCAAGCTTCCCTCTGCGACGCATCCACCCTGATGAACTGCGGATGTAAGAATCCGCGCACATACGCTTCCCACTCCGGCAAATCAGAGCGAGCAGTCAGGTGAGAGTCTGCCCCTCCCAATTGGGCTAGCTTTAAATATCGAAGATAGGACGCATTACAGGATACATATATCTGATCTTCCAGAGGCAGGGTCTGCTTGAATGCGTAAAAGGCCTCAATCAAAGGAGACGAGCTCAATTGATACTTGCGGTCAGTAAGGCGCTCGGGCGGAAACTTCAAAAAGAACCAACTCTCTATCGGTTCGTCAAAACGCTCATGGAAGACTTCAAGATCGTTACTACACAGGTCACTTACATACTGACGAAATGCGCGCTCGTTATGTTGAATTATTTTACCCTCCTGAGTCGGTCCGAACGAGGTGAGGAACCAACTGGTGGGCATCTGCGCAGACTCAACAAACTCCGCCCAATCTGCCACTAATTCTGGATTAGGATAGGGTAATTCGACCGCTCTGAAGTTGGGCGCATCGTCTCCCGTCGCAGAGCGAAATTCTGCAATTCGTTCACTATACTTCGCTTCCACATACTTACGAAAAAGCATCGTGTCATCGTGAATAAAGCGCGGCACAAGATCTAGGTCTTGCACGTCCACTCGGCTCTTGAACGAACCTGAAGCCATCAACAAAAAAGGATAGACCATGCTGAGCGAGCCCAAGGTCAAAGAGGCGTAGAGAGCAAAATAAACGAGGCGTGAACGGAATTGCCCTTTCTCAGATGGTAAAATAACAGGCATCAACTTAACTCTTAGCAGTGGTGAAGGTCATGCGGGAGATCCGCTTCATTTGGAACATCGTTAATCCAATCAAGAAGAAGCCCAAAATCCATGCAATCGCGATCGCAACGCCAAAGCGTAGATACACGTATGCGTCGTAGAAAATCTCGAGCCCGATCACATGCGTTGCGTGGTCAGGTCCGCCAGCGGTCATGACCAACACATTATCGGCCGACTGAAAGGCACCAATCAATACAAAGATCAATTGAATCATTACTAGAGGCCGAATCGTCGGTAGTGTAATATGCCAGATGCGCCCCAAGAAACCAGCGCCATCAATTGCAGATGCCTCGTAGAGATCTTCTGGCACAGTCTTAAGTGCCGCGAGGTAAATTAAACAGCCTGGACCCATGCCCGCCCATGCCAACGGTATAATAATCGAAACCATTGCCTGCGACTTGTCTTGTAGCCATTTTTGCGGGCCAAAATCTAAAATTGCCAACACTTGATTGAGCGCACCCGCCTCTGATGGATCAAAGAACATTTTCCACATTAGCATAACGATCAGGCCCGAGACTAAAGCAGGCAAATAATACAATACGCGGAACAAGACACTCGCGCGCGGTAATTCGCTCAAACAAAGTGCTAATATGATTGGCGGTAGAAATACCAGCAATAGGCTCCAGAAAACATACTCTGCCGTGCGCAAAACTGAGACCCAAAAAACACTGTCAAACAACACGGCAGCAAAATTATCCACACCCACAAAGGTGGATTCGCCAATCACATTATAGTCCAAAAACGCCATTCGAGCGCCCACCGCTAGAGGGTAATAATTAAATACAAAGATCGAAGCAAGCGCTGGGGCCAGTAATACATATGCGAGCCAATATTTCTTGATCCACCCAAAAAAACCGCGCTTCACTTCACCTTCTGATCCAGAGAACAGGCGCCAAATATATGTAAACATTAACACAAATGATACCGCGACTAAGAGCATTACCGCGGAAGCCACCTTACGCCGAAATACCATCTCATCCTCAGGAATTTGCCCAAGCATCTTCTCATTAATTTCCTTTACTGCCGTATCATACAACTCCTGCAACCGCGCCAGGCGTGTCCCATCATCTGTAATGCGCGGCACGCCCTCAGAAAATGCGCTCTGCAAGGGCTTACTTGCCCGTTCAATATACACTTGGCAATTCTCGCCATACGGCTCGGGTAATGAATTCTCCAAGGCGAATTTAAGGGTATGCTTCCACTGCGCGGGCACGGTGGCTGCGTATTCAGAATAGCCATGCTGTACTAGTTTCTCTGGATTAATGAAACTAGCGTATCCATTTTCCACATACGTTTGTACGATTACACGCTCAGCTGCCGGACTTCCCACAAAGCGCAGGAATTTCCAGGATGCGGCAATCTTTTCCGGATCCTCTGTGGTCGCGCAGACCCCCAAACCACGTACATGTAACTCTGTGATGGATTGCCCCGAAGGCGCAAACGGAACTGGCACTAAGCCAAGCTCTCCTGGGCTCATACTGGAAATGTGATCATCCGCATTGATCAAAATATCGTTTATGTAGAGCAAGCTCATCCCGATACGGCCACGGTCCCAGATTGACCAAGCCTCACCGCTACTCATTCCAACGCCATAGCGCTGCTTCCCATCCTCATCGGTCCAGGGAGCATCTACGAGTCTGGAGTAAAAGTCAGCCGCCTGCACCGCGCCCGCATCATTGAAACGAGCGACCCACTTGCCTGTACCTTCCTCGCGCTCGACAATTTTTGAACCCATAGAGAAGAAGAAAGGCAGCGAGGTCCAACCTGCTCCGCCCTCTTTGCCCAAAATAATGCCGTAACGGTCCTCCCTGGGGTTTTGAATCTGTTGCGCAACCGCCGCAAGTTCATCCCATGTCTTTGGATAATCCTTATCCGGATCAAGACCCGCCTCTTGAAAGACAGTCTTATTATATGCCATCACACGCACAAAATAACTAAACGGTAAAAAATAAAAATGTCGCTTGCCTTCAGAATCAACGCGCGAAACCGCATCCCAAATTTGAGGTCGCACCCGCTCCTCCAGTTCGTCACGATACATGGTGTTATCATCGTATTCACCCAACTCTTTTGCTTCGGCAGCGGTCTGCTCCGAATTAATATATTCATCCAAAGGTAGCAAAAAGTTACGCCCAATGTAGCTTCCCGACTGCCGCGTATTTACGTGTATCACATCCGGCGCAGTGCGACCTGCAATGGACATCAAAAGTGGCGCTTCACCTGCTGGCCCTTCCAGCTTGAGTGACAATGAATTACCCTCTGGGCGGATGTTCGGATATTTTTCGCGAAAGGCACGGTATACAGCCATCTCTGCCTTACCAGCTATGTTAAAAAGGGCATCGGGGCCAGGCGCGAAATCGGTAGTCCGAATCGACACAGTTGATTCGGCGGTCACCGTTATCGAAAAAAACGCTATTTTACAAAGCAGAAGGGCTAAGAAAAAATGTAATCGCGAGGCACACATAATCAAAAACAAGAAGGCTAATTTAAACCGAAAGGTAATCGTTTCCAGCAGATCTGACTATAGCAAGAGGCGTCAAATATATGTTTCTACGCGACATCATGAGGTATCGTGCCTTTATTGACCGCTTTACGATATGCACCCGGAGGCATACCAAAGTGCCGTCTAAATCCTTTAGAAAACGCAAATACACATTGGTAACCAATACGATCTGCTACCATCACCATCGTCATATCGGTCGAACTAAGCAACTCGCGCGCGTGCTCCATCCGGATGCGCATCAACAAGCCCTCCGCGGTCACATCATAGTTCTCCTTCATGATCCGTTGAAACTGTCTTACGGACACATGCATACGCTTCGCGAGTGCAGGCAAATTCCACTCTTCACCCGGATTTGCATTCACCTCTTCCCAAACATGAGCGAGGCGTAAGCGCACACTATTGCCTCTAGTGAATTGCCCATCTTTCAAATCGCGCACGATCGCTTCTGAAATATAGGTCGCCAAACCAATCGGGGCAGTCGCTCCCGGACCTTTAGTCGCCGCGGACTCTTGTAAATATGCCTCCATGGCGTATATAATAGGCTCTGTGCTGTGCGATAAATCGCGGTGCAGCATCTTTCCCTCCAGATGAACAAATTCATGCGTGCGATACAAAGCCGCAGAGATAAATTTCCAATCGTCCTGCGCCTTGTATTGATAGGCCGTCTCTAGGGGGCCGACCCAAATCTGTCCAGGTCCCATCACGCCCACTTTGCCTAAACATTCAAATTCTGCATGTCCTGATACGGTGATCAAGGCAAGGTGCCAAGGAAAAGTAAGACGGCGCACTTCATAGGGCGGTGCTACCTCGTGCAGGCCAAGCCCGCGAATCCCATGATCGCGAAACGGCGCAGCATAGCGAGGCGCCATAGGGAGGTGCTGATCGCGACATGCATCAGGAATGCAGTGATACTCCTTGGTGAAACTCGTCTGGGTTGATTTGCTCGGCATCGGCTTCTAGTCACAATTTAATTTGTCGTATATGCACAAAATCAGGCTAACACGTGGGGCGCTTCGAGCCTCAATCCACTCTCAGCGTCAAACAAATGCACCTCATCCAAATTCGGCTTAACGCTCAATGACTGACCGATGTTCGATTGCACAATTCCGACTAATCGCACAACCAGCTTATCTCCATTTGCAGTCGAAAGGTGAATAAAGCTTTCCGCACCCAAGGGTTCCCCAACTTCAACCCTCGCATGAATCGCCCAGGGATCATCTGCCTCGCAGGCGGAGAAATGCTCAGGTCGCACTCCCAGCACCAGCGGTTTACCTAAGTGCGCTCGGGCAATCTCGCCCAAACGCGCAGTGAATTCTATCCGATCCACCCCTGTTGCTTGATTCACAAAATAATAGCCACCATCGGCTTCCATAACGGAGCCATGCAAAAAGTTCATCTGTGGAAGACCGATAAAGCCTGCAGTAAACATATTGGTGGGATTACGATAGATGTTAATCGGTTCATCAACTTGCATGATTTCACCGTCCTTCATCACGCAGATCCGATCCCCCATCGTCATTGCCTCCGTCTGATCATGCGTCACATAAATCATCGTTGCGTTCAAGCTCGCATGCAGTTTGGAGATTTCTGCACGCATCTGCACACGCATTTTAGCGTCTAAATTAGACAGCGGCTCATCGAATAAAAAGACATCTGGCTTGCGGACGATTGCGCGGCCGAGCGCTACGCGTTGCCGCTGTCCACCAGAAAGCGCTTTTGGCTTACGGTTCAACATCGAGCTCAGCCCCAATGTATCAGCTGCTTGCTCGACGCGTTGTTGAATCTCCGCTTTTGGGGTCTTACGCAGTTTCAGCCCAAAGGCCATATTGTCTGCAACCGTCATATGTGGATAAAGTGCATAGTTTTGAAACACCATTGCAACGCCGCGATTCTTCGGCAGCACATCGTTCACCCTGCGATCACCAATACAAAGATCGCCTGAGGACGCTTCCTCTAAACCAGCAATCATGCGCAAGGTGGTTGACTTTCCGCAACCCGAAGGGCCAACAAGCACCATGAATTCCTTGTCGCGTATTTCCAAGTCAATCCCCTTGACCGCATAAAAAGCATCCTTAGTGCCAGGGTTGTAGGTTTTTTTTAACTGCTTAAGCGTGACACCAGACATGAAACTAAAGGGATATATTATTAAACAATTGTATAAAGGGGACCAAAGCGCAGATCTCGGAAAAATCTGCCTGTCTGGATGATCATGGGTGTGGTTTATTTCTCAGGCAGGCCGTCACAAGTGATGGCTGGATTAGACATATTACTGTGGGAAAAGATGTCCCGCCCTGTCAAGTTCGATGCACTCTTCACCATGGCACTATGACATAAATCACTCCCCCAAGGAAGGCTCATTGAAAATTACTATTAAACTCATAAAACTATGTTTATTATATATATAGCTAATCTTAATTTGATTTTATTAAATTGAGATTATTAATCGAAAAGACGTAATAAGACATTATGTGGGCGCAGACTGACATTCTTAAATAGCACGATGCTCCTGCGCATCTTGCCCGCCTGCAGTTAGTTTGATTAAAACTTGTAGCTTTCGAATCAAATTTGTAAGACAAGCGTAGTAGATAAGCATACTTAACGCGTTATGGAATCCATTTTTCACCCACTTTCCCTAGCCCTGCTGTTGATCTACTCTCTGCAAACAGCTGGCGCGGGTCCACTACCTGCGATTGGCTTGCCGAAACCAAACATCGTCATGATCATGGCCGACGACCTCGGCCTTGAAACGATGGGGTCTTACGGGGGCACCCTCTATAAAACGCCCAATTTAGATCGTCTGGCCGCCAAGGGCGCTCGGTTTGAACATTGTTACGCACAGCCCATCTGCACTCCCTCGCGCGTGCAGCTCATGACCGGTCAATATAATGTCCGAAACTACGCAAAGTTCGGCCTGCTCCCTCGCGATGAGGTCACTTTTGCCCACAAATTGAAGGCAGAAGGTTACGCCACATGTATCGCAGGCAAATGGCAACTAGGCAGACAAAAAGACGCGCCCCAGCACTTCGGCTTCGAAGAAGCATTGCTGTGGCAACACACTCGTGATGGACGCATGAATATTGATGGCACACGTGTCGATAAGCGCTATGAAAATCCAATCCTTGAGAAGAACGGCGAGCCCTTAGCATACAATGGTGGCGAATTTGCCCCCGACCTAATGGTCGACTTCATCCTCGACTTCATTGAGCGTAAAGCGCAACAACCCTTCTTAGTTTATTACCCAATGATACTCACACACTGCCCCTTCGTGCCGACTCCACACTCCGAGGACTGGGACCCTAGTAGTGCCGGATCCCCCACCTACAAAGGCGACAAAGCATACTTCGGCGATATGGTCGAATATGTCGATCACCTCGTTGGTAAAATTGAAGCAGAACTCAAGCGGCATGGACTCCTCGAGAACACCTACCTGATCTTCACGGGCGACAACGGCACAGACCGTAGCATTTCGTCGACGCTTAACGGCCAGCCCTTCCCAGGGCGTAAAGGCACCTTAACCGATGGCGGCACCCATGTCCCTCTGATCGTCTCTCGCCCTGGCACAGTCCCAGCAAAAGTGCACAATGAACTGATCGACTTCAGCGACTTTTTGCCCACCCTCTGCGAGATTGCAAATATTAGCACAGATGGACTCACCCTTGACGGAAGTAGTTTCTTACCACAGCTACACGGCGAAACGGGTAACCCAAGAGAATTCGTCTACTGCTGGTATAACCGGGATATGGAGCCTGGCAAAACACAAGTCACCGCCCGTAACCAGCGTTACAAGCTCTACGAAGGTGGCAAGTTCTACGATGTCCAGAACGACCTACAAGAAAAGCAACCACTTACCACTGATAGTCTGACGCCCGAACAGGTCGTGATCAAAGGAGAATTACAGGATGTGTTGGATCATTACGGACAGTTTGATCGCCTAGCCCAGGTCATTGACGGGCGCCAATAGAATAATCGGGTCTAATGTGCAAGCAGCACAACCTGCCTGCGTCTGGCTAGTTTGATTAATCCAAAAAATCTAGCAGCATCACTTCTATGAAGGCACCGCCTGCATTGTGTCCCTTATTTCTTTTTACCCTCCTCCAGTTTTTTCATCGCCCTGCCTTGATTCAGTTCAAGGTCAAGACGTGCAAATTCCGAGCGCATGAGCTCTAACTTATCCGGCAAACTTGTGCTCAATTCCTGACTCTCGATGCGGTCTTCTTTAAGATTATAAAGCTTGTTGAAGTTGACCAATTTCCAATCACCCCGCACCAGTGCGGTTTTACCATTAATAAAATTCTGATAGAGGTATTCGTGCTCTGCACGTGGCTTCCCCGTGAATGAAGGGACTAGACTAATGCCTCGGGCAGGCCCAAGCGCTGGTCCTGACAATTGCTGGGTCTTCGGGTCATATTCCTCAGGATAATCAATACCAGCGAGTTCACGAAAAGTCGCATGGATGTCCACAAGATGACCGCGCTGGCGATTAAACGTCGCCGGGACGGTGATTCCATTGGGCCAATGCACAATCATCGGAGTCGCGATGCCACCTTCAAACTGGCTTTGTTTATACCCTTGAAACGGCGTATTACAAGCCTTTGCCCAGGCTGCAGGATAGCACCAATATGAGCGCTCATCCCACGGCATATAATTATTTTCCTTAGTCGGCTTACGTGTGCGATCAAAGGGGCAGGCACCGTTATCACTGAGGAAGATAATCAAGGTATCCTCGTAGATACCTTGATCTTTAAGTGTTTCGACCAAGCGACCGACTTGCTGATCCACGATATCAATCATCGCCGCATAGGTCGCCATACGCAGATCCATATCGATCTTTTTCGCTTCGCTCAATTGATCCCAGCCGCCAATGACTTTCTCGCTGTTGGAAAATTCCGCGTCGGCATCGATGATTCCAAGTTCTTTCAAACGGGCAAAGCGGTCGTCACGCACTTTCTGCCAACCATCCATATACTTACCCTGATACTTCAACACCTCTTGTTTCGGCGCATGCAAGGGATAGTGCGGCGCATTGTAAGCCATATACATGAAGAAAGGCTTCGCCTTATCTCGCTCCTCAATAAATTGTATGCCATAATCAGTAAAGGCATGGGTGCTGTAGAAATCGTCCGGTAAGTCCGACGGCGCCAAGGCGACTTCATCGAGATGATAAGAGAAGCCTCCCCTGGTGCCTTCGCCATTAAAAAAATTAGTCGCGCCTTCATGGAACCCGAAGTAACGATCAAAGCCGCGTTGCATCGGCGAGCCGAATATGTGCCACTTCCCCAATGCGAAATTCTGATACCCCGCCAATGCCAGATTCTCTGGAATCGTAATCACACCCTTGCCTTGATACACACCGTCCTCGACATGAAAGCGGCCAGACATTAAGGCAGTGCGTGAGGTTTCACACTTCGCGTTGTTTGAAAACTGCGTGAATGCAAGCCCCTCGGAGGCGAGCCTATCAATATTCGGCGTGTTGATCTCACCGCCATAGCAGCCGAGATCGGAGTAGCCCATATCATCCACGAGCACCAGTAGTATATTGGGCTTCGTCGCAGCGGATGTGCCCGTGAGCAGCGCTGCCGCGAGAAACAGAAAGCTGGATAGAATCCGCGTGGTTTCAATCATAGCTTCGATTGGTTCAGAAATTTGAGCAGCATCGCCTCGGTGAGGGCACCGCCTGCATTATGCGCACGTGTCTTCATCTTATAATGAACCACTGCGCCATCAAGGTAGCTGAAGACATCCATTGCCTCGCTCGATTCGCTGGGCCGGCTCAATTGCTCGCCTTTGAAGCCATAGTGCTGCGCCCATAAAAAGATGGATCTTTCCGCATCCACGAAAGCCAGTTTTCCGTCCTTGGCACGAATCCCCTTCGATGGACCGCCCGCATAAGGCACCAGCTGATCATTGGCACCTGAAACATTCATCAGGCACTTTCCTTTCAACGCAACGACAGATTCGGTATAATTGTTATCAAGCCCCTTCGCTTTGAAAGCAGTGCCATCATGCTGCCAAGCATTCAACTGGCTGACGACCGTGATGTAATGACTAAAATGATCTAACTTCGTCTCGATCGCAAATTGATTGACTAAAGCCGCGCCGTTGGAGCTGCCCATCAATACCGCACCACTGTCTTTCACATTTGAATACTCCGTAAGCTTCGTAACGATCGCCTCAATAAATTCGCGATCTGGTGCCTGTGAACGTTCCGATACAATATTCCAGCTCTTCAAATAGCCCTGCGCAAAGACCATGTTATAGCGTTTGGATAGCACCTTATATCGCCTAATGAACCCTTGCATCGACTTCTCTGCGTTGCCGCCGTTGCCATGCAAAAAGATGAACAGCGGCAAGGGCTCCTCACTATCAGGCACATGCACAAAATAGCGGCGCTCATAGTCCTGCTCCTGCGACCAATCTTGATTGATCGTGTAAGATCCCGACTGCAATTCCCAAGCGAAGCCCACCAAGTGGCTCCCAAATAACAGAGCAATGGCATAAAGTAAGTGTAAGACCTTTGGCATAATTATAGGTGAGAGGAAATGGTAACAGTGGTCGTCCTAATCAATGCTAACTGCAATATAATAAGTTGATGGCTTCTGGGGCAAGCTCGGCTAATATTTAAAATATTATCTATTTATTCGCGCCTGTAGGCACAAAAAAACTCCGTTTGCGCGAAGGTTTAATTTGGTCGGCCTACGGGGATGGTATTACGACCCGATTCTAATTTTCTAAAACGGGAAAGCATCTCGACCGCTAGCAATGAGAATGGCGTTACAAAATTAGAACAGTGTACTGCGCGACCATTAGGCATTAAACGAGTTACTGATCTTTATTCTCAGGCCGCACGCGGCCTATAGCCAGCCGGCCGCTTTAATTTACTTGGCTCAAAGCAATGATGGCGTTCGTCTGCACCATTTAAATGTTAACAATCGGCAACAATTGTGGAATGTTGACGCCCTGCCACATTCATTACAGTCAAAATATTAACATAATTAGCGTCAAAGATCACGCAAGTATAACTAAACAGGAGCGAAAAGCCCGCGCTTGGACACAGGCGGAACTTGCAGAGAGTTCCGGTGTGAGCAGAGACTGGATCATCGCCCTAGAGCAAGCCAAACCATGTGTCGAACTCGCGCTCATATTGCGCACGCTAAAGGCGCTGAATCTCCCTCTAGCAATCAATCAACCGAAGCAACCAACTGTAGAAGAAATTAACCTAGACGATATTCTGGATCAAACGAAACAGCGAGGCAACCAGGCATACGATGTGAGCAATTTCAACTTTTCGCTTCTTCAGCGACATTTGAGAGTAGACGTAAACATTACGCCCAAAGCTCTTCCCCGGCCTCCCATCCGGTGCGGACGGGTTCTTTCACGAAGACATTCAGTTCGGGGCGATTAGTGATGCGCATATTTTTCGATTCCCACTCAATACGCCCGTCGAAGCGTTGCGCGAGCACGCCGAGTAAGGCGACTTCAGACATCGGTGCGGCATAATCGAAATTCGAGCCGCACTCAGGGCCTTCGCCCTTGATCGCACGAATCCACTCTTGGTGTGGCCCGCCGACGACGCGCGCATATTTCTCTGGGACACCGCCGTTTTTCTTAAATTCGACCATTTGCTCCTTAATGCTAAAGCGAGGATTGTTGGAGCGGCCATCAAGGTAGGCATTCGCCTTGTCTCCTGACCAGAAAGAGCCCGACCCCGGAACTTTGCCCCAGCTCCAATCTTCCGGCACTTTGATCGGCGTGCCGCCATTTTTTTTCCCGTCATACCAGAACATCGAACAGGCCTTTTTACTTCCACGAGCAGGAAAATCAAAACGCACGACACTATAATCGGGAATCATACCTTCGAGCGCTGGCCCACGCTCGACGCACTCAATCACAGTCGGCTCATACAGGTCGAGTACCCACACCGCACCATCGCCGGTATGGCAGAACCAGTCACCGAATTGCCCCGTGCCAAAGTCGTTGTAACTACGCCATGTGAGGGGGTGCAAATGACTACTATACGCATGCTCTTTAGCAGGCCCGAGCCAAAGATCCCAGTTCACTTCCGGCGGAATGGGCTCCGCAGCAAGCGGCATGGACGCAGGTTTGTTAAAATATTTGGACTCCCAATTGGGGCCGGAAACACCTAGATGCACCTCCTCCACCTGACCAAAGCAATCCGCTTCATACATCTCGCGTATTTTGCGGATGCCGTCGTAAGTGTGACCTTGATTGGCCATATTCGTCACTACCTTATACTTATCTTTGGCCTTACGTAAAGTGCGTGCCTGCCAGATGTTATGCGTCAATGGCTTTTGCGTGCAGACGTGGATGCCGCGCTCCATACAGGCCAGCGTGGCATTAAAGTGCGTATGGTCGGGCGTGTTGATACAGACGCCGTCGATCTCTTTGCCCAATTTATCGAGCATCTCATTATAGTCGGCAAAGGTAGGTATGCCCTTCGTTGCCGCCCATTTAGGCAACTTACGGCTATCAATGTCGCAGAGCGCCACGATGTTTTCACCTTTGCAGCCACTGAAAGCCATACCAGCAATGCCACCTGCACCGATCATCGCTAGATTCACTTTACTATTCGCCGACGGGCCGGGCTGACCGATCGAAAATCGAGGTAAGACAAATGCACCAGCACTTGCGGCGGCGGCGGTTTTGAGGAAGTTTCTACGTTTCATAATATATTTATTTGGTTTTCTTGGATGCTCTCTCTTTGCTCTTCCCGTGGTTGGGATTCGACTCCAGCGCTTTCTTCAAACGGGCTGCGATCTCGGGATATTGGTCGATGACATTGTGGCTCTCACCGATGTCTTCTTCTAAATTGTAAAGAGTCGAGCCTGTATTCTCACGAGCCGTGGCTTTAACTTTAAATTGTTCGACGGCATGGTATTTCCATTTCCCACTGCGCACGGCGGATGAGCCAAAAAAGAAAAATTCATGCGGGGTTTCGGCACCTGCGGTGCCGGCCAGCAAGTCCATGATATTCTTACCATCAATCTCGATCGCCGTTTCTAATTCAGCTCCGCTGATGTGGGCCAGGGTCGGCAGCAAATCCATCGACAGCGCCATTTCACTGCAAACTGAACCTGCCGGTATCTGCTTAGGCCAGCGGATGATGGTCGGCACGCGTTGCCCTCCTTCGAAATGGGTCGTTTTGCCCTCAAACAAAGGCAATGCACTGCCGCCATGGTCGCCCTTGATCAACCAGGGCCCATTATCAGAGGTAAAGACCACCAAGGTTTCATCTTCAATCTTGAGTTCCTTGAGGTGGTCAAGAATGCGTCCAAAGTTGTAATCAATCTCTTCAATCACATCACCATAGAGTCCCCCTTCGCTTTTGCCTTCAAACTCAGCAGACACATAGAGCGGCGTATGTGGCATCGAGTTAGCGAGGTAGAGGAAAAACGGCTTCTCTTCGGCAACGCTCTCTGAAATGAACGCCATGCCTTCCGTCGCGAAACGTTGCGTGATCGTTCTCTGGTCCGCAGGTAGTTCAATACAGACTTCATCGCGCATCAACGGCACTTTGTTTTTGAACGCAGCAGGCCCTTTAGGCGCATTCGAATTCTTGAAACCTTCATTCAGCATCTTTATCGAGAAACCTTCTCGGAACAAGCAATCTTCGGCATACGCCATCGATTGAGCAGGCGTCATATCATTACTGTAAGGGATGCCATAGTAAGAATCAAAACCCTGGTTGGTGGGCAAATAGTCCGGTTCATCGCCGAGGTGCCACTTGCCGACCGCCTTTGTTTTATAGCCGACCGTCTTCAATATTTCGGCGATCGTAATATGCTCTGGAGCAAGCCCCCCCTGACCGCGATTAGGAAAGAAAACGCCGCCCACGCCGACTCGCCTGTGGTAGCAACCGGTGAGCAAGGAAGCACGCGAGGCTGAGCATACCGGTGACGCCACATAGAAGTCCGTGAATCGCATGCCTTCTTGGGCCAGCTGATCAATTCGTGGCGTTTTGATCTTGGTAGCCCCAAAACAGCCGAGGTCGCCATAGCCCATATCGTCATTAAAAACGATAATGATGTTAGGTTGGTCTGCTGCTTTAAGAGCGGACATGTAGGCACCACAAACTACCAAGGTCGATATGGCGAAACCGAAAACTATAGATTGAATTACACTCATATGAACTCTCCGGATTAACATCCTCAGCTTTATTTTTTGTCTCTTTTATCACTGGCTCATCGGCAGGATCATTTGGCCCCACGTTCTTTGTCGGGATAGACTTCTTTATGTCGCTGCTCCAGCACTTCAAAGCCAGCCAGTGCTTGCTGCAATTGTGCATGCGCGACCATAGCCACTTCGCCCAATCCGGACACTTCGAGCGGCTGCTGTTCCAGCACGTCTTTGGACACATCATAAAACGCACCTGACTTATAGAGCTTATACTGCTCGGTGCGGGTAAAAATCTTCAAGTCATTGTGTCCACGCGGATGATACCAACAATACAACCACTCTCTCGGCTCCCCCTGCTCCCCTTTTAGCTGCGGCAGGAAACTACGCCCGGTGAGCAGCGGGTCGACTGGGACATCAATCCCAGCGGCCTCACAAATCGTGGGAAGCATATCACTGAAGTCGATCAGATCAGAATTGAAGCTTCCTTTAGGGATCGAACGAGGCCAACTCGCGACAAAGGGAACATGCGTCCCCCACTCGATTGGAATACTCTTCGAGCCAATCACTTCCTGATCTCCCATCATGGATACAATCGGCTTATCCGTTCCATTGTCGCCGGTAAAGATAATGAGCGTATTCTCACGCACCCCAGATGCTTCGAGTTGATCAATGATCTTGCCAACAATTTTATCCGTATAGGCCACCATATCGGCAAAATACTCAGGGTTGCCCTTATAGGTTAAGCTCCCGAGGTTATTCTCCTCCCATCCCTCACTATCCGGAGTATAGTCAAAGGGGCAATGCACCAATGCCATCGGATAATAGAGGAAGAACGGTTTCTCCTTATTTGCCTCGATAAAGTCACAGGCAAAGTCCGAGATCAGATCAGGCCCGTATAAATACGGGTATTGTTTCACATCGGATTCGATCTTTCCATCCTCCCGGCGTGTATGCTGAATCCATGGACTCGCGAAGCGTGAGTCGCGCTTATCTCCGTTAAAACCTTTAACCGAGCTTTTCAACTTATGACGCCAGAGAAAGGCCTCATCAAAACCGAAGTGTAGCGGCGAATCGTCTTCCGTCCCCAGTTGCCACTTACCTGTGACCGCGGTGGCATAGCCGGCATCCTGAAAATAATGGCCGAAGGTTTTCACCCGACGGTCCAGTTTACCGAATTTCATATAATTCACCACATTACTGGTGCCTGTCATAATTTTCACGCGTGAGGGCGTGCAAACGGCCTGTGCATGGCATTGACGAAACAAGATGCCCTCATCCGCCAGTTTATCGATACGCGGGGTCTGATAGGACGTGCCCCCATGTGCGCCAATGCACTCGTAGCCCATATCATCCGCCATGATCAGAACAATGTTCGGGCGTGAATCCTCAGCGCTGACTGCTGATGATACGACAACGGTCGTGATCAAAGATAAAATAACGTTTCGCATACTAAATCCCCTACTGAGAATAATCCGACCACCGCTCATTAACAAACTCACTGTTAGGCAGATCGTTTTGCGGCTTGAAGACTTTGCCCATGCCATCCACAGAAATCTGATCCCATGCCTTAGACATTTTCAGCGCGATCTCCGGGTGAGACGCGATGACGTTATGAAGTTCCGTGCGATCCTGCTCCATATCATAGAGCTCCCAAGATCCATCATTGATGCTGACCAGCTTCCACTTACCGTCTCGAAGCGCACGGTTATTGCCATATTGAAAATGAATCGGCTGAGTGCGCACGAGTTCACCAGCCGTAAGAATCGGCATCAGTGATTCGCCTGAAAGCGCACTCAGTTGCCTCCCCGGCCATTCAGTAGGCATCTCCGCACCACTCATTTCCACCATTGTCGGCAGGATATCGATGAGGTGAGCGGGATCGTGATTGATGCTACCCTTCGGAGTTTTCAGCCCCGCAGGCCAGTGAAGAATCGCCGGCGTGGCAATGCCACCTTCGTGTTGATTTTGTTTATAAAACTTAAAGGGCGCGTTCCGAGTCCATGCACTGCCGGTGGAGTCACGCCATTTGACGCTGGCAGTGTAAGGCTTTTGTTCGGCTTTAAGATTCGGGCTTTTGCCAAAAGGCGAGGCACCGTTATCCGAGACAAACAGGATCATGGTATTGTCTAAATCTCCCATATGGTCGATCTGTTCAACGACACGGCCGACTTCGGCATCAATACGATCGATCATCCCCGCAAGTGCTGCCAAGCGACGCGCCTCGGAATCACGCCACGCATCGCTCATTGCATCCCATGCCGGCACATGGCTCGGGCGCTCCGTCGCTTCAACCGGGGTTTTGAATAGACCCAGTGCTTTCTGCTTCTGTAGGCGTTGCTCACGGATGACATCCCATCCGGCGTCATACCTGCCCAAATATTTCTCGTAATCTACTTTCAAGGGCTGCAAGGGAGCATGCGGCGCATTTAAGGAGAGATAGAGATACCAAGGTTTATCAATGCCTTGCGCCTCTTTGAGGAAGTCGATAGCAAAGTCCGCCTTGGCAGTGGTGGTATAGAAGCCCTCAGCAGGCACCTGCCACGCTTCCCCATTCAAACGAAATGTATCGTCCCCGCTGTAGAAATTCGTCGCACCGCTCAAATGACCGAAATAACGCTGAAATCCAAAATCTGTGGGCTCCTTGTCGAGGTGCCATTTGCCGGACATCATGGTGTGGTAACCAGCCGTGGAGAGCACTTCCGCCGAAGTCACCGCTTTCTTCAACTTATTATTACCAGCCTTTAGATAATACTGGCCAGTCAACAAACAGATCCGTGAGGCGTGGCACTTCGCCGTATTGTAAAACTGCGAAAACCGTAAGCCGTCCGCGGCTAGTCGATCCAGGTTTGGCGTCTCGATCTCACTGCCGTAACAGCCAACATCTGAGAATCCGAGATCATCCACTAAAATGACTAGAAAATTGGGGCGGACCTCTTCGGCAAAGGCGGACGCGGCCAACAAGGTCGTCGATACGAACACGCTCAATATGCCTGCTTTCATTGGTCTCCTTAGTAGTTCGCTTCAAGCAACTTAAGATTCGCTGCTGCGCGACGGGTCACAATCAACTTACTGGGCACATCATTCTCCACTTCTTTCAGTGATCGAAGCGCTTGTGCCTTATTCTTGTCAATCTGCGCACAATAAAATGCAGCCATCGTGCGAACGTCCAAGGTTTTCACCTCGGAGAGATCCGTTTGCATCAACCCATTCATGAGATCAAGCACTTCAGGAGTGGCCGCCTGCTTGCCAAGTCCGATGCAGCCAATGACGCCCCAGTAACGGTAAGCTTCGTCATCGGAGCGAAGCAGTTGGATCAACTTCGGAAGATCCTTTTCCTGAGCGAAGTTAGCCAAGTCGGCTGCTTTCATGTAGCCCTGTTGATCATACAATCCAGGCGTGCGGATCAGTTCGTAGATCGTCATCTTGTTCGCCTGAGCACGGTCCATTAGTGTGCCTTCCGGCAGGTAACCGCAGTCATAGAACTCCAGTTGTTTACGCGCAAGCTCCTCACGCATGCGCACCAAACGTTCAGCTTGAGCGGGATCATTGGCGAGATTGACGACGTTGTCCGGGTCCGCCTCACAATCGAACAATTGCTCAACTGGCTTTGGACGGAAGAATGCACCCGTCACTGCATCGGTTTTTCCAGCAAGGTGATATTTGTGCCATGCCTTCATCGACGGCGCCTTCCAAAGGTATTCGAGATATTGTCCATTCGGGCGGAAAGGCTCGAAGTTACGAATGTAGAGGTAGCGCTTATCACGCAGCGCACGTTGCATGTCGGGGCATTCATCCATACGATTGCGCGCCATGTGGACATAGTCACGAACAGGCTCGGTCTTCGGCCCCAGGTAAACACACCCCTGCATTTCAGGTGGGATTTCGGAATTGGTAATCGCAAGCCACGTTTTAGTGATATCCAGAAAACTGACGAGTTCATCAATCCGTGTGCCCGGCACTTCTGCTGGTCGCAGATGCTTATACTTTTCAGGAATACGGACAATGTGCGCGGCATGCGTTCCTGAATCATACAAGAAACGCTTACTGCGCCCAACAGCGCCACCGTGGTCAGAAGTGTAGACCACAATCGTATCCTCCGCGAGGCCGTCCTTTTCTAGATCATCGAGGATCTTTTTAAGCCTAGAGTCCGCCTTCATCACGACTTCGGAATAGTCAGCATATTGCACACGCATTTCAGGAATGTCCGGATGATACGCAGCCAACTTCATATCCGCAGGATCCGCTATCTCAGGCTTACCTTTGGCACGATGTAAAACGCCCTCATGCCCCCCCACAGCATTGATCACTTGGAAGAACGGCTGATCCGGCTTCCGCTCTGGATTCCTCCAAGCGTATGGTTCGAAGCTGTCCCATGTGTCCACAAAGTGGCCAACTGTGCCTTCTTTTTTACCTCCACCACGTCCAGCGTAACGGTTAACAGTGTTGTAATCAGTTTTTGACGAGTTCGCCGCGAAATAACCATTCGCTCGCAAGGCGTCGGCATACCAAACTAAGCTCTCAGGCAACTTGTTTTTGCTTCGCATATATACCGTGCCGATCGAGGTCGGGTGCATGCCCATCATCCAACCGGAGCGAGCTGCCGCACACACTGGCGATTGCGCGAAACAGTTCGTGTATAGAAACCCTTCATCTGCGAATTTATCGAAGTTCGGTGTTTCAATGTTCTCATTGCCGTAGCAGGCGAGCCACGAGGCACTCATGTCCTCGCCGGTAATCCACAAAATATTCGGGCGCTCCAACTCAGCTGCTTGAGCCGAAGCTCCTAGCAATAAGGCGCACGCAGTCGCGAGAAGCGTGCGCTTTAAGCCACGGATGTTCCCCACTCGTTTGTCTTGTTTATTCTTCATTATAAAATTATTCATTCGCTTATTGCGCGGATATGATTTGTTGCGCCAACTGCTCAAACGAGAGTTTGCCACGATAAGGGATCACAACGGAATGCAGGTATCATTTCATTCCTTTTGGCTTATCGCTCATCATTCCACCTCTTTTACGAACGAGTGGGAAATTAAAATCCGTTTCAGGTGACACGGTGCGCGCGCCCTTGATCAATGCTTCCAACTCGGCAACGACTTCAGGGAATTGCTTGGCGACATTCGTTGCTTCGGCGGGATCGCTGGACAAATCGTAAAGCTCAAGTGGAGAATTTGGATCCTCGGCGACATTATAGCGCACGCCCTTCCACTTGCCCTTACGGATGGCGACGCGACCCTTCTTCTCATGAAATTCCCAATAGAGATATTCATGCTCTGCCTGAGCCTTGTCGCCTAACAACGTCGGCAAGAATGAAACACCATCGTTCTCAACTGGAAGCGACTCGCCAGTAATCTGCGCAAAGGTCGGCAGCACATCCCAGAACGCTGAAAGGTGATCCGTTTCCGAACCTGGAGCGATACGTCCCGGCCAGGTTGCGAGCATCGGCACACGAATGCCGCCCTCATACAATTCGCGCTTTAGGCCACGCTGCGAACCACTGGAATTGAAATAGGCTGGATCATGTCCGCCTTCCTTGTGTGGACCATTATCGGAGCTGAACATGATCAAGGTATTATCAGCGATACCGAGTTCTTCCAACTTCGCGATCAACTCGCCGATGTCTTCATCCATCACTTCGACCATTCCAACGAACGCTGCGTGTGCTTCGGACTGTGAACCATAGGGCGCCTTACGGAAGTCAGGGCCATCATCGACTCCCTTATAGGAGCTTTCCGGTAGGAACTTGCCACGATACTTCTCCATCTTTTCTTCTGGCGCGAACATCTCAGCGTGCGGCTGAATCAACGCGTAGTACATGAAGAACGGCTGATCTTTATTGGTCTCGACGAATGCCAATGCCTGATCCTGAATCTTATCGGGCGCATACTCGCCCTCCTCCAAGCCGAAGTTGCCCCACTGCACTTCGTAGCCGCGGTCGTCGTTTAGGAAGTATGGATAATAATGGTGTGCAATACGCTGACAGTTAAAGCCATAAAAACGATCAAAGCCCATCTCCAGAGGTTCACTGTGTGTGCCGGGTGCACCAAGACCCCATTTGCCAAAAATCGCCGTCGCATAGCCTGCGTTCTTGAACATGTGACCCATAGTGAACGTATCCGCAGGCATCGGCGCTTGTCCTTCCGGCCAGACCGATGCATTTCCACGCACAACTGAATGCCCGGTATGCATACCAGTCAGCAGCGAGCAACGCGACGGCGCGCACACCGTGCTACCGGAATAGTGGCTGGTGAACTTCATCCCCTGCTCTGCTAGCGAATCGATATTCGGAGTTTCGAATTTCGTCTGCCCATAGCAGCTCAGGTCACCATAACCAAGGTCATCGGCCAGAATATAAATGATATTCGGCTTTTCAGTCGCCCAGTTCAATTGCAACGCACCCAGCGCCGCGAGTAACAATAATTTTTTCATGGTAGTCGTTCGCCCTATTTAGGCGCGTCTAGTTTTTTTATACTTCAGGAACACCGCACCATTGGGTTCGATCTCGAACTTGGTTGCCGCGCTTTTGCTCCATGGCTCGAAGGTTTGCTCACCCCAAACATCGTGAAGCATGTATTTGCCCGATTTAATCACCGAAGCTAGCTTTCCGGAGAGCTCAACAGTTCGTTTCTCGTCGCTACGATTGAAAATACCAATCCAACCTTCGATCCCTTTTTGAAATGCAACGAATCCATACTCATCGCAGTTATTAGCCGGCGCATGCCAAGCTTCGATCGAATCTTCTTCGAAATAGAGTTTGCCGTGAATTCCATTATTCACACAGCCAAGCATTTCCGGATGCGTGAGAAGCTTGGTGGAGTGCTCATCGAGATTCAGCATCGAACCACCCATCATGATCGGTGACGCAGCAATCGCACGCTGTGTGATGAACGTTTCCTTTTGTGGCTCAGTAAAGTAGGACCAGTGATGCAAGTGTCCGGCAAACTGTGCTTCACTCTTGCCCGGTTTTTTCTTCTTCACATCACGGCGGTTCAAGATGCAAAGCTCACCAAAGGGAATCATATCAAGATCAGGCCAGAAGCCCGGCTGCTCGAGTCCCTGCCACTTGCGCATGGAGCCAAATGAATGTTCAAGGCTCACTTGTTTGTCCCAAATATCCGGGGTCGTGCGCACCATATTGGTCATACGATAGCTATCGAGATACTTCACGTTGGAGGTGCCTCCTGCAGAGAGGCTCAAGATCATCGGACGGCCGCACTGCTCAATCGCCTTCGCGTAAGCTTCGATTTCGGCGGGCTTGTGCGTGACGTGATCAACTTTGATGAAATCAACTCCCCATGAGGCGAACTCGTTGACCACACTGTTATAGAATTCCTGTGCGCCCGGCTTGGTCATATCGACACCGTGCATATACTTACACCATGTGCAGTCATCCACAGTCGTGTAGATGTCTTTCGCGGTGTAGTTGGTTCCTTTGATCGGTAGATCACGCTCTACTGCAACACGTGGAATGCCGCGCATTAGGTGAACACCAAACTTCAAGTTGTTTGCATGCAGCTTATCCACCAACTCCTTGAAGCCGTTCGGGAAATACAGACTAGAGGGCTGGACGATACCATATTCATTGACCTCCACGTCTTTAGGGTCGGCATGTGTATTCACCGGCAACAACAAGCCATCCTTACGAACGCTCTCCGGGTTTGAAAACCAGCCGTTATCGATCACATAATATTCGTAGCCGTGTGGCGCGAATTTTTCGATAAAGGCGTGCGCCTCCATCAATGCACGCTCTTCGTAAAGGCTGCAGCTATAGCTATCAAAGCTGTTCCAGCCAAGCGGCGGAGTTTGAGCCAGTTGAACTTCGGCCATCGCGGATCCCGTGAGAGCCATACCTAATAAAATCGTTTTAAATTGTTTCACTACCTTTTCTTATTCTTTGGTTTCTTAGATTGCTGCGTGCGCGCGCGCTTTTCAGAGAATGGGTAACCGGTGCTTTCCTGCCACCAGTCTTCCCATAGTTCATTGAGCTCACTGGTCACTTCCGGCATCTGCGCGGATAAATCCTTTGTTTCGGAGCGGTCGTTCGCAATGTTGAACAACTGCCATTTGCTGTTGCCTTTCGCAACAAGCTTCATGTCGCCACGACGAACCGCACGACCGTAGTTGAACTCCCAATACAAGGGGTGTTCACGCGTAACAGAGCGGTTCTGCAATTGCCCAAGAAGTGAGAGCCCCTCAAGACCATCCGGAAGTGTCGCACCAGAAAGATCCGCCATTGTTGGCATCAGATCAATCAAGTGAACGGGCTCATAACTCACACGTCCGGGTGATTGGATGCCCTTAGGCCAATGTGCGATCATCGGAGTGCAAATACCGCCCTCATAACTAGACCCCTTGAACATGTTAAATGGTGTATTCCCCACAGCTGCCCAGCCTTGGCCATACGACTCGAAACTGTCGACGCCACCAACAGGAACTTGGTCTGAATAATTCTTCACTTTTGCAGCAGGTGTTTCCTTGCTCGCACCATTATCAGAAAGAAAAAGAATCAAGGTATTGTCCAATTGTCCCGATGCCTTTAATTGCTCAACAAGGCGACCAACGTTGTGATCCAGGTTCTCCATCACCGCCGCATAGACTTCCATCTGCTCGATTCGGCGTGCACGGCGTTCTGGAGTAAACGAATCCCATGCTTGGTCGTAATCCGGCTCCGTCAGCTTCACAATCTCAGGGTTAAAGAGACCAGATTCGATCTGGCGCTTGTAGCGTGCATTACGGATCGCTTCGTATCCCGCATCATAACGACTACGACAACGATCAATGTACTCCTGTGGTGCTTGTAATGGCCAGTGCGGTGCATTGTATGCAATGTAGAGGAAGAAAGGCTTACCATCTTCTTCAGATGCCTTTAGCCATTCAATTCCCTGATCGGTAAATACATCGGTCATAAACCAATCCGTGCGATCCGGAATGAAAGGTTGTA
>PKCJ01000069.1 GCA_002862945.1 Opitutia bacterium | reverse complement strand
ATTTCCGAGGCAAAAGGATTCGGGTTGCACATAACGTTGCGGTTCACATCACCACATGCGGCGAGTGTAGTCATGGCGACATCATTACACGAGCTGATCACATCCTTAAGATTTCCCTTCAAGATGCCGTGCAACTGGAAAGCTTGGCGGGTAGTGATTTTGATCGTTTTGAATGCACAGTAGTTGGCGAGTTTGTCTATAACAAGCCATTGCTCGGGAGTGCAAACGCCGCCAGGCAGGCAGATCCGAGCCAAGAAGGCGTAGGCTTTATCCAGCTTGTGCTTGCGACGCTTGGCACGCACGTCGCGATTGTCCTGCTGGTAGAGGCCGTGAAATTTGGATAGCTGCTGATCGTCAGCCGAGATAGATCCGCTCGAACTGTCGGCGATACCTTCTAGTATAGTGCCCCGGAGATAGTTACTGCGGGTTTTGATAACTTCGTTCTTGTGAAGTTGTGGAGCAGATTGACTGTCAGATATCATAATTAATTAATTAAATCACTTTTTTTTCCGATGCAAATGCAGAAGCATCCTTAATTAAAAGGCTAACATTATGCCTTTAACTTAGGTTTGTCACTCAAAAACCTAAGAAAAGGGCTAAAAACGTAGAAATAGACTAGCGTTTCGGACGATCTGTGCTTATTTACACCTTTTCTCCATGCATAAATATGAGCTCTACCGATTCAGTCGACCCGCAGACAGCACCACTTGCCCCCGAGCAAGTCGCCTCGCTGAAGAGTCTTCTCGAAGGCCTCCATGCCGATCAGTTACTTTGGATTGAGGGATACATCAATAACCTACGGTCAACTGGTGGTGTTAACCCTGAACTGACCGTTCTCTACGGAACTGAATCGGGCAACTCCGAAAATCTCGCCGATCTTACCGTGAAAGCAGCAAAGAGTAAAGGCTACATAGCGAAAGCGGTAAATATGGCCGACATCAAGGTCGCCAAACTGAAAGACATTCAAAATCTTTTCGTAATCGTCAGCACTTGGGGTGAGGGCGACCCTCCCGAGACTGCGACCGATTTTTACGAAGCTTTCATGGGCGACCAAGCACCCAAACTGCCCAATACTCGCTATTCTGTTCTCGGTCTAGGCGACACCAGTTACGAGGAGTTTTGCAAAATGGGGATCGACTTCGACGCTCGCCTCGAAGGCCTTGGCGCGAAGCGCATCTACAACCGCGTGGATTGCGATGTAGACTACGACGATGATTTTGCAAAATGGCACAAAGGCGCGCTAGGCGTGCTCGAAGCCGAAGTTAAACCTCCTGCATCCGTTGCAACAGCAGCGCCTTCAGTCGCTGCTGCGCCTGTCAAATACTCCCGCAAAAATCCTTATCCTTCCGAGCTTACTGAGCGCGTCATGCTCAACGGGGAAGGTTCTGCCAAGGAAACCATCCATCTAGAATTTAACCTCGAAGGCTCTGGTCTCGAATACGAAACTGGCGACGCCCTCGCAGTCGTGCCTCACAACGCAGAAGATGTAGTCAACGCGATCATCGAAAAGACTAAGCTCGTCGCTGAAGCACCCGTGCGTATCAAAGAGCAGGAATACACCTTGAAAGAGGCCCTAACTAGCCATCTTGATGTGACGACAATTTCCCTACCCGTACTTAAGCGTTATAACGAGATCGTCAAAGACAAAAAACTTGAAGCCATCTTAGACCCTGCCAGAAAAACCGACCTACAAACATACCTCCATGGTCGCGAAATCATTGATGTGCTGAACGACTTCCCAGCCAAGGAAATCACAGCTAATGCTCTGGTCAGTATAATGCGTAAACTGCCGCCGCGGCTCTACTCAATCGCTTCTAGTCCGAAGACGCACCCAGGTGAAGTTCATCTCACTGTAGGCGTTGTCCGGTATGATACCCATGGCCGCCAACGCAAAGGCGTCTGCTCTACTTATTTGTCGGACCGCATCGCCGAGGGCGACAAGGCCGACGTCTTCGTCGCTGCGAACAAACACTTTAAGATCCCTGCCGACAACGATGCACCCATGATCATGGTCGGACCTGGCACTGGCATCGCACCATTCCGCGCTTTCGTGCAAGAGCGCAAAGCCATCGGCGCGAAAGGTCAAAATTGGCTCTTCTTTGGAGATCAGCACTACCTCACAGATTTTCTCTATCAGACCGAGTGGCAGGATTACCTCGCCGATGGCTTTTTGACCAAGCTGGATGTCGCCTTCTCTCGTGACCAAGAAGAAAAAGTTTACGTGCAAGATCGCATGCGTGAGAACAGCGCGGAGCTCTACGAGTGGCTAGAAAAAGGGGCTAGCTTCTACGTCTGTGGTGACGCCAGTCGCATGGCAACAGATGTCGACTTGGCACTACACGAAATTATCGAAAAAGAGGGTGGTAAAAGTAATGAAGAAGCCGCGACATACGTAAAAAAGCTAAAGACTGATAAACGTTATCTGCGTGACGTTTACTAATAGCTTGATGCAAGGGCCATAACTAATGGGTGATTGCGATTACTTGAATAGGGTCAAATTTCCGTGAGCGCAAAAAATCTAGGGGCACACTTATCCGCGTGACTTACAGAAACTTGATGGTGGCTCGCCAACTACCCGCTCAAAGACCACAGCAGCTGCAGCCTTAAAATAGCCATACTACTCGCGATTGGTAGAGGAGCCAACTTTTGACAAGATCTCGAATAGCGAGCCTACTAACATTGCGTCAATACAGAAGAGGCTCCCATTAGACGAGAAAACTTCAAGTCCATCTTATATGGAGAAGACGTAGAATGGGGTCCGTTTTCACCATTCCAGCCTTAGAATCACGATTAAATCACTAAAATTTGGCCATATTTCGTCAATCGCCAAAAAGGGTCTTGCGGTCGTCAAAGAGGACGTTAACTGCCAGAAAAGAATGAATTCTTCACCTATCAACTCACACGATTTCAATTCATGTATATTGCAAACATATCAAAAGCGCATCCAGAACATTACTATGACCAGTATGCGCTTATTGCCGAGTTCAAGAGAACCTGGTCCCAAGCTCATCACAATCTCAACCGAGTTGATCGTTTACACAAAGCCGTCATGGTTGGCGGGCGCCACCTTGCCCTTCCAATAGAAGAGTATCATGACTTAAATGACTTCACGAAGGCAAACGACCACTTTATTCGTATTGCAACAGATGTCGGTGAAAAAGCCATTAACGAAGTCCTGAAAAAGAAAGGCTTAACAGCTACTGACATCGATGCCATATTCTTTGTTAGCGTTACTGGAATTGCCACACCATCAATCGATGCAAAACTCTGCAATCGCCTTGGTTTTCGGAGCGATATAAAGCGAATTCCCATTTTTGGACTCGGTTGCGTCGCAGGTGCTGCTGGATTGAGTCGCGTTCATGATTACTTAAAAGCCTATCCGGATCAGATTGCCATATTGCTCTCGGTAGAACTCTGTTCCTTAACGCTTCAACGAAAAGATTTCTCTGTCGCCAATTTGATTTCAACGGGCTTATTTGGGGATGGGGGAGCATGCGTATTGGCCATTGGAGAAAACCGTGCAAAAAAACTGTCCAGAACCGGTCCGCTCACAGTTGCATCCCGCTCTCGATTTTATCCCGATACCGAAGATGTCATGGGCTGGAAGATTGGCTCGGATGGATTTCAAGTCATTTTGCAAGCAAGTGTTCCAGACTTGGTCAAATCTCATCTCCAAGCAGATGTTGATTCTTTTTTGGCCACACTCAACCTAACCAGAAAAGACATCAAGATATGGATTTGTCACACTGGGGGCCCTAAAGTCATAAACGCCTTTCAAGAAGCCTTGAAGTTAACAGACGAGGACATTGCATTAACCCGCTCCTCGCTACTTTCAGTTGGTAATTTGTCTAGCGCATCGGTCTTATTTGTTTTAGCGGATACATTAAAGGAGAACAGTGCAAAACCTGGAGATTTTGGTCTAGTGTTAGCGATGGGTCCAGGTTTTTGTTGTGAAATGGTTTTGTTAAAATGGTAGCCGTATTTTTTATCATCATGGGACTAACCGCACTCGAGCGCTTGTGTGAATTGAGCGTTGCCTATCGCAATAGAAAATGGAGTATGTCTCAAGGCGGATTTGAAACCGGGCAAAGCCATTACCCTTTCATGGTAATTCTACATACAGGTTTTTTATTTGCATGCGTCGTAGAACCGCTATTGATGAAAAGAGAATTCATTCCATGGCTGGGCTATCCTATGATTAGCTTGGCGATGGCCTGTCAAGGACTCCGCTGGTGGTGCATTACAACACTTGGCAAACAATGGAATACCCGCGTCATTATCGTCCCGGGTTTGAATCGAATCAATAAGGGGCCCTATCAATTCGTTCCTCATCCAAACTATATCGCTGTTGCCCTAGAAGGCCTCGCATTACCATTGATCATGACGGCATATTGGACAGCCATCGGCTTCACTTTGCTGAATGCAGTCTTAATGGTGCTTCGAATTCGGACTGAAAACGATGCTTTAAATCGACTAAAATCAATGACTGGAGATCAGGCATGAGCCAAACACTCAAGCATATTGCCAACAAGTCACAGATATTGTCAAAAATGAACAGAATATAATCGCATTTTAAGGTATCAGTAATTCGCTTAATTTGTTATTATACGCCACTAGACTGGGTTAATTTAGTGCCCAGTCGAATTCTTCCGACTCTACAAATCAACCACCTAACTCGGCGTCCAGCGCTGCAATATCATATGCCACATTTCGACTGCGACAAAATCCAATTTGAGGGCACAAGCTCTAAGAGCGCGCTTGCTTTCAAGCACTACAACCCCGACGAGATAGTCGGGGGGAAATCCATGAAGGATCACCTTCGCTTCGCCGCGCCCTACTGGCACGTCATGCGTAACGAGCTCGGCGACCCCTTCGGTGCCGGCACTGCCGTTATGCCTTGGGACGATGGTTCAAATTCAGTCGAAAACGCTATCGCTCGCGTCGACGTATTCTTTGAATTTCTAGAGAAAATCGGTATCGACTTTTACTGCTGGCATGATCGCGATATCGCCCCTGAACTCGGCGATCTTGCCGCCTCCAACGCTGCCCTCGACGCCGTAGTCGCCAAGCTAAAAGCCAAACAAAAAGAAACCGGCGTCCAGCTACTATGGGGAACCGCTTGCCTCTTCTCCCACCCTCGCTACTCGCAGGGCGGCGCCACTTCGCCCGATGCCAAGGTATTTGCTTACGCAGCTGCGCAGGTTAAAAAGGCTCTCGAAAGCACGAAGGAACTCGACGGACTTGGATACACATTCTGGGGCGGTCGCGAAGGCTACAGTACGCTGCTCAACACCAATATGAAGCGCGAGCTCGACCACCTCGCCGCCTTTCTACATATGGCCATCGCCCATGCGGATAAGATCGGCTTCGACGGCACCTTCTACATCGAACCGAAGCCACGTGAGCCCTCCACCCACCAGTATGACAGTGACTCCGCTGCCTGCCTCAACTTTCTCCGCGAATACGGCCTGATGGATCGCTTCAAATTAAACATCGAGACCAACCACGCCACGCTAGCAGGCCACACAATGCAACACGAACTCACCGTTTGTAGCAACGCCAACATGTTAGGTAGTGTCGACGCTAACCGTGGCGACGAGCTTATTGGTTGGGACACCGATCAGTTCCCTACCGACATCTACCTAACCACACAGGTCATGCTCTGCGTGCTCGAAATGGGCGGACTCACGACTGGCGGTCTCAACTTCGACGCCAAGCGCCGACGTGAATCTCACGAACCGATCGACCTAATGCACGCCCACATTGGCGGCATGGATGCCTTTGCACGCGGTCTCAAAGTAGCCCACGCGATCCGCGAAGATGGTCGCCTTAAGGATTTCGTCGATGCTCGCTACAGTACATTCGACAAAGACATCGGCGCTAAGGTCGAAGCTGGCGAAGTGGGTTTTGAAGAACTCGAAAAATATGCACTCAGCAACGGTGAGCCAACCCTCGATAGCGGGCGTCAAGAAATGTTAGAAAACTTGATCAACGAGTTTGTATAAGATCTACCCAACCAAAGTAGGGAGTAGGGAGTAGAAGTGAAGAGTGATTAAAAACTCTCCACTTCCCGCTACTTTTTTTCTTTCTCTATAATCCACTTCTCACCCTACTCCTCCCGTTATGCCCTACGCACTCGGCCTCGACTCTTCAACTCAAAGCTGCTCCGTTATTGTGATCGATACGGACACTGAATCCGTGGTCGCAGAAGCGGCCATTAATTTCGGCGAATCTTTGCCACAATACGAAGCACCGTCAGGCTTCATTCCAGAAGGCACCGGAGGCGAAGTCCACAGTGACCCACTTATGTGGTTAGACGCTTTAGAAAGACTACTCGGAGATTTAAAGGTAAAATGCGATCTTTCTAAAATCACCGCCGTCTCAGGAGCTGGCCAACAACACGGCTCAGTTTACCTAAATGCTCGCTGGCTTAATTGTATCAATAACTTAGATGCAAAGGAAAGTCTCTCCACGCAGATTGCGCCCTGCCTCACACGTGCCACATCTCCCATCTGGATGGACAGTTCGACCAGCGCGGAATGCCGCGAAATCGGCGAGGCCATCGGTGGTGACTCAATCGTTTGCAGTAAGTCTGGTTCCATCGCCATCGAGCGCTTCACCGGTCCACAAATCAGACGTTTTTACAAAACCTCACCTGAAGCCTACAACCAAACAGCCCGTATCCACCTAGTGAGCTCCTTCCTCTGCTCTATACTCTGTGGCGCAGATGCAGCCATCGACACTGGCGACGGCGCAGGCATGAATCTGCTCAATATCCATGATTGGGACTGGGATACCGAACTACTTGAGGCAACCGCTCCCGAGCTAATCAAGCGACTACCCAAAGTCGCTCAAGGTAGCACTACAGCTGGAAAAATCTCCGATTATTTTGTAAAAAAATACGGTTTTGCCCCAAACACACCAATCACCATCTTCACAGGCGACAACCCTAGCAGCCTCGTCGGCATGGGCGCTAGTAAGCCGGGTAAACTCGTAGTCTCGCTTGGTACTTCCGACACTTTCTTCGCTGCTATGCCTGCTGTCGTGGCTGATCCACAAGGTTGTGGCCACGTATTTGGTAATCCCGCTGGAGGCTCGATGTCACTGCAATGTTTTGTCAATGGCTCCCTCGCTCGCGAACAGGTTAAAGACAAATTTGGTTACGACTGGGGTCAATTCACCGCATCCTTAAGTAAGACACCCGCTGGTAACGATGACCAGATTATGGTTCCCTTCTTCCGCCCCGAAATCAGTCCACGCGTAGATCTCGAAGTACCCATCCTAAAAGGTACAGATGCCTTCGAAAGCTGGCAAGATGCCGACGCCGCCATCCGCGCCTGCGTGGAGGGTCAATTTATCAACATGAAACTACGTACTGATTGGATGCAGTTGAAACCCGAAGTCATTTACCTAACGGGCGGCGCGTCAAAAAATGATGCCATCGCCCAAGTCGCTGCTGATGTCTTTCAAGCGAAAGTCCAACGCCTCGCTGTCAGTGGCTCGGTCGCACTAGGTGCTTCGCTGCGAGCTGCGAATGATAGTCTAGGCCTCGACCTAGATGAAATGGAAAGGCAGTTCTGCAAGCCCGAATCAAACAGCACGATCGAACCTAAAGCCCCCACCGACGCTTACAATAGTGCATCAAAGGTTATTGAAGGTTTGTTGGGGTAAAGTAGCGAAATTCTTCCTCAGCACTATATGCTAATAAGGGAGTCCTTGGTAGTCATTAATTACTCAAAGGGGTTCACTATTTCCAAGTTACCGAAAAATCCGCCTGGTTCTAAATTCTCTGAATAGAGCTGTTTTGCTCCAGAATCAAGAGCAGCAGCCACGATCAAACTATCGTAGAAGCAGTATTGGGCTTGCGACTGAATCCTCAGTGCTTGCCCGTAAATGGCTGCGGTCGGCATGACTCGACAATTCGGCAATAAAACTAGATCGAGATAATCGCGAAGATCTTCTGGTAACATAGGCTTTTTGAACCGATGTAAGGCAAGGCTACTAAATTCCTGAACAACTTGCCAGCTGATACACCATTCCATCTCACGCTGGATCATTTCCTGCGCGGCTAATCTTTTCTCAGGCTCTGACCAATCAAACGCATAAACCAACACATTCGTATCTAGAAATAGCTTAGCGGGCATTTATCTCCTCTCGTCTAAAATTGCCCCCTGAATCGACTCCATCTAAGCGATCAAGGAGCGCTCCAATTTTAATACTGCGCTCTTTTTGCTCAGCGACCTCTTCCAACCACAGTCGAAAGAGCTGGTTTAGGGTAGTTTGACGAGCGAGAGCTTGCTCGCGGGCGCGGGCGATCAGATCCTCGTCGGCACTTAGGGTAATATTCTTCATTTGTAAAATATTAGTGCACACTATAATAGTGTAAAGTCTATTATATAAAAATATTACAGGTCACTCATCATATTAACCGCAGTGTGCCCGCTCATAGGACACAATATCGCGTCAACGCGGTCGACAAGCTGGTATGCTACCTAGCTAGCTTCCGCTGGCATCGGAATCACATGTCGCTGACGCCCTCGAAAGTAGTGTAAATCCGTAAAGCCCTTATCGCGCAGCCTCGGCTGAATCACATCAAAAAACTGGCCAACGGAATGCGGATGGTGTGAGTCTGATCCTATAGTCAGCTTTACACCCATTTCGCTCGCCCAATCAAGGATCAGCGGATCGGGATGCACCTCATAGTCGCCCTTAGTCAAACCACTAGTATTGACCTCCATGCAAATATCTTCGACGACCACAGCTTGGAGGAAGTCACGGATCACTTCTTCGTGCTCAGCAGGATTAAAATGGTTCACTACACCATAAGTGCGGATCACATCTGGGTGAGACATGCTGTCATAGCGTCCAGACTCCGCTCCGTCTTTTAGGTGACGGAAGTAGCTATCAATCTTCATTGCATCCGTCTTTACCTTATTGTTCGCAAGCCAGTCTATATAGCTACGGCTTTGTGCGTGGAGCGAACCGAGAACGAAATCGAAATCGTAAGTAGCCAAAATCTCGTCCATCGGCTCCAGTTCGGCCTCATCAGGATACACCTCAGCTTCAATGCCGCAGAGCACTTCGACGCCGAGCGGTTTGGCTTGCTCGGCAGTATCTCTGACTAAAACCAGATAGTCGTCGAGTTGCTCTGACGACATGCGAATACCTGCTTGCCCAAAGGCCTCCCAGCGCATAGGTATATGGCAAGTGATCGTGATCAGATTGATCTCTCGCTCCGCTGCCATCATGACGTATTCGATCGGCTCGCCGAAGGCGTGACCACAGAGTGGTGTGTGCATGTGTGAATCGACGCGCATGTATCGTAGGGATATTGGCCGCTTGGCTTAAACGCGCAACTAAGAAGACGTGAATATCACATCTGATAATAATAGCCTACCCAAAAACTTAGTCCCAGTCATGGTAGATTAGAATTAAGAATCAGAACGCAAGCTTAGTAGGTTGTTGCCCAAAGAATCCAGAGTTAGCGGTTTTTTAGCAAATTACACACGACATCCGACAACAAATTCAGAGCTTGAAGCCTTCTGCTGTGCCAAGCGCGCTCAGTATAATCCGAAAGTCCATTTTAATTCAGTAATACTTACTGCATCGCGGTCCAATACATTTAATTAAAATGACCAAGCGGGTTGTTTTCCGCGCAAGCATCATTATGTGTATTAATATGAATCATTATACATACCAAAAAAATTTGAAAATAATTTGGGAAGGAGCGGTAGCTAAATATAAAGAGGGGTGTCGCGAAGTAGAAAGCTACTTTGACGAAGCAACCCTAGCGGAGCTAGCTTCCATGGGTCTCAATGTGATGGATGTTTATGACTACGCAGAGGACTTCGTCAGCCGAGGCGAGCCAGACTTTGAGACCTTCCTAATGGTCAGCGAAGCACGCCGCGACTACTTCATGACCGTGCAAAAGGGGAAGCCATCGGGCAACACACTCGACTCCAATACACTCCCTCCGAAGACCGATGAGGCAGCGGGAATCGTTTGGCTACCGCGCATCATGCCTAAGGCAATTGCTAAGCTTCGCGGCGAGCTGCCACCCGAGACAATGTATGGCTGCGGGGGCGACCGAAACTTTTTTAAAGAAAACAATATCCACCCTGCTGAGTTCCTAAGAGCGGCATGGGCCTACGAAGATGAAACTAGCAAACTCATCGATTGGGTCTCGGCCCGTAAATCCCGTAATTGACAAGTTCTTAAAATCCACCACACAAAGCAACATTATGAAAATTATCGCATACTTAAAACCAACCTGCGGTTGGAGCATGGGCGTCCGCGCAATCATGAAAAAATACGGTCTCGAGTACGAAGACCGAGACATTATCAACAATTCAGCTCAATATGCGGAAATGGTCGAAAAATCTGGACAACCTCTCTCTCCCTGCGTCGAAATTAATGGCTCCATGCTCGCAGACGTGAGTGGTGAAGAAGTCGAAAACTACATGCTGAGTAACGGATTAGTTTCTCAGAACAACGCGGAGGTGGAGGCACCCACAAACGCACCCTGCACCGATGAAGAACACGAGGCGATGCGCTCAAAAACGGTCCGTTTTTTCTAAGTTATGTAGCCAGTCGGGATGGAGTCTCGCATTAGGACGATCTATTCTGAGCCTGGTGACTAAGGCGGGGCTACAACTTTTCAATCAATCCAACATCAATTTGCGCAAAAGTATTCTTCCAAAAACAAGATTGGGTAATTTTCCTAGACAGCTAACTTCGAGTGACTAAATTACGCGTTCTCTTTGAACTCAGATATGGGTATTTTTACCGCTCAATTTAATTTGGATTCGGTTCGCAAATGGCGACTTACACATAACTCACAAAAATTTTAGATAGATATGGAATTCACTCACAATCCGCCCAAATCACAGGGTCTCTATGATCCAAGGAACGAACACGAAAACTGCGGAATCGGCCTGATTGTCGACATGAAAGGTCGCAAATCCCACAGTATTGTAAAGGGTGCGCTCGAGATTTGCGTGAACCTTGACCACCGCGGTGGCTGCGGTTGCGATCCAATTACTGGGGATGGTGCTGGTATCTTTATCCAACTCCCTCACAACTTTTTCAAAAAGATCTGCAAAAAAGAAGCGGGCTTCGAAGTTCCGGGTGAGGGCGATTATGGTGTCGGCTTTGTGTTTCTCTCCAAAAACGACGAAGAGCGCAGGCACGAGGAGGCAATCATTGAAGAGATCGTGGCGGAGGAAGGGCTCAGCATGCTCGGCTGGCGTGATGTGCCCGTCCGCAACGAGATTCTCGGCAAAGCATCGGCTGCCTGCGAGCCTTGTATGCGCCAGTTTTTCGTCGCTCGTGGCGACGCTTGTGAAGCGGGTATCTCCTTTGAACGCAAACTATACATAGTCCGCCGCCTATCGACTCACCGCATCCGCTACTCAGGTGAAGATGAAGACGCGCTCTTCTACATTACATCGCTTTCTAGCCGCACGATGACTTACAAGGGTATGCTCACAACTGAACAGCTTGAGCACTATTTCCCTGACCTCTCCGATGAGGCAATGGATTCAGCACTCGCACTGACTCACTCCCGTTTCTCGACCAATACCTTTCCGAGCTGGCCACGCGCTCAGCCTTTTCGCTATCTTTGCCACAATGGTGAGATCAACACCGTTCGCGGCAATGAGAACTGGCTTTACGCCCGTCAGATGCAACTCGCTAGTGAAGTATTCGGCGACGACCTGAAGAAGCTCTTACCGATCATACGTGAAGATGGCTCCGACTCGCAGAAGTTTGATAACTGTCTCGAATTCCTCGTTCTCTCAGGGCGCAGCCTCGCACATGCCATGATGATGATGATCCCTGAGCCATGGGAACGCCACAAGAGTATGCCTCAGTGGAAGCGAGACTTTTACGAATTCCATGCCTGCATGATGGAGCCATGGGATGGCCCCGCGTCGATGGCGATGTCCGACGGCATACAAGTTGGTGCGACGCTAGACCGCAACGGTCTACGCCCTTCTCGCTACTACGTGACCTCCGACAGCAAGGTCATCCTAGCGTCCGAAGTCGGTGTACTAGAAGGCATCGAGCCAGCAAATGTAGTCAAAAAAGGCCGCCTTGAACCGGGTCGTATGTTTCTTATCGACATGGAAAAAGGCCGTATCGTCGGCGACGAAGAGTTAAAGGAACAAATCGCGTCGGAGCAACCCTACGGCGAATGGCTCAAAGAAAACCTCGTCAACTCAGATGACCTGCCCGCAGCAAAGGACGTGCACGTCGACAATTTCGAAACCCTCGAAACCCGCCAGAAGGCATTTGGTTATACTTTTGAAGACATGCGCTTCATTGTTGGTCCCAGCGCCGAAGCTGGTAAGCAACCGCTCGGCTCTATGGGCAACGACGCGCCGCTTGCCGTGCTCTCCGATCAACCTCAACTCCTCTACAATTACTTCAAGCAACTCTTCGCACAGGTTACCAATCCGCCAATTGACCCTATTCGTGAAGAGCTCGTCACCGCGAGTATCAGCTTTGTTGGGTCTGAAGGCGACCTCTCCCGCCCCAGCGCCAACAGTTGCCGCATGATCAAGTTTGACTCGCCACTGATCGACCACAAGCAACTTGCGCAGCTTCGCCACATTGATTTACCAGGCTTCAAAGCGACTCGGCTACCCATTTTGTTTGAATCGGCTGCCGGTGGCCTTGAATCGGGACACAATGCGATTGTCGATCCACGCATCTCAGGAAAAGGCCTCGAAGCCGCTCTTGAACAACTCTTTGAAAATGCCGATGCCGCCATCCGTGACGGAGTAAACATCCTGGTTCTCTCTGACCGCAAGATCGGCGCCAAGAAAGCACCGATCCCTGCACTTCTCGCAGTAGCTGGTCTCCACCACCACCTCGTCAGCCAAGGCACGCGCACCCGCGTATCCATCGTGCTCGAGTCAGGTGAACCGCGTGAAGTTCAACATTTCGCTCTGCTCCTTGGCTATGGTGCCAACGTAATCAACCCTTATCTCGCACTCGAAACCGTTCGCCACCTCGTCAGTCGTGGCGACGTCAAAGTCGACGCCGATCAAGCTTGCTACAACTATCTCAAGGCCAACCTCAACGGCGTGATTAAGACCATGTCTAAAATGGGCATCTCGACTGTCGCCTCTTACCGTGGGGCACAGATCTTCGAAGCTATCGGCATCAACGAATCGGTTGTCGATAAATATTTCACCAAAACGGCATCCCGAGTAGAAGGCATCGGCCTTGGCACCATTGCTAAGGAAACAATGACTCGCCACGACAAAGCTTTCGCTCCTCGCGATGATGAGCGCGGCGATGCACTCGAACCCGGCGGTATCTATCAATGGCGCGCTGGCGGCGAACGCCATCTATTTAACCCGATCACAATTCACAAGCTTCAGAAGGCGACGCGCCTTGGTGATTTTGCGGTATTTAAAGAATATTCACAAGTGATCAACGATCAGTCCAAGGAGATGTTTACACTTCGTGGCCTCATGGATTTCAAAATCGACGAGTCAAAGGCCATCCCAATCGATGAAGTCGAGCCCGTCGAAGCGATCATGAAGCGCTTCAAAACGGGTGCCATGTCCTACGGCTCAATCTCAAAAGAAGCGCACGAATCACTGGCCGTTGCCATGAACCGTGTTGGCGGAAAGTCGAATACGGGCGAGGGGGGCGAAGATCCTGACCGCTTCACACCGGACGCTAACGGCGACAGCCGTCGTTCGGCTATCAAGCAAGTCGCCTCTGGCCGCTTCGGTGTGACCAGTAACTACCTAGTTAACGCCGACGAAATCCAAATCAAGATCGTGCAAGGTGCTAAGCCTGGTGAAGGTGGCGAATTACCAGGACATAAGGTGCTTCCTCAAATCGCCAAGACGCGCGGGACAACACCCGGCGTAGGACTGATCTCTCCCCCACCGCACCACGACATATACTCAATTGAAGATCTCGCGGAGCTTATTCACGATTTAAAGAACTCCAACATTCGAGCACGCGTGAATGTGAAACTAGTTTCCGAAGTTGGCGTGGGCACAATTGCCGCAGGTGTTGCCAAAGCAAAGGCCGACGGTATACTCATCTCTGGCTACGATGGCGGCACAGGTGCATCGCCACGCTCCTCCATTCAACACGCAGGTGCTCCATGGGAACTAGGTCTTGCTGAAACAAACCAAACGCTCTTACTCAACGATCTCCGCTCCCGCGTCCGCTTAGAGACTGATGGCCAGCTCAAAACCGGCCGCGACGTAGCCATTGCTTGTCTTCTCGGTGCCGAAGAGTTTGGTTTCGCAACGGCACCGCTTGTCACACTCGGTTGTTTGATGATGCGCGTTTGCCATAAGAATACCTGTCCCGTGGGCGTAGCTACTCAAAACCCTGAATTACGCAAGCGCTTTGCAGGTGGCGCTGACGCAGTTGTTCACTTCATGAACTACGTCGCCGAAGAACTCCGCGAGATTATGGCACAGTTTGGCTTCCGTTCGATCCCAGAAATGGTCGGCCGTGTCGACAAACTCGAAATGCGCGCAGCCATCGACCACTGGAAAGCCAAAGGGCTCGACTACAGCAAAATACTCTATCGTCCAGACGTAGGCCCCGAAGTTGGAACTTACTGCCAGATAGACCAAGACCATCTCCTTGACCGTTCGCTCGATCTCACCGAGATCCTCAAACGAGCACAACCCGCCATCCAAGATGGCAAGTCCGTCGAGATTAATCTGCCCATCGTAAATATCAACCGCGTCGTCGGCACGATTACAGGCGCAGACATCTCGCGTAAATATGGCGCAGAAGGCCTCCCTGAAGATACAGTTAAGGTGACTCTTACTGGCTCTGCTGGCCAATCACTCGGCGCATTTTGCCCGAAAGGTATGACCTTCACAGTAATAGGCGACGCGAATGACTATCTAGGCAAAGGTCTCTCCGGTGCGAAAATCATCGTCCGTCCCGATCCTGCGTCACCATTCGTCGCCCACGAAAACATCATTACGGGCAACGTCTGCTTCTACGGGGCGACCAAAGGTGAAGCTTACATCGCAGGCATGGCTGGCGAGCGCTTCTGCGTCCGTAATTCAGGCGTCGAAGCTGTAGTCGAAGGACTCGGTGATCACGCGCTGGAATATATGACCGGTGGCATGGTATTGAACCTCGGCACAACAGGTCGTAACCTCGGTGCGGGCATGTCCGGCGGCGTTGCTTACATCTATGATGAATCGGGAGACTTCGTTCAAAACCGCTTGAACCCAGATATGGTCAATGTTTATCAACTGATCGAGTGCGGCGACGAAGAGATGGACTTGGTCAAAACTAAACTCGAAAAGCATTTCGCCCTCACTGGTTCGAAAAGGGCCGAGAGCATCCTCGCCGACTGGCCGGAAACAGCCGGCAAGTTCCTCAAGATTCTTCCGCAGGATTACGAACGCGTGTTGCACGCCCTCAAACGTGCTGAAGAACGTGGTCTCGCGGGCGAAGAAGCTATCCAAGCCGCATTTGAAGAAAACGTCAAAGCAGGTCACTGACAACTTGCAGTCACAATAAAGGAGACGAAAGACAAAAAGCAGAAGTTTAATTAAACCTCAAAAAATAAAACTCTTTCCGCTCCCAAATAACAACTTTCAACTCTTAAATATTATGGGAAAAGCAACTGGATTTATGGAAATCGAGCGCAAGACGATTGCGAATCGTCCACCACTCGAACGTGTCAAAGACTGGGACGAGATACACGAGCATTTTGACGAAGAAAAAGTGCAAAGCCAGGGTGCACGTTGCATGGACTGTGGTACACCTTACTGCCACACAGGGATCACCCTCGCTAACATGGCCAGCGGTTGTCCAGTAAACAATCTGATACCCGAGTTCAACGACCTCGTCTACCAAGGTAAATGGCAGGGCGCTTATGAGCGCCTCATGAAAACGAATAACTTTCCCGAATTCACTGGCCGCGTCTGCCCCGCTCCTTGCGAAGGCTCTTGTGTGCTCGGTGTGATCGAGCCACCCGTCACGATTAAAGACATCGAGTGTTCCATCATCGACAAAGCATGGAATGAAGGCTGGGTCACCCCCACCCCGCCCAAAGAGCGCACTGGTAAAAAGATCGCTGTAGTCGGATCAGGACCTGCGGGTCTAGCCGCAGCCGATCAGCTAAACAAAGCCGGTCACTTAGTCACCATTTACGAACGCGCCGATCGCCCAGGCGGGCTCCTTATGTATGGTATCCCCAACATGAAGCTAGAGAAGGACGTCGTCACTCGCCGTATCGAGTTGATGCAAGCCGAAGGCATCACTATCACTTGTGGTGTCGAAATCGGCAAAGACATTTCTTCCAAAAAACTAATGGAGGACTTCGATTCCGTCGTCCTTTGCTGTGGTGCCACCAAGCCGCGTGATCTACCAATCGAAGGCCGCGATCTAGGCAATATCCGATTCGCGATGGAATTCCTTGGACCGAACACAAAGGAACTTTGGGACGTCAAAGAAGGCAAATCTGAACAATTCAGCGAACTGGCCAAGGGCAAAAACGTCGTCATCATTGGCGGTGGTGACACCGGCACTGACTGCGTAGGCACCTCACTCCGTCACGGTTGTAAGAGCGTGACGCAACTCGAGATCATGCCAAAGCCTCCCGAAGAGCGCGCAGCGGATAACCCATGGCCCGAATGGCCCAAGACTTACAAAATGGACTACGGCCAAGAAGAGGCTGCCGAAATTCAAGGGGAAGACCCGCGCCAATATCTCGTCACTTCCAGCAAGTTCGAAGGCGACGAAGACGATAAGGTCAAAGCCGTGCACGTTCATAACATCGAATGGACGAATGAAAACGGTCGCTTCATTCCTAAGAAGGTCGATGGTAGTGAGCGAGTGCTCGAAGCAGAGCTTGTTCTGCTTGCAATGGGATTCTTAGGTCCCGAAGCAACCATCGCCGAAGAGTTAGGCCTCGACCTCGACGCCCGATCCAACGTGAAGGCCGAATACGGTGAATTTGAAACTAGTGTCGAAGGCGTCTTTGCGGCGGGAGATATGCGCCGTGGTCAATCGCTCATTGTCTGGGCGATCAACGAAGGTCGTGGCGTCGCTCGCGTATGCGACAAGTTCCTAATGGGCACGACGAAGCTGCCATAGAATAAATTGGGACTCAGGAACTAATAATTAGTTTTTAACAACTAGCCCTTACTTCTGCATATCCTCCATCTCAATCTCCAAGGCTTGGCCAGACAGGTGTATTTCCATCAGGCAATAAAGCAGCGAGGTAAGCATTAGTCCTAGGCTGAGACCAAAAAGGATTTTACCGAGAATCAACTGTCCGAGGAAAAGCACAATGACCGAGAGGATGCAGGCGAAGAGGCTCAGGATGCCGAAGGTCTGCATCTTACGAATCAACCCGAGTCGTGAGCGTAAATTCTCGATTTGGCGGCGCACAACGGCGCTGCCTTCAGCTTTGTAACGACTATGCAGCACACGGATAATACTAGCGATGGCTAAAAAGCGGTTAGTATAGGCCAGCATTAGCAGGCTCACGGCTGGAAAAAGTATGGCTGGCGTGGTTAGAGTAATTTCCATAACAATTAGATGCACTGCCCTTAGAAGTCTCGCAAGCGCGGAGTCCAAGGCGTGGAACTAATGAAAAATACGTCTTACAGAGCCAAGTAACGGATTGCAAGCTTCTGAGTTCTTCCCTCTTGTGAATATGTTCCGAACAATCGCCCACCTATGGAAACCATTCCCAGCATACGCGTCAAAGATCTCACCCGCCAATACGGGGCCTTAACCGCTATCCATAAAGTCAACTTTACGGTCAATCCGGGCGAGGTTGTCGGCTTCCTTGGTCCCAATGGCGCGGGTAAAAGCACAACTATGCGGATCCTCTCTGGCATTATGTCAGCCACCTCGGGCTCGGCTTGGGTTGGCGGCATCTGCGTAGCGCAAAACCCGCACGAGGTAAAACGTAAGATTGGCTATATGCCAGAAAACAATCCTTTGCCAGACGACATGAGGGTAGTCGAATATCTGCGTTTCCGTTCGCGACTCAAAGAAGTCCCAGGGCACAAGCTCCGCGCCGCCGTGAAAGAAGCAATGGAGATTTGCGACCTCGCCCGTACAGCTCGCCGTAAAATCATCGGCACACTCTCCAAGGGCTTTCGCCAACGCGTAGGTATCGCCGATGCCCTACTTGGTGATCCCGAAATAATCATCATGGACGAACCGACCATCGGCCTCGACCCCCACCAAATCCAAGGAATCCGTAAACTAATCGATAATCTACGCGGCAAACACACCGTTATCATCTCTAGCCATATTCTGCCCGAGATCGAGCGCTCTTGCGACCGCGTGATTATCATCAACCGTGGTCGAATCGTCGCGGCGGGCACGAGTAATGAACTACGCGAGGAGTTTCTGCCCAGTAATCGCTACAGCTTAATCGTCGAAGGCAACGACACCGCCGTCGCCGCTTGCCTGGCCAGTCGTGGAATCGATGCTGACATACTTGAATGCACTCCGATAGCCGAAAATCGGTCCGAGCTGAACCTTCGCGTCGAAAATGAAGGCAACCTTGGCCCACAACTGATCCAGATACTCAGCAGTCAGCGTGAATTCATCCTACACAGCCTGGCCTCTCGCGAGCCCAACCTCGAGGAGATCTTCCTCGCCGCGACCAAACGATCTTGGGAGGAAACCATCGAAACCAAGCCCAAAATCAGCGCTTAGTCTCTCTATAATTACTACCGACCCATTTAAAGTGCGCCACTTTTTCATACTACTTAAACACGAGCTACGCATGCTGTTCATCAGCCCGCACACCTACATCGCCGCAGTGCTCTTCCTCTGCCTGATGGGTTTTCTTTATTGGGCAATCTTGCGCGGCATGGTCAATACTCCCTCGGAGACCTTGCCTACTGTTCAGTTCTTTAGCGTCTTTTGGATTCCTGTTTTCTTCGTCGTACCCCTTCTAACAATGCGAAGTATTGCAGGCGAACGGAGTATAGGAACTTTAGATACACTAATGACCACTCCCATCTCGCGCTTAGCCGTAATTTTGAGTAAATTCGCTGGAGCTTATCTTTTCTACATGTTGCTCTGGTTATTGACGATTGGTTTTCCCCTAGTCACCGAGAAACTCTACCCTAACGCTGCAGAAAGTGGTGCTCTCTTGCAAGTAGAACCGCTCGTAGGCAGCTTCCTCTTTCTCGCAACAAGTGGTCTACTCTTTATCTCGATTGGTGTCTTTGCCAGTAGTGTCACCCGTAGCCAACTCGTCGCTGGGATGCTCACCTTCACAACTCTCTTCGTAGTCATCATCGGTGGCCAACAAATGGGTAATCTCGCAGATGCAGGAGGTGAGCTCTCTAGTTGGGCAGTTGCCGCAGTCAACTACCTACAAATTTTTGAACATCTCGATGACTTTTCGCGCGGTATTATCGATACCCGCCCCTTCTTCTATTACACCAGTACCACTTTTCTGTTACTGGGCTTCTCCACTCTCGTAATCGAAGCGAAAGCATAGAATGCCATAATTACCCTGATGCAGATCAACCGTTTCAACGAATACCGTGTTGCACGTCGTTTCCATGTAGCCAATCGCATAGTCCAGATCATTCTCGGATTATGCTTGGTCGCCTCGCTCAATTATCTCGCCGCAAAATACTTTACTAGGATCGACCTGACACAATCGGGCACTTATTCCCTCTCGCCTGAGTCAAAAGCCCACATCCGTGCACTGGAGGAACCTGTCAGTATCATCGTCACCATTCCAAATGATCCTGAAGTCGCCGAGCTAAAACAGATTCACCAACACCTGAGCAAGCTCTTGCGCGAATACGAAGCCGAGGGTATGAAGGTGGGTAAAGCCTACATTAACATTGAGTTTCTCGACATCTATCAGCAGAGAAAGCGCGCTCAAGATCTGAGAAACAAATATAAGCTAACGCAGGAGAACATAATCTTAATCGCAATGGGAGAACGCACACGAGAAATTCGCCAAGCTGAACTCTACGAAGTCGCGGACAATCAAATAACAGGCTTTCGCGGCGAAAAGGTAATCACCTCAGCAATCATTGACGTCTCCGCGAAAGATGAGGATAAAATTTACTTCTTAGTTGGTCACGGCGAGATGCGCCTAGAAGATGTCGACCCCCTACGTGGTCTCTCACAGCTCGAAGCCTTTCTCCGCGAGCGTAATTACATACTCGCTACGCTCGATCTGGCAGTGGAGGAAAACGTACCCTTAGATGCCGACTTGATAGTCGTCCCCTCCCCCCAGGCCGGTCTCCTTTCCGAGGAAGTCGAAAAGCTGCGTCGCTATATGAGTGAGCGTAATGGCCGAATGATGGTATTGATCGATCCCGGTCGACGCCACGGCATGGAAGAGCTTTTCTATGACTGGGGCATACTTGCTGATGACATGGTAGTTGAAGATATTGGCCCCGACTTTCGGGTGCAAGGTGGTGATCTAATCATACGTCGCTTCGCCGCACACCCAATTACAAAGCTACTCGTCGATTACCAGGTCACAGCCCTCTTCGGTCGCCCACGCCCCATGCGCACTGATCCTGGCTCCCTCAAAGACCCACGACTGAAGGTGACTCAAATCATAGGTACCTCCGACCAAAGCTGGGCGGAGAGCGACTACCGCACGGAAGATCCGATAAAATTCGACGAAGAGCGCGACCTCAAAGGCCCTATCCCCATCGCTTCAGTTTCGACTCGCACTGCAGGCACAGGGCTCGGCATCAATATCCCCGGTGGTCGCTTCGTCGCCTTTGGTAATTCTGACTTCATCACCAACAACCGCCTACGTGCCTTCGGCAACCGTACTCTTTTCTTCAACTCGATGAATTGGGCACTCGCTAAGAATAGCATGCTTAACATAGCGACTCGACCACTGGAAAGTTACCAAGTCGTCATGAGCAAGCGCGACCTAAACCGAACCCTCATTTATTACGCAATCTTACCGAGTGCTACTGCGCTGCTGGGCTTGCTCATTTATCTCATCCGCCGCTACTAAGCATATGCGTTTCAAATTCACAGTCTTTCTTCTCGCACTCAATGTCATTGCTTTTGGCCTGATTGCTTACCTTAACCACCAGGCTAGACAAATCGAGCCAAGCACCGGCGGTCTCTCGAGACAGATCGGACGTGAGCTAATCGACGCCGACCGTATCGAGCTACATGGGCGCGGAATCGAAACACCCCGCATCCTTGAGCGAAAAGGTTCTACTTGGCACCTCATCGAGCCAATGCAATGGTCCGCTAACTATTTCGCGATCAATCGTATTCTGAATCAGTTACAGTTCCTCGAAGAAGAAGCCTCCTTTTCCGTCGATGAAATTGAAAAGACTGGACAATCCCTAGCCGACTACGGGCTCGAAAATCCTTTACTGAAGATCGTCATCGCCAAAGGCGATGAAACCGTTTCTATCAGCATCGGTACGCTAACCGAAATCGGCAATAATGTCTATTTTCTAGGCCCCGACGCACTGGAGATCTTTGTCGTCAACCGCCAATTCATTGATAGTTTGCTCGTTGATCTAAATGATCTGCGCTCGCGCGAAATATTTGACATACCCGTCTTTGAGGTCGACGCACTCGGGTTGCAGATCCGCTCCGGAAATACTGCCGATGGTAGTTCGCTGAAAGTACGCCTCGCACGCAACAATGGGGCTTGGATTTTTGAGGCACCCCTCGCAGCGAAAGCAAACCCTGCTCTCGTCGACAACACGGTCAATACCTTAACCGCTGCCAAAGTGCAGCGCTTTCTCGAGACCGAACAAACCGATCCGATCGTTCAGGGCCTCGAAACACCTTTCATGCAGGTCACGATCTACGGTAATAAGCGCCGCCAAACACTCATCGTCGGCAATCTCGATCCCGATTCGCAAGGTGCGCCTCAATACTTCGCTAAACTCGAAGACAACCCAGCAATCTTCACTGTGCTCGCCCGCCCTTTCGACGCACTACGCGAAGCGCAAGAAGCGCTCCGTGAGCGCAACTTTATGAACTTCGATTCGAGCATGCTTTCCACCATTAATATCTCGGAAAATGGCCGAAAGATACGGCTACAAAAATTAGAAACTGGCGAAAACGACTGGCAGGTTCTTGAAAGTAAAGGTGGAAACGATATCCAGCCTTATCGCGCTGATCCAGCCATCATGGACAACCTGATAAAAGACCTCTCCAGCCTTCGAGCGAAAGGGTTTACCGCCGATGCCCCCTCTATGTCTGACATCGAGAGCTACGGCTTTAACAATCCACGCCGCATCGTAACGCTCAGCTTTTCTGAGGGCGATCCATTAACACTTATGCTCGCATATCCTGAAAACAACAGGGACGCTCTCTACGCAAAAACAAACCTAGCTGACTTCATCTTCAAGGTAGAGCGCAGTGCGACTCTGCGCATGATTCCACTCAATACCCCCTACTACAGAAACCGTATATTGGACATACTGCCCGCTGCGGCACGTATCAGCGCACTCCAGCTTACAAACCTGCAAACTGGCGAAGCCATCTTTGACTATGCGCTTGGACAAGAAAACATACCTTGGAATGACCTGATCGAAGAATTAGATGCCGACCATGCAGAGCACATACCCGTCCTGCTTGGCGCCATTCGTAAATTTGAGGTTAAGAGCTACCTCCTCGATAGCTATGCCGAAGCTTATCCCGTCGACGCAGAAAAATCACTTCCTTGGCGCTTCCAACTCAGCGCCACAATCCAGTTGCCGGGAGACGAAACCGACCGTATCGAGACACGCGAATATGTTTTCACAGACCGCCTCTCAGGCACCGTTCAAGTAGCAGGGTCGAAACAATATAACACTATCTTCGAAATCCCACAGTCGCTACTCGACGCACTCTACGAACTAACCGAGGACATGGAAATTCCGCCAGAGATGAAGGGTGAACCAGTGCCGACACCTGCACCCATAGAGCCAATATCTACACCTGCTCAAACCTAGGCGCCTTAGCGTCTAGACAAGTAAAGCACCTGCAAGCCATCACGCTAAACATGCCACGTATCAGAAAACTCCGCCTGGTCACACTTCTAAAGCTGTTTTTTGATGCCACAATTTTACTTATCTTTATTGTGCAAGCCTTTGTCGTAGCGTGCCTACTAATCTACGGCTACCTGCCGATACCGTCCGAGTGGGGCAATCAGCTCATTGCCAAAAACTTATCCCCAGGCATCATCCTAAGTGTCGATGAAATCCGTCTGCGCCCAGATGCCTCTATCGAGCTCGTAGGCATCGAGCTACGTTCTGTAAACATCAAGCAATCCCTCTTTCAGGCCGATGCCGCCGAGCTGGAACTGAAGTGGCAAGGCTTCGATGAGGCTCCTAGCGCTGAGAATCTGTTATTGACTGGGGGGACACTTTTCGCCCCATCCGTGTATTCACCTGATGGATATCATAGTCCTCTATTAGAACGCGTCGCCTTTCGGTTTGTTCAGACTGACGACAATTGGAAAGTAGATCGATTCGCCGCTTTACATGAAAACATACGCCTACGCGGCTCTTTTGATTTACCAGCATTTAAGCAGGACGGTGCCGAAGCTTTAGACATCAATGTAGCCATCAATACTTTCTACACACAAGCGGCCATACTATCTCAACAAAAGAAGTATATCAGTTACTTTCTAGCACCGACCGTTGACTTTAAATCGAGTAATCTCGATACCAATAGACAGCAAATCGAATTACGCATCACTAGTCGGCAGATGCAACATGCAGAGGCGAGTGCCGAAAAATTACAGCTATCAGGAGTCATCCAACTCTCTGAGGGGAAGCCCACTCTCATCTCAGCACCACGCCTTACAGCACACCACCTAGAAGTTCCTAGCCTTAATTTAACTGCACATAGCCTCAGCGCCGAGTTCCCTCACGACGACTTCGACGACTTAATCTCAGGCAAATGTCCGCGACTCAAACTAGCTGCCAAGCAATTAAACATACAGAACTTCAAACTCGTTGCCCCCATTCTGCAGGTCGACTCAAAGGCCTATCCGTTACTTTCGTTTAATGGTTCAACCGGTAGCTTTGAGGGAGCTATCGATTTAAGCGGACAACTAAACGCCCAGAAATGGAGCGGCCAAGTGCAAGCACGTGGCTGTCTCGATCTCGTCACACTGATTCCCAGAGAGCTTACCAAAAAAATTCCAAAAATCACCTATAACACACCCCCCTACTACAACCTCAAACTAGATCTTACCGAAGGTTTTGCCGTCAATCACGCCGAACTGGAAGCTGAAGTTCAAAGACTTCAAATCGACGAACTTACTTTCGACCATGTCAATGCGCGCGCCAGTTATGCCAATGACCTCTACGTGATCGAAGATCTTTACCTCCGCCGTCAGCAGCAGTGGCTTGATCTTAAGTTTAGCCTAGATACCACTAGCTTCGATTATCGCGGCAGCCTTGTCGGCTCCATTATACCCTACGATTATAACTCACTTCTTCCTAGCTGGTGGGCAGCTATCTTTGAGAATGTCGATTTCAGTCACTCTGACTACAGTTTCAGCGATTTTACCATCTACGGTAACACACAACGACAATCCTCCGACCTTTACTACGGTCACGCTAAGGCAAGCAAGGTCAGCTACATGGGCGTGGTTCTTGATGAAGCTGAACTTATTGTGCGCGGTCGAGGCTTCTATTGCGAACTGCACGATCTCAATGTTTGCAAGGGCCAAGATTGGGCACGCGGCGATATCGCATTCGCTTCAAGGCGCGACGAAGTCAAAAGCCCGGCTTCGATCCGCCTGGACATGGAAGTTCAATTCGCGCTGGCCGAAGCAGCCAAACTTTTCAAAAGCGATATAGCGACAGTCATCACTGACTTCAAAACCACTAGCCCACCACTAATACAACTTGAAGCAGCCATCTTCAACAAAGCCTATTCCGAATATGTAGACAAAAGTTACTTTGATCTTACCGCCAGTCTCGACCACCCGCTCACCTTCAAAGACGTGCCGCTCGATCATCTTAGCTTCAAGCTTTTCGGACGCCCTGAAGTCAGCCATCTACGCGATGTTAAGCTTGGCTTCGCCGATGGTCAAGCCACTGCCATGATCGATATTTTCATGCCCGTAGAATCCAAGAATTCATTGCACTACGCGCTCGCTCTAAAAGATGCCGATCAAAAACAAGCAATCCGCGATCTTCCCCAATTTGATCATATAGAAGACAGCCTAGAAGGCACCAAAACAACCAAGCCCAGACGTGAGGATGCGCGAATCGACCTCAATATACGAGGGCAAGGCCCGACTGAGGATCCCTTCAAGCACAAGGGCTTCGGGCACTTTGAAATCCGTAACGATAAACTAGGGACGATCCAGCTACTCGGACCTCTATCTAAGATCCTACAAAATACGCAACTCAGCTTCACCTCCTTTAATCTCAACAAGATGCACGGCGACTTCTTCTACAAGGACGATCTTGTCACTTTCGACCCCCTTCGCATAGACGGGGACCGCACCCAGATCGACAGTCCAGGAACACTCTGCCTCAGCGATCAAGAGCTCAACATGAATGTTGAAGTCAAGCTTTTCGGTAACGCTGGTAATCCCAGTTCCAAGCTACGCAAAATTGGCGACCTCATCACAAAACCTATACCCAACCTTCTCCAATTCGAGCTTACCGGCACCCTCAAAGACCAAAGGCTTCGCTCCCTCTACGATCCCAGGAATTTGATTCCGAACCTATAAAAACTCGCATGGTTTTGAACCTAAAGGACTCGCCCTTTGAAGCCAGGTATCTAAGAGCAGTAAGTCGACTTTTTTAAGGGATACTTCACCAGGCCCAATTCAGGAGCCAAAATTATAAAAAAAGAAACTTTTTTTATAATAATTTGCGAAACCTGACTTATTCACAGTGCAAATACGCATAGACGAAAGCCTAAATCGTTCGTTTGCAGTTGCTTCACGACTTATTCACATACTTATTCACAAGTCATTGATTTACAATGTTTTACAGATAAAATGACTTGACAGCGGAAAAGCTCCACGCAGAATAGTTACATTCCTTCGGGAATATGATCTTTGACAGAAACGAAGTGTGAAACAAAACTACGAGAGTAGTCAGGAATACCGCTTCAAGATATACCCCAAACTTTAGTTTGGGAAAAGGTCGGGATGAGCTAACGTTCCCGGCCCCTGTTGTGAGTTGCCTTTAAAGGCAGCAAGATTATCTTCGGGTAATCATACACGGCAGGCACATGTCACCGGCTTCTACGAAAAGGTTCGTGCCTTTTCGGTATAACACGTAATTGAAGTCTGGCGGTGAGCGGCAACTTAAGTGAAGCAGTAAAAAAGCACACTAGAGTAAGAACCTGCTGCAAACCGAGTGATGCTCTAAGTTCCGGTTCGGAACAAAAGAGCGTACACAGTCGGTCACAGACCGACAGTTGCTACTGTGAGTTAGTGCGGAGTGAACAACGCAATTCGACAGTGTGAACGAAAAAATGCTGTTACATCGTAGGGGTGTCGCAATCCATACGGGAAAAAGGAACTGCGGCTTCGCGGAGTGAGCGAACCAAGTGAGAAACGCCTGAGTACGGGCAGTAATCATGGATGCGCAATAAAATCTGAAGCGCGGGAGGCTGTAAAAAAGCCGTCCGTTTGAGACAATAAATGCAACTTGAGGGTTAAGAGACAAGACCCGTTGCCTAAGGCAAACGATCGAT